>CABWZU010000007.1:0-33728 GCA_902510115.1 uncultured Gammaproteobacteria bacterium | reverse complement strand
GTTTGATGACTGGAAATGGGTAGATTATTGGAAACCTGTTGATGAGGTGATTAACTTTAAAAGAGATGTCTATGAAGATATGCTCAAGGCCTTAGCTCCAATTCTTTTTGAAAATGAGCACAGTATTCCTTCAAAATTTTCAAGGCCACTTCAATTTACTGCTATTAAGTTATGACCAACTCTAGTCACTATAGTAACCCCTTTACTGAAGAAACCAGTTTGAACCAGCCTCGTTTAAAGGTAATTAAGCTTTCAAAAGGCATCACTGAAAATTTCAAAGCTGAATTAAAGAGGTTTAATGTCCAAGCGATTGAATATAAGCCCTTTCTTCGCTTTCATATTGCTAATACTCTTAATGAACTAACTAATAACAAATTAGGCGCCCTGCTTCTAGACAATCTTCATAATCGATTAATCGGAGCCATATTATTAGAATGCGAAGGTAATAGCGAAGAGGAGACTAAAAGTGAGGATTTCATAGACTTTAATATTCTTCTCTCAACTGCAGTTTCACATTTAATTGGAATGCCAAATCTTGATTCTATGTCAGGAAAATTCTATGCTAGATTTAGCGTCAAAAATGACGACAACAGTGACAGTTATCTTCGACAAGCTCACAGAAGAATGGAGCTTCATAATGATGGCACCTATGTGCAGGAAAAAACTGACTGGGTGATTATGCAGAAAATCATAGAATCTAATGTTGAAGGTGGAGAGTCGCTGTTGCTGCACCTCGATGATTGGACTGACTTGCAAAAGTTTTATGAACACCCCTTGGCCAAAGAAAACCTTCAGTGGAGCTCGCCCTCAAGTAAAAATGTGAATTATAAAACTACTCATCCTATTTTCTTAGATGAAGATGAGGATGGTAAGCCAATCATGTCATATATTGATCAATTTGTTGAGCCAAAGAATATGGAACAGGGTCTTTACCTCTATGAGCTAGGAGAATCCCTCGAGAATGATAGTGCCACCTATAGTGTTAAACTGAATGAGGGCAGTATGCTTATAATCAATAATTACTTTTGGCTCCATGGAAGAGATAAATTTACTGCCAACAAAAATCTTCATCGTGAGCTACTTCGCCAGAGAGGTGTTTTTAATTAACCTTTATCAACAGACTATATAATTATTTAGTATTTCTATCATATTATTGCTATGTCTAACGGTGTACTCTTTGACTATGTTGTTTTGGGTGGGGGCATTGTAGGCGTTTCTACTGCACTTTCATTGAAAACCAAGTACCCTGAAAAACGAGTCTTGCTTCTAGAAAAAGAGGACTCTTTTGCGCAACATCAAACTGGCCATAATAGTGGTGTGATTCATGCAGGTGTTTATTACGAACCCGGCAGTTTGAAAGCAGAGTTTTGCAGAGAGGGACTTAAAGATACGATTGCATTTTGTAATACCCATGGTATTCCCTTTGAGCAATGTGGAAAATTACTTGTTGCCACAACTGCTCTTGAGCTAGAAAGAATGGACAAACTATTTGAAAGATGCAAAGTTAATCAAATAGAGGTTGAGATTTTAGATCAAGAAGAGCTTCATAAAATTGAGCCTAATATTGCTGGAATTGGAGCGATTCTAGTCAAATCAACTGGAATTGTTGACTACAAATTAATCACAAAAAAAATGATAGAAGAGTTTGAATCGATTGGTGGAGAATTTTTACTGAATACAGAGGTTGTTAATTTAGATGAGAGTAAGAATCAAATCAAAATAATCACTTCAAATGAGCAGATTTTTTCAAAGTATCTCATTTGCTGTGCCGGACTCATGGCTGACAGAGTTGCAAAGTTACTTGACATCAAAATTAACTTTCGAATTATCCCTTTTCGAGGCGAATACTACAGACTTAAAAAGCAGCATAACAGCCTTTTTAAGCATCTAATCTATCCAATCCCTGATCCTAGCCTGCCTTTCTTGGGTGTGCATTTAACTAGAATGATTGATGGAGGTATTACTGTTGGCCCAAATGCAGTTTTAGGATTTAAGCGTGAGGGTTATAGTAAATTTAATTTCAGTGTAAAGGATACTCTCAGTTTCTTATCTTTTAAAGGGTTTCATAATGTAATTAAAAAGAACTTTAAATCTGGTTTATATGAAATGAGAAATTCATTATTTAAACGGGGCTATCTAAAAGAAGTGCAAAAATATAGTCCTCAAATTAAGCTGAATGACCTCAAACCATACCCTGCAGGAATTAGGGCTCAAGCGGTACTAGAGGATGGAACACTTGTTCATGACTTTTTATTTGCAGAAAGTAAACGCTCTATTCATGTGTGCAATGCTCCCTCTCCAGCTGCAACATCAGCAATACCAATTGGAAAATACATTACCAAAAAAGCATCTGAAGCTTATCAGAATCTAACTTGAAAAAACTTCCTAATTGTCTCTGCAAACTGATTAGATTGAACAGTATCTGGGTATGAGTTTAGTTTGACAAGTGCAGGGTCAACAAACTCCTTTGGAATGGTTACATCTCGTCTAGCATTTAAAAGTGCTTTAATAAAGTCTACCAAGAATTCCGGATGAGCTTGCATAGTTAGAACCTTATCTTTAATATAGAATCCTGCATTTTCACAAAATTGAGAGCGAGCATATATCGTCGCGCCCTCAGGAACCTCGAGTACTTGGTCTTGGTGGCAAATATTAAGAGTCACTTCTTCAGACAAATTGCCCATATAGTCTGCTTTATTATTTATTTCATAGGTGTGAAGACCTAAACCCCATCCTTTGATAGATTTTTCAACTCGCCCACCAAGAGCCTGAGCAATCAATTGATGTCCGAAACAGACTCCAAAAATGGGCATATTAGCATTATAGATATCATTGATCAATTGACTCACAGTTGGAATCCATGGGTGATCCTCATAAACACCATGAGGGGAGCCAGTAACGATCCAGCCATCGCAAATTGAATGGTTTTCTGGAAACACAGAATCAAGAATATTAAATGTTTTGAATTTAAAGGTCTGGCCTTCTGAGTTAATCAGTGCAATAAGCATTTCAGCATATGTTCCGTACTTTTCGACTAAATCCTCTGATGCTCTACCTACTAAAAGTATTCCTATTTTCATTATATTTTTTATTTGATTTATTTCTCTTGGCTTCTTTTTTGTTTTGCCCTTAGGGCCAAATAGTCATGCGCAATTGTTGCAGCTATAATGCCAGTTATATCAGCATGATCATAGGCAGGGGCCACTTCAACAACATCCGCGCCTATAAAGTTAATAGTTTCCAAACCTCTAATAATGCCCAAGGCTTGCGCTGAAGTTAGCCCACCTGCAACAGGAGTTCCAGTTCCTGGGGCATAGGCTGGATCGAGACCATCGATATCAAAAGTAAGATAGGCAGGTCGATCCTTGACAGTTTCAATGATTTTTGCGATAACTTCCTTAACTCCATTTTCATGGACCCATGGAGCATCAAGAATCTTTACGCCTTTGGTATTACTGTTGTGAGTTCTAATTCCAATCTGTATAGAGTGCTCAGTATCAATTAAGTTCTCTTTTATTGCTCGAGAAAACATAGTTCCATGATCAAGCCTACCATCCTCATCTGGCCATGTATCAGTATGCGCATCAAAATGTACAAGGGCTATTGGGCCGTGTTTCACAGCATGAGCTCTCAAAAGTGGATAGGTGACAAAATGATCGCCACCAAAAGTGAGCATTTCAGCACCCGAATCTAAGATAATTTTTGCATGATTTTCAATCTCAGAAACTATGTTTCCATGAAATCCATAGTCTAGTTCGCAGTCTCCATAATCTGTCACGGCCAACGTCTTAAATGGATCAATTCCATCAGGAAATGCAAGTAATTCAGCAAGCTGAACCGATGCCTCTCTAATTGCTTTAGGTCCAAATCTTGCACCTGGCCTGAAGCTAGTTGCAGCGTCATAAGGAATACCGCTGACAGCAATATCAACCCCAGTTAAATCTTTAGTATACTTGCGCCTAAGAAAGCTTAAAGCGCCTCCATAAGTCATTTCATTTGCTCTGCTATATAGGCTTTTTTTTGTAAAAGCCTGGTCCGTTTTCATCTCTTCAAAGTCATCAATACTCATTTAATTTCTCTTTCTAGATTCTATCCAGTAGTGAATAATAAAGCATTCCAATTTTCATGCTGGGGTTTCGTAAAAACCTACCTCCAGGAAAACTTTGTCTTGGAATACTGGACATAATATCAAAAGTTTCTCCATCACCAGTTATTTTCTCAGAAACTATTTTTCCAGAATAGCTTGCTAGTGCAACACCTTGACCCGAGTAACCTTGGGCTGATATAACTTTGTCATTATGAAGTGTTGTAAAAAATGGTAAACGATTCATAGTTATAGCAAGTTTTCCGCCCCATGCATAGTCAATCTTAACTCCTTTGAGAAACGGATAAATTTTTTCTAAAGGCTTAGTCACGATTGGCACTATATTTTTAGATAAATTTTTAGAATAATTCTCTCCACCCCCAAAAAGCAAACGCTTATCAGCACTTAAACGAAAGTAATTAATGACAAATCGTGAGTCAGCAAAAGCAATATCACGAGGATTTATTTTTTTAACTATGTCATCATCAAGGGGCTTTGTAGCAACAATATAATTGTTCATAGGTAGAATTTTTGAGGTCAAACGCTTCTCAAGGTTTTCAAGATAACCATTACATGCAAGAATAACTCGTTCAGCTTTTATAGATCCATTTTGTGTTTTAACTCTGACGTAATTATTATGAATCTTATATCTTATCGCAGCAGTACTTTCAAAGATATTAGCACCTGCTGAAAGTGCTGCCTTAGCTATTCCAAGAGCATAATTAAGTGGATGACAGTGTGCCTCACCCTCGTCATAACTTCCACCAAAATAAGTATCCGAACCCGTTACTTCTCTCATTTCATTGTCGCTTAAATAGACCATATCTTTGTAGTCATATTTATTAATCATATGATCAACATAGCGCTTTGACTCTTCACAATATTTCTGTTTATGGTTCGGATGAGCGATTCCCTTCTTGAAGTCACACTGAATTTGGTATTTATCAATCAAATCTTTGGCGTGGTACTTTGCCCCTTCTCCAATACTCCACAAAGCTTTGGCTTTTTGAAATCCCAAAGCTTTTTCTAAATAGAATTGATCTCTCCTCATTCCTCCAGAAACCTGACCTCCATTGGCGCCTGAGGCTCCTGATGCTATTTTGTTAGATTCTATAAGAAGAACTTTGACACCCTCATTTGCAAGGTAAAGAGCAGACGACAAACCTGTATAACCTCCTCCAATGATACAAACATCTGCCTCATGATCTCCATTAAGGGCTGGCTGGTCTATCTCAAAATTTCTTGAAGCCTGGTAGTATGATTGCACTCTATAAAAATTATTTGATTGATTTCTCTGTCAAATCGAGACACTTCCAAACCTTCTCAAGAATTTCATCAATATGGTCATTATTGCAAATTAATGGAGGAGCTATAACCATCTTATTTTTAATGGCTCTCATGACTATGCCATTCTCGTAACATAAATCACGACAAATTCCAACAACCTCCCCACTATTTTCAAATCGTTTACAGTTCTCTTTATCTTCAACTATTTCAATCGCTGCCAGCATTCCAAGATGTCTTGCCTCACCAACCAATGGATGATTCTCTAACTCTTTCCACTTACTCGCCAAATAAGGTCCAGTATTATTTTTTACTTGATTAAGGATGTTTGTATTCTCCATTAGCTCAAGATTAGCAACAGCTGCTGCCATACATGCTGGGTGGCCAGAATAGGTGTAGCCATGAGCAAACTCTTGATTAGCAGCCACCAATACATCAACAATATCATCTCTAACAATCACACCACCAACTGGCAAATATCCAGAAGTTACGCCTTTAGCAAAAGGCATTAAATCAGGCTTAAAATTAAAGTGTCCTGACCCAAACCATTCTCCAGTTCTTCCGAAACCACAAATCACTTCATCAGCTACTAAAAGAATATTTCTATCCTTACAAATCTTGCTAATAGCAGGCCAGTAGGTTTTTGGAGGAATAATAACGCCTCCCGCGCCTTGAATTGGCTCAGCAATAAATGCTGCAACGCGGTCTTCACCGAGCTCATCAATTTTATGAGCTAAACTCTGCGCCATTTTTAGTCCAAATTCATCGGCATCAATCTTTCCACCAGCCTCAACACATGCATCATAGTAATACGGCTGATCGATATGCTCGATATCTGCTATTGGAAGGCCTCCTTGCGCATGCATAGCACTCATCCCTCCTAAACTCGCACCGGCCATGGTTGAACCATGGTAAGCATTTGTTCGACTGATAATAACAGACTTTGATGGATTGCCGCGAGCTGCCCAGTAGTGCCTTGCAAGCCTGACAACAGTATCATTTGCCTCAGAGCCTGAACCACAAAAATAAACCTTGTTCATTCCCTCAGGCGTTTTATCGGCAATCATCTCAGATAACTTAATTGCTGATGGATGACTAGAGCCAAAAAAGTTATTGTAGTAGACTAGCTCTTTCATTTGATCATTGACTGCTTTAATGATTGATTGCTGTCCATACCCCATATTGACGCACCATAATCCAGACATACTATCTAGAATTTTCTTACCATCGTTATCATAAATATAAACGCCATCTGCGCGACTAATGATATGGGTTGATTCAGGATTTTTGATATAACTTAAATCACTGAATGATTGAATGAGGTGCTTCGCATTTTTTTGCTGAAGGGCTGAAGTACTTGATGACATATTCTTTCCTTAATTAAGTTGAAATCATTCCAAAAAAATATTTAATTAATTTTGTCTTTTCTAATTAGATGATATAGTGTAATCTTTTTTTACTTTCTGGCAATAAATATTTTATATTTTGTCTTGAAAAATTACGATTTTAAAGAATGTTAATAGACTAATTTATGAAAAACTTTGCAGAAAAATTTCTTTCTGAAAACCCCGATCTAAAAAAAATTGAATTCATTTATGTCGACTTCAATGGAATTGCAAGGGGCAAGAGTGCATCTCCTAAAACGCTAATTAAGGCTGTTAATGGCGGCTTAAAAATGCCAGTATCAAGCTATGTTCTTGATATTTGGGGTGATAATCCTAAGGGGACAGGTCTCGTCATGACGACTGGAGACGGAGATGCAATTTGTAGGGTGGTCGAAAACTCACTTGCATTAACGCCATGGAGCTCAAATCAAACTGCCCAGTGCCTTGTCAGCATGGAAGATAGTGATGGTGAGGCTATATATGCTGACTCTCGAAACATACTTAAAAGTGTTTTGAGCCGGTTTGACAAGCATGGGCTCAGACCAGTCATCGCACCCGAAATAGAATTTTATCTAATTGACAAGCAGCTCACAAAACATGGCCATCCGCAAATGCCATTGATTCCTGGAACTAACAGGCGCTACAGAGAAGTTCAATTACTCAACCTCAATGTCATGGATGATTTTGAGGATTTCTTTGATCTGGTTGATAAAAGTGCTAAATCACTTGCCATTCCATCCGAAACAGCAATTGCAGAGTGCGCCCCAGGTCAATTTGAAATTAACTTGCTTCATCATGATGACCCACTTCTGATGGCTGACCAAGCTTTTTTAATGAAAAGATCGATAAAGAACTGCGCCAAAAAATTTAACCTAAACGCTACTTTTATGGCTAAGCCATTTTCAGAGGAAGCAGGTAATGGCATGCACGCCCACCTAAGTATTATTGACAATAAGGGTAACAATTTATTCGAGCTTGATGCAAGCAATCAACCAAAAGGTATTTTTGCTGATGCGATTGGCGGTCTTCTAAAAACAACCCCTGACTTTCTATCATTTTATGCTTCACACTCGAACTCATTTAGAAGGCTAGTTCATAATGCTGACCATGCTCCTACAACTCTCAGCTGGGGTCATGAAAACAGAACAGCCCTGATCAGAATTCCTGAGGCATCTTCAAGCGCTACAAGACTAGAATTCAGGCTTCCAAGTGCTGACTCAAACCCCTACTTAGTTTTTGCATCAATACTCTCAAGCGTGCTATCAGGTATAGAGAACAAATACCCACTTGGTAAAGAGACGATTGGTAATGCTCACGCTCAACACAAAGCTGAGCTAGGAATTACCTGGAGAGAAGCAGTTGAAAAAACCAGTAAATCAAAAGTGGTGAAGAAATTTTTTGGAGAGCAATTCCAAAAGTCTTTTCAAGTTGTAAAAGAACACGAAATTAGCAGGTTTGAAAGCACTGTTACAGATTTTGAATACAATTCATATTTGAGACATTTATAAAAGAAACTGGATTGTAATTAAAAAAAGGTGATTATTAAATACAAAAATTTAATATAATCCAATTAGTTAAAAGTAAAAACAAAAGGAGAAATAGAATGAAAAATAAGTTAAACAAACTGCTCATAGCTGGAGCACTAACATTTTCAGCTCAGGCAGTAATTGCAGAAGAAGTGGTGAATGTTCTTAACTGGTCTGATTATATTGACGAGCAAGTTAATGAGGATTTCACAGCTGCAACAGGCATTAAAGTGGTGTATGACGTATTCGACTCAAATGAAGTTCTTGAGGCTAAGCTTCTGGCTGGCGGCTCTGGCTATGACGTTGTTGTTCCATCAAGCAGCTTCTTGGCTCGACAAATTCAAGCTGGAGTATTCCAAAAGCTCGATAAATCAAAATTATCCAATATTGGTAACATGTGGAGTGATATCGAAGACCAGGTTGCGCAGTTTGGTCCTCTCAATGACTACTCAGTCAACTATATGTGGGGAACAACTGGAATTGGTTATAACGAAGGCATGATTAATGAAAGAATGGAGAATGCTCCAACATCATCTCTTGCTATGGTGTTTGATCCAGATGTTGTTTCTAAATTCGCGGACTGCGGAGTCCACTTACTCAATGCGCCTACTGAAATTATTCCAGCAGCGCTTGCTTATCTCGGTGAGGATCCAAGAAGTACAGACTCTGACGTGATAGCGAAAGCTGAAGCCGTCTTAACTGCAGTTAGACCGCACATTCAAAAATTTCATTCATCGCAATACATTGATGCTCTCGCAAATGGAGATATCTGTCTAGTTGTAGGTTGGTCAGGTGATATCTTCATGGCTCAATATGCTGCATGGGATGCTGAAAATGGCGTTGAAATCGTCTACTCAATTCCTGAAGAGGGAGCACTCATGTGGTTTGATCAGTTAGCTGTTCCTAAGGATGCGCCTAACACTGCTAATGCACACAAGTACATCAACTGGATTATGGATCCAGAGCAGATTGCAACAGCTACAAACTACGTTTGGTATGCAAACGGTAACTTAGCCTCACAGCCATTACTGGATGAAGAGCTATTGAATGATCCTGCGGTTTATCCAACTCCTGAAGTCATGGCAGGCTTATACATTAGCCCTACCTATGACGCAAGATCACAAAGAGTAATTACTCGCACTTGGACTAAAGTTACTACTGGTCAGTAACCTTAAATCAAAAAAACCATCGTGATGCTAAGCATCATGATGGTTTTTACTCTTTTAATTAAATCATTATGTCTGAATTACCTTCGGTCAATCCATGGCTTGACCCATCTCAAAAGCCCTATATTCAAATTGAAAATGTAACTAAGAAGTTTGGTGACTTTACAGCCATAGACCATCTTAATTTAGATATTTACAAGAATGAGTTTTTCTCATTACTAGGTCCCTCAGGTTGCGGCAAAACAACTTTACTTCGAATGCTTGCAGGATTTGAAAAAGTATCTGAAGGGAGAATTCTGCTGGATGGCGAGGACATATCTGAGATTCCTCCTCATCTAAGACCTATCAATATGATGTTTCAATCCTACGCTTTGTTTCCTCACATGACGGTTGAGAAAAATATAGCTTTTGGGCTGAAGCAAGATAATCTTCCCGCTAATGAAATTAATCAGAGAGTTGAAGAAATGCTTGAACTTGTAGAGCTTAGTGATTTTGCAAAGAGAAAACCGAATCAGCTTTCGGGAGGACAAAGTCAACGCGTTGCTCTTGCCAGGAGTCTAGCTAAACGGCCAAAATTATTGCTTCTTGATGAACCATTGGGAGCGCTTGATAAGAGACTCAGAGAGCAAACTCAGTTTGAACTCATGGATATTCAAGAAAAACTTGAAGTGACCTTTGTGATCGTAACCCATGACCAAGAAGAAGCAATGACAGTCTCAAGTCGCATTGGTGTTATGGACTCTGGAAACTTAATTCAAGTAGCAACCCCTACAGAGATTTATGAAGCGCCGGTCAATAAGGATGTAGCTGACTTTATTGGAGACGTTAATATTCTTAGGGGAATCTACAAAGGTCAAAACGATGTAGGCACTCAGCTGCACTCAGATGACTCAGACTCGATAGTTTTTGCAACACAGGAGGTTGGCGCATCGACTGGAGATGAAATGTGGTTTGCAATCAGGCCTGAAAAACTTGAAATATCAAAAAAGAAGCCTAAAAATCAGCATAATATTTTGAAAGGTTTAATTGAGGATATTGCCTATGGCGGCAGCTTTTCTACCTACCATGTGAGACTTGATAGTGGCAGAATTCTCAAAGCGATTCGTGCTAATCGGGTCAGGACTGAGGAGCATCACTTGACGTGGGAGGATGAAGTCTATCTTCATTGGGAGCCTCACTCTGCTGTAGTGTTACTATCTTAAATACCAATGAGTAGTAATCAAAGAACTCAAAGCCTCTTAAAATCCATTTTCAATGGTCGGCGCGCTATTATAGCAATTCCCTATTTGTGGCTGTTAATGTTTTTTATGCTGCCCTTTATCTTTGTTTTAAAGATTAGTCTTGCAGAGCCAATCATGGCAATACCTCCCTACACAGCTCTTCTTGAGTGGGGCGATTACCTGCTTCCTTCTATTCGTGCAAGTCTAGAAAGTTACCTATTTTTATTTAGTGACTCTCTTTATATCAAAGCCTATCTCTCGAGCTTAAAAATTGCAATTATCTCTACGATTCTCACTTTAATTATTGGATATTCAATTGCATACAGCGTAGCCAAAGCGCCAACTCGATGGAGAGGTATCTTATTGATGCTTGTTATTCTGCCCTTTTGGACTTCCTTTTTAATCAGAGTTTATGCCTGGATTGGAATCCTTAAAACTGAGGGTTTATTGAATTTAGCGCTTATGTCCATTGGCATTATAGATAAGCCTCTCATCATAATGAATACCGATCTTGCAGTTTATATAGGAATTGTATACTCGTATCTCCCTTTTATGATTTTGCCTCTTTATGCCAATTTAGAAAAAATGGATATGAGTCTATTGGAGGCTGCAGCAGATTTAGGGTGCAGACCCTTTAAAACTTTTTGGACTGTAACGATTCCTCTCTCGATTCCTGGAATTCTTGCAGGGTGCTTCTTGGTCTTTATTCCTGTCATGGGTGAGTTTGTGATTCCAGACCTTCTAGGAGGGACCAAAACCCTTATGATTGGAAAAGTATTGTGGACCGAGTTCTTCTATAACCGAGACTGGCCCGTAGCCTCTGCGGTGGCCATAATATTGTTAGCCTTGCTGGTCATCCCGATTATGCTCTATCAAAAATCACAAGAAAAGGCGATCTCATGAAAAAGTTTGGAAACTTTAATATTGCTGCATTAGTGATTGGATTTTCTTTTCTCTACATTCCAATCATATTACTCATACTGTTTAGTTTTAATGAATCAAGATTAGTCACTGTCTGGGGCGGATTTTCTACCAAGTGGTATGGAGAACTTATGCAAAACCAGGGCATAAAAGATGCGGCATGGGTAACAATCAAGGTTGCATTTATCTCTTCCACCATGGCTACAGTTCTTGGAACCATTGCAGGCCTAGTCATGACCCGTTTTGGAAGCTTTAGAGGTAGGACTCTTTTTTCTGGAATGATCTACGCGCCCATGGTCATGCCTGAGGTGATTATTGGTCTATCTACCTTGCTGATGTTTGTTGCACTTGCCGTTGATAGAGGAGTTTTTACCGTAACTCTTGCTCATATCACCTTTTCAATGTGCTATGTGGCAGTCGTCATACAATCCAGAATGTCAAGTTACGATGATAGCATTACCGAGGCTGCGCTTGATTTGGGTTGTACGCCTTTCAAAACTTTTATGTTAATCACGCTACCCATCATTCTTCCCGCAGTCATTGCTGGCTGGCTATTGTCATTCACACTGTCACTTGATGACCTTGTGATTGCAAGTTTTACCTCAGGCCCGGGCTCTACAACTCTGCCTATGAAGATTTATTCAATGGTAAGACTTGGCGTTACACCTGAAATCAATGCAGTTTCAACAATACTTGTTGGACTGGTGACGCTCGGCGTTATAGCTGCATCGTTCATTGGCAGGAAACAAAAACAACAAACTAACTAATTCTGAGCAGTTTCAGAGACACTTTTTCTCTCTAGGCCATTATAATTAGCGTCTTTCAATACAATATGAACAAGGATTACAAATGTTAACGAACTCTAGTCTTTTAAAAGAGCATGGCTATGTCAACGGTCAATGGGTTGGCGATGATGCAAAATCACGCTTTGATGTCACAAATGCCTATTCGAATGAGGTTATTAGTTCCCTTCCAGATATGGGTAAAAAAGAGACTGACGAGGCCATTGAAGCAGCAAATAATGCCTGGCCTGCATGGAGAGCGAGAACTGCCAAAGAGAGAGCTATCATTCTTAAAAAGTGGTTTGATTTGATTATGACCAACCAAGAAGACCTTGCTATTTTAATGACTGCTGAACAAGGAAAGCCAATTGCAGAGGCTAGGGGTGAGGTTGGATATGGAGCATCATTTATCGAGTGGTTTGCTGAAGAAGGGAAGAGAACCTATGGTGATGTCATTCCAACGCCAGCAAACGATAGAAGAATTTTAGTTATCAAACAGCCTATTGGTGTTGTTGCATCCATTACTCCATGGAATTTTCCGATAGCGATGATTACAAGAAAGTGCGCTCCTGCCCTAGCAGCAGGCTGCCCAGTAGTCATTAAGCCAGCTGCTGAGACTCCTTTATCGGCACTTGCTATCGCAGAACTTTCAGAGCAAGCCGGAATTCCTAAGGGCATTTTAAATGTTGTTGTTGGAACCAACTCAAGTGAGATTGGAAAAGCATTGACTGACAGCCCAATTGTTCGCAAACTCTCTTTTACAGGCTCGACTGCGGTTGGGAAAATCTTAACTCGAAACTGTGCTGATACTATGAAAAAAGTATCTATGGAACTGGGTGGTAACGCTCCATTTATCGTGTTTGATGACGCTGATTTAGAATCAGCCGTGTCTGGTGCACTGATCTCCAAGTTCAGAAATACGGGACAAACCTGCGTCTGTACAAACCGCTTTATTGTCCAGGAAGGCATTTATGATCAGTTCGTTGAAAAACTTGGTGAAGCAGTTAAAACTCTCAATGTAGGTTATGGAATGGATGAAGGCATTAACCAGGGTCCACTTATAAGTTTCAAGGCTTTAGATAAAGTGAAAGACCATTTAGCAGATGCAGTCGATAGAGGAGCAGTCATTGTTGCAGGTGGAAAACCTCACGAGAATGGCGGCACTATGTTTGAGCCAACCGTTATAAGTAATGTTGACACATCAATGAAAATGGCCTCTGAGGAAACCTTTGGACCTCTTGCTCCGGTTTTCAAATTCAAAACCGAAGATGAAGCCATTACACTTGCAAACGATACTGAGTTTGGATTAGCGTCCTATTTCTATACAAAAGATATCAATCGTATCTGGCGCGTCTCTGAAGCTTTAGAATACGGAATGGTTGGCATTAATGAAGGCGTTATTTCAAACGAAGTAGCTCCATTTGGTGGCGTTAAAGAATCTGGATTAGGAAGAGAAGGCTCTCACTATGGAATCGATGATTTCATGGAACTTAAATACATCTGTATGGGTGGACTAAAGTAGTCTCTTTTCATAATTTTTAAATAATACAGCTCAATCTAGATAAGAACATTTTTAAAGATGATTTCTAGTGAGACATTTCACTGGTTGGTATAATGTCGCATTCGAATTTATAAATTACAAAAATGAAAGTTGGAATTCTAGGCCTCGGAACTGTTGGAGGCGGTGTTGTAAATGTGCTACAAAAGAACAGTAAGTCTATCAAAAGACGAACTGGAGTAGAAATAGAGCTGGTTATTGCTGGTGTTCGTGATATTTCTAAAAAACGCATTTGTGATACCAAAAAAATTCAATTAACCGAAGACCCCTTTGAGGTTGTAAATCACCCTGATATTGATGTGGTCCTTGAGCTCATTGGCGGCTTTGGGCTTGCAAAGGAGCTTGTTGAACAGGCTATCAATAATGGTAAACACATCATTACGGCAAATAAAGCCCTCATAGGTAATCATGGAAATGAGCTTATTAAGCTTGCAAACAAAAAGAAAGTTCGATTCTTGTTTGAAGCTTCTGTTGCGGGTGGAATCCCCATCATTAAAGCCTTAGAACAAGGTCTCAGTGCGAACAATATTGAGTCTGTTGCTGGAATCATCAATGGAACTGGTAACTTTATTCTAACGGATATGAAGGAGAAAGGTAGAGATTTCAATGATGTGCTCAAAGAAGCGCAAGCACTCGGCTACGCTGAAGAGGATCCAACCTTTGATATTGAAGGGATTGATGCTGCCCATAAGCTCTCTATATTAGCTGCAATTGCCTTTGGAACTGAAATTCAGTTTGATAAAATCTACACAAAGGGTATCAGCAATATTTCAACCGAAGACATTCTCCATGCCACAGAGCTTGGCTATACAATTAAGCATCTTGGGATTGCGAAGAGAGCTGAAAATGGGATTGAATTACGTGTTCACCCTACTTTAGTTCCCAACAATAAACTCATCGCTCAGGTTGATGGGGTGATGAATGCAGTGATGGTTAAAAGTGACGCCTTAGGCACAAGCCTATACTATGGGCCTGGCGCTGGTGATGAGGCTACTGCATCTGCAGTCATTGCAGATCTAAACGATATTATTAATAATCAAACCAGTAACCATACCTTGGGCTGGAAATCACAACAAAAAATTAAAGTGGTTGACAACAACTCGATTCATAGTGAGTTCTTTTTGAGACTTTTAGTGACTGATGTCAAGGGAGTGCTTGCTAAAGTGACTGGCATATTCAATGACCATAACGTTAGTATTGAGGCTCTAATCCAAAAACAAGTGGATGAAAACAACAATGCTCACATTGCAATCACTACTGACAAGGTCAGCACTAAAACAGTGATGAGCATTAAAAAGAAAATTGAAGCAAGCGAATTTAATCAAGCTGACGTTCAAATTATTCATATTGAATTACTAGACTAAGTTTTTTTGAGGTACAAATGAGATATACAGGATTAATTGAGAAATACAGAGACCGACTTCCAGTCGGTGATAAAACTCGCCTCATTAGTCTAGGTGAGGGCAACACTCCACTAATCAGACTGGAAAATATTCCTTGTGAAATGGGAACACAAGTTGAGCTTTACATTAAGTATGAAGGTCTCAATCCTACAGGATCTTTTAAAGATCGCGGAATGACAATGGCTGTAACTAAGGCCGTTGAAAGTGGCTCAAAAGCCATTATTTGCGCCTCCACCGGAAACACTTCTGCAGCCGCAGCTGCCTATGCAGCGAGGGCAGGGATTAAAGCTTTTGTCGTTATTCCTGAAGGTAAAATTGCACTTGGAAAGCTTGCCCAGGCCATGATTCATGGATCAACGATTATTCAAATCAAAGGCAACTTTGATGATGGCATGCAGCTTGTCAAAGAAGTGGCTGAGTTTGCTCCAGTCTCAATTGTAAATTCAATTAACCCTTTTAGGCTCCAAGGTCAAAAGACAGCTGCATTTGAGATTATTGAGGAACTTGGACATGCTCCAGATTATCATTGCCTACCGGTTGGAAATGCAGGAAATATAACCGCACACTGGATGGGTTATACTGAATACTTTGAAGCAGGAAAGGTCTCTTCAACGCCTATAATGCTTGGCTATCAAGCTGAAGGCGCAGCCCCTTTTATCCATGGCTCAAGAGTTGAAAAGCCTGAAACAATTGCAACAGCGATAAGAATCGGAAACCCTCAAAGCTGGGATAAGGCATTAAAACTAAGCAAAGACTCAAATGGCTGGTTTGACTGCTTTTCTGACAAGGAAATCCTTGCAACGCAAAAACTATTGACCGAAAAAGAAGGAATTTTTTGTGAGCCTGCCTCAGCTATCTCAGTTGCTGGAGCCTTAAAAGATATTGAGTCTGGAAAGATTCCAGATGGATCAAGTGTGGTTTGCACTTTGACGGGTCATGGTCTTAAGGACCCAGATACAGCAATATCGCAGTGCGATACTGATGCAATGATTAATATTAGTCCAACGTTGGAAGAGGTTAAAAAAGCTATCCTTGATAACATGTAGTTTTTTTCTGGCTGTAAAAGTTTATGATACTATCTGAGGATTTATGAGCAAACAGCACTACAAAACAATTGATCAGTGCGTAGGGGGGACTCCCTTAGTCCAGCTTCAGCGTTTGAATCCAAATCCATCAAACATTATTCTTGCAAAGCTTGAAGGAAATAATCCTGCTGGCTCAGTAAAAGATCGTGCAGCACTTAACATGATCAATGAAGCTGAAAATAGAGGGGATATTAAGCCTGGAGATATGCTAATTGAGGCTACTAGTGGGAATACCGGTATAGCTCTAGCAATGGTCGCAGCAATCAAAGGCTACAAAATGACCCTTATTATGCAGGAAAACTTGTCTCAAGAGAGAAGGGACGCGATGACCGCCTACGGTGCAGAGCTCATCCTGGTCTCTAAAGAGCTTGGTATGGAAGGAGCGAGAGACCTAGCCAACCAAATGAGTGATGAAGGAAAAGGTCTCCAGCTCAATCAGTTTGCCAACGAGGACAATCCAAGAGCCCACGTGTCTTCAACTGCCCAGGAAATATGGAAAGACACAAATGGCGAAATTACTCATTTTGTTAGTTCAATGGGAACCACAGGAACCATTATGGGCGTATCAAAATACTTAAAGGGAAAGAAGCCATCAGTCCAAATTATCGGCATCCAACCCGATGGTGAATCTCACATACCTGGAATTAGACGCTGGCCAGAGGGCTACCTCCCAACGATCTTTGATGCATCAAGAGTTGATAGGATTATGGATGTATCTCAGGCAAATGCAGAACAAACTACCAGAGATCTTGCAACGCATGAGGGTATCTTCTCTGGCATATCTGCTGGAGGCGCTGTGGCGTCTGCCATCGAGCTTTCAAAACAGGTTAATGATGCTGTAATAGTCACTATTGTCTGTGATCGGGGTGACCGATACCTTTCTACAGGTGTTTTTAAGGTCTAAAACCTAATTAATTTTTTACTATTTAATACGTTTTGATGACTAGATTCGCATCAAAATATGTGTACAATTGTAGTTTCATAAATTCTTAAACACATAAAGGAGAAATAAATGAGTATTAAGTTAGGCTTTAAAAAGTCGTCAATTGCTATTACAGCATTACTATTATCAATAGGGATGACTGCTAAAGCAGGCGTCGTTTATGATTACATTAAAAATAATAATGAGCTAATGATTGCGACTGATGCAAACTGGGCTCCATTCTCATACATTAATGATGCGGGTGAGATGGAAGGCTTTGACGTAGATGTTGGAAGAGAAATTGCTAAGCGTATGGGTGTTGAAGCTCGCTTCATTACTCCTGCATGGGATGTGATTACGTCAGGTAACTGGAATATGAGATGGGATGTGTCTGTTGGATCAATGACTCCAACAGAGAGTCGCTCTGAAGTTCTAAATTTCCCAGCCGTATACTATTACACTCCAGCAGCATTTGCAGTCCACACGGACTCACCTGTCACTACATTAGCGGGCTTAAACGGTAAAAATGTATGTACAACAGCTGCTTCGACTTGGGAAATGTATCTTCAAGGCAACCTAGATATGCTGAATGCTCCTGCGTTTAAATACAAGGTAACTCCAGGAACAATTACTTCTCTAGTTGACGGTTCAGCTTGCCTAGACGACACTCGCTTAGGAGCTGGTGTTCGTAATGATGGTATTATTGACTCAGTTCCAATGATTCAAAATGCGATTGAAGCTGGCTATCCAATTAAATTCTTAGGTGATAACGCATTCTATGAGCCATTGTCAGTTGCAACTGACAAAGGTAATAATGATGCTGAGTTAGATGCTGAGATTGCTAGAATCATTGCAGAAATGCAAAAAGACTACACATTGACAACACTGTCAATGAAGTGGTTTAAAAATGCAGATGGTAGCTCTAACGACTACACTGTTGCATATTAAGAATAAGAGTAACTTTATAAGTTTTACTTAAGTTCAAGAGAAAGGTATGTTCGTCGATACCGTTGTTGAAGATAAGGCGCTGCATAAACCAGCATTCCTTATCGGTCTTTCAGTAACGGTATTGGCGATTTTTTTTGCCTTTAATTTCACCAATACCATTTTTGGTGAATTTCTCTCGCCAGTCATTGGAAATCCAGAAGAAAGTGGTTTATTTGGACGCTTTGTAGTCTCCTTTGTTCTATCTGTTATCTTTATCCTAAACCTTCTGGCAATAAGTTTTGCAAGAATAAAAATACAAATTCTGATTGTATGGTTTGAGTTATTCCTTCTATTCTTGGCTTTCGCGTACTCGTTTGACTTAAAGCTGTCTTTTATCCAGAGCAGAATTGGTTTGATGATTTCAAAAGGCCTATTTACAACCATCTATATTTCTGCAGTATCCATTGTCATTGCTACAGCAATAGCAATAGTTGGCGCAATCGCTAAACTCTCAAATAATGGTTTTGCATACGCCATAGCGAGTTTTTATACTTCACTATTTAGAGGACTTCCTCTTCTTCTGCAAGTTTATTTGATCTACAAAGGATTACCACAGTTAGGGTTTATGGTCGATGCCATACCGTCCGGAATTGCGGCCTTATCTCTATGTTACGGCGCTTACATGACTGAAATCTTTAGGGCAGGCATTCAAAGCATTCCCAAAGGTCAATGGGAAGCTTCAAGAGCTCTTGGTTTTAAATCTGGACTCATCCTTCGTAAGATCATTCTGCCTCAATCTATTCCTATTATTGTTCCTCCAACAGGTAACCAATTTATTGCGATGCTGAAAGACAGTTCTTTAGTCTCAGTTCTAGGCATTTGGGAGTTGATGTATCTTGCAAAAACGCTTGGTCAAAGAGACTTTAGACATATGGAAATGTTACTCACTGCGGCCATGATTTACTGGGGATTAACCATTATTCTTGAGATGATACAAGCTCGAATTGAGCGAAAATATGAACAAAAAACTTGATTATGTCTAACGAAATAACAAATGGAAATTCAGTTATCTCTCTCAAAGGAGTCAACAAATGGTATGGGGACTTTCAAGCCCTCAAAGATATCAATCTTGAGATTAAAGCCAAGGAAAAAATTGTTATTTGTGGACCATCGGGCTCAGGTAAATCAACCTTAATTAGATGTCTGAACCGTTTGGAGGCTCATCAGGAAGGTCAAATTCATGTGACTGGAATTGAACTGCATGAAACAATGAAGGATATTGATATTGTTAGGCAAGATATTGGAATGGTGTTTCAAGGATTTAACTTATTCCCGCACTTAACTGTTCTTGAGAACTGTATGGCGGGTCCCAACTGGGTTAGAGGGATTGATCAAAGTGAAGCTAAAGAGAGGGCTATGTCTATGCTTGAACAGGTCAAAATCCCAGAGCAAGCCGATAAATATCCCGAGCAGTTATCAGGCGGTCAGCAGCAACGAGTTGCGATTGCAAGAAGCTTGTGCATGCAGCCTAAAGTCATGCTTTTTGATGAGCCTACCTCCGCACTCGATCCAGAAATGGTTTCTGAAGTACTGGAAACAATGGTTGAGCTAGCAAAAAGTGGTATGACGATGATATGTGTCACTCATGAAATGGGTTTTGCAAAGCAGGTTGCTGACAGAATAATCTTTATGGATGAAGGTGAGATTGTCGAAGAGAATACCCCAGAGGAATTCTTTAATAACCCTCAAAATAATCGAACAAAGACTTTTTTGGACCAGATTCTGACTTAAGCTTTCGCTTTAAAGTAGTCTTTAAAAGTGGCAATTACAAAGTGTATATCTTTTTCATCTATTCCCAGATGGCAAACTAATCTGCCTCGATCCAAATTGGAAATGATGATTTCCTTATCAAATAAGAACCTTTCAAGAGACTCTCTATGCTGCTCAGGACAATTGACGAAAACCATATTGGTCTGACTTTCACTAAAATCAACTGAAAGTTCTTCTATTGAAGATAGGCCCTCTGCCAAAATCTTAGCATTATCATGATCCTCTTGCAATCTTTGAATATTGTTTTTTAGAGCATACATCCCGCAAGAGGCAATGACGCCAACTTGCCTCATTCCACCTCCAAGCATTTTTCTAAGTCGATGTGCTTTATCAATTGTCTCTTGGTCTGCAACCAGCAGTGAACCCACAGGAGCCCCTAATCCTTTCGATAGGCAAATTGAAACGCTATCAAAAGAGCTTGTTAGTTTCTTCATAGATAGCCCTGTTTTGATATGTGCATTAAATAGTCGAGCACCATCCAAATGTACTTTTAAGTTTTTACTATGGGCTCTCTTTGCAAGCTCATCAAGCTCACTTTGAGGCTGCACCTGACCGGAGAAAGTATTTTCTAGGCATAATAATTTAGTAACTGCATAATGAGGGTCATCATCCTTAATTTGATTAAGCATATCCTCAATATTCATTGAGCCTGTAGCTGATGTTTCAATGGGACAAATGCCAACACCTCCCAGAACAGAGGCGCCTCTAGCCTCATACACATTGGTGTGATAATTTTTTCCTATGAGAACTTCATCGCCTCTTTGGCAATGCGAAAGCATTGCAGTGAGATTGCTTTGAGTGCCACTTGGGAAAAATAATGCTGCTTCTTTATCTAGAAGTTTTGCTGCATACTCTTGAAGCTCAATGACCTCTTGATCTTCTCCATACACATCGTCTCCAAGCTGAGCATTTTCGATGCTTCGAAGCATGTCATTAGAGGGTAGGGTAACAGTATCACTCCTAAAATCAATTGGATTTATAAAATTAATTCTTTGTGGATATTTTTTATTTGAGTTGTATTGATTCATGACCAACCTTAAAAAGGCTTAACAACTGCAAGAATAATAATTGAAATCAAAAATACGACTGGAAACTCATTAAACCATCTAAAAAATACATGGGACTTATTATTCTTATCGGCAGCAAAAACGCCAACCAAATAGCCGCAGTAAAAGTGATACCCTATAAGAATAGCCACAAGAAAGAGCTTCATCTTAAGCCAATGCATGTCACTATAAACCTCCCAGGCATAGCTATAAATCATCCAAAAACCCATTACAGTGGTCAAAATAAAGCTTGGCATCATGATGCCGTTATAGAGTTTTCGCTCCATAATCTTGAATCGCTCTATACTGATTTTATCCTCAGCCATGGAGTGATAAACGAACAGTCTGGGTAAGTAAAACATTCCAGCCATCCAAGAGACAAATCCAAAAACATGTATTGCTTTAACCCAGAGCATAATAAATAAAAAAAATAAAAACATAATACCGTTTTGGTTTGTTTTTATGTTTATTTTTCATTGTTTTAATCTTTTAATCATTTGCTGATTTGCCTCTTTGAAGTCCTCTCACATAGTAAAATTTAACCCAACTCTTTGCTTAAATTATCCATGCTGAATTTTTTTAAGAAAAAACAAAACCCAAGCCTTAAGGAAGAAGAACAAAAATCATCCTTAAGGGATAGGCTTTTTAAGTCTAAAAAAAAGCTGGGTGACGGTCTCTCCTCTCTAGTCATTGGCAAAAAGAAGATTGATGAGGATCTTCTTGAAGAGTTAGAGGTTCTCTTAATCAGTTCAGATGTTGGAATTCAGACCACGGATAAGGTCATAGAAAGTGTTAGAAAGAAAGCCTCAAGAAAAGAGCTTAAAGATGAAGATAGCTTGTATCAACTTATTAAACTTGAACTTGAATCACTATTAGTGACTGATAGTGATCTGGAGCCTAGCACTGAAATACCTTTTGTCATTCTTGTCGTTGGAATTAATGGTGCAGGCAAAACAACCACTATTGGTAAACTTGCTAAGTTATTTCAGGGTGAGGGTAAATCCGTGATGCTTGCTGCTGGAGACACCTTTAGGGCGGCTGCAGTTGATCAGCTCCAGGTCTGGGGTGAGCGAAATGATATAACCGTGATAGCTCAAAAGACTGGCGCAGATGCAGCTTCAGTGGTCTATGATGCTTATCAGTCTGCTATTGCCAAAAAAACTGATATTTTAATTGCTGATACGGCAGGGAGACTTCATACTCAAGATAATCTTATGCAAGAACTCGAAAAAATTAAGAGGGTTTTGAAAAAGCATAATGAGAATGCTCCTCATGAAACGCTTCTAGTTATAGATGGTGGTTCGGGTCAAAATGCAGTTCAACAGGCCAATGAGTTTCATAAATCAATCAACTTATCTGGATTAGCCATTACAAAGCTTGATGGCACCGCTAAGGGCGGAGTATTATTTTCAATTTCAGACGCTCTCAAACTTCCGATACGCTTCATTGGCGTTGGGGAGGCCATTGAAGACCTGAAGCCTTTCAATTCAAAAGATTTTGTAGACGCCCTCTTCGATTAGAATTCTAACGCAAGGTACTGAGAATCAACTTTCTTGGCCAAATCAATATCCAACATGGTAATTCCACCCTCACTGTGAGTCACTAGATTAATCTCAACTTTACTGTAGACATTTGACCATTCAGGGTGATGATCCATCATCTCAGCTATTATGGCAACCAAACTCATAAATTCAAAAGCTTGAGCAAAATCTTTAAACTTAAACGCTTTAAATAGCTTGCCTTTTTTTATAGTCCAGTTATCAATTTCCTTTAAGTGATGGTTTATTTGCTCATCAGTCAAGATCAATTCATTTCTCATTTAATAACTCTCTTGCACCTAAAGATAAAAGTTTTTTGGCAGCTCTTATGCCTAAATCTATTGGTTTGCTCGTTTCACCAGTCTCCTGGACCCTTATTATTTCACCAGAATCAACATTGCCAACCATTCCGCTGAGCGTTAATTTAGATTCTTCACTCGTTGCAAAAGCCCCGATTGCTACTGAGCATCCACCTTGAAGGGTCGCATTTAGCGCTCTCTCTGCGCTCACTTCAATTTGAGTTTTTTTATGAATAAGCGGCTTAATAAGGCTACTAATTTCATGATCATTGGCTTCTATCTCAATTCCAAGTGCTCCTTGACCCACTGCGGGTAAAGAATCATCAGGACTCAAATCTTGTTTTATTCTGTTGTCAAATCCAAGCCTTGCTAGGCCTGAACATGCCAAAATGATTGCATCATACTCTCCATCGTCGAGTTTTTTTAAACGAGTATTTACGTTGCCTCGCAGATCCAAAATCTCAAGATCTGGCCTCAATGCTTTAACCTGTACAATTCGTCTCAAGCTGCAGGAGCCTAGTCTAGCACCAACTGGAAGATCTTGAATCGAATTAAAATCATTTGATACAAAGGCATCATAAGGGCTCTCACGCTCCAGAATAGCACCTATTTCAAAACCTTGTGGTAACTCGTAAGGGACATCCTTCATTGAATGCACAGCAATATCAGCTCTACCTTCCATGATTCCAACTTCCAGCTCCTTAATAAAGAGGCTCTTTCCCCCAATCTTAGAGAGAGGAGAGTTAAGAATTTGGTCACCCTGGGTAGTCATCTTAACCAGCTCAACCTTTAAGTCTGGATATATGGTCTCTAACTTAGATTTCACAAACTCTGCTTGCCAAAGGGCTAAAGGGCTTTTACGTGTGGCAATTTTCAGCACAGAAGTGGTGACTCCATTGAAATCGATTTCATTGACATTTTATCGAGTGTGGGTTAGGAATGTTAACAATTAGAGCTATTTTACATTCAGATTAAAATTACGATTTCTTACAATATTAATAGAACAAATAGGTTTTTATATCATTTTCAGTAACTTAGGCCATAGATACTGGAATAATGTGCAGTAATTTAAAAATGTAATTAAAACTGAGTAAATAGAGCAATGACTTCAGAAACAAATCAATTATGGGGTGGTCGTTTTAATCAACCGACAGATGAATTTGTAAAAATTTTTGGCGCCTCTGTGTCTTTTGATAAAGTTCTTGCCCTCTACGATATAGAGGGGTCAATTGCGCATGCAACAATGCTTAGTGAGGTAGAGGTTTTAACAGAATCTGAATTAAAAGAGATTTTAAATGGTCTAGATCAAATCAAGAACGAGATTACTTCAGGTAAATTTAATTGGTCTATCGACCTTGAAGATGTCCACATGAATATTGAGTCAAGGTTAACTGAGATTTGTGGTGAGCCAGGCAAAAAACTGCATACAGGGCGCTCAAGAAACGACCAAGTTGCAACCGACATCAGGCTTTACCTCAGGGATCATGTTGTCATGATAAACCAAGAGTTAAAAAAGCTTTTAAATGCATTGCTTGATCTTGCTGAAAAGGAAAATAATACAATAATGCCTGGCTTTACTCACCTTCAGGCTGCGCAGCCCATCACCTTTGGGCATCACCTTTTAGCATACTTTGAAATGTTCAAGCGTGATTATGAGCGCCTTCAAGAAAGCTATAAACGTATCAATACAATGCCTCTTGGAAGTGCGGCACTTGCCGGAACAAGTTATCCAATTAATCGTGAGCGCACTGCGGAAATCTTGGGATTTGAGCGTATAAGCCAAAACTCTTTAGATGCTGTTAGTGATCGTGACTTTGCGATAGAATTCGCATCTAATGCTAGCCTTATCATGATGCATCTCTCTAGGTTTTCTGAAGAACTTGTCCTATGGTCTAGCGCTCAATTTGAGTTTGTATCGCTTCCAGATAGTTTCTGTACAGGATCATCAATTATGCCTCAGAAGAAAAACCCAGATGTTCCAGAATTGGTTCGCGGTAAAACTGGAAGGGTTACAGGCAATCTAGTCTCACTACTCACACTTATGAAAGGTCAGCCATTAGCTTATAACAAGGACAATCAGGAAGACAAAGAGCCTCTTTTTGACAGCGTTGAAACGATCTACTCTTGTGTTCGTATTTTTGCTGATATGGTTCCAAAGATTGAGGCTAATAAGCAGAACATGCTTAACTCTGCAATCAAGGGCTATACAACTGCAACAGATTTAGCGGACTACCTTGTCAAAAAGGGTTTGCCCTTTAGGGATGCACATGACGTTGTAGGTAAAGCTGTTGCGTTTGGAATTGATAGTAAGAAAGATTTGAGTGAATTTACTCTTAATGAGCTTCAAGAATTTAACTCTAAGATTGATTTTGATGTCTTTGATACAATTTCTTTAGAGGGCTCTATCAATTCTAGAAATCATCTTGGTGGCACCTCTCCAAAGCAAATTTTGAATGCTATCAAGATGGGTCGAAATTCCATAAAATAATGCGCATTATTTTTGCAGGGACTCCTGAATTTGCGGTTGCTGCATTATCTAAAATTCATAGTTACAATCATCAAGTAGTAGCTGTCTATTGTCAACCAGATAGACCCAAGGGTAGAGGGAAAATCCTGACCTCTTGTGCTGTAAAAAACTTTGCCATTGAAAATGAACTGGAAGTCATTCAACCTGAAAATTTTAGCAGTGAACAAAATCTAAAGAAGCTTTGCTCACTTAAGCCAGATTTGATTGTTGTTGCAGCTTATGGCCAGATTTTGTCAAAAGAGGTACTAGATTTGCCTAAACTTGGTTGTTTAAACATTCATGCCTCTCTTCTTCCTCGCTGGAGAGGAGCAGCACCCATTGAAAGGGCTATTCATGCAGGAGATAAAGAGACTGGGATTTCGATCATGCAGATGAATGAAGGACTGGATACAGGTGATATTCTTTTAACAAAAAAACATTCCATATCAAATTTTGAGACCTCTGGCTCTTTAACAGAGTCTCTATCGATACTGGGCGCTGAACTTTTAATTGATACGATAGATCAGCTTCCAAAATTAAACCCCAAACTTCAAGAGCATTCTAAAGCCACTTATGCAAAAAAGATTTTAAAAGCTGAAGCTCAAATTGACTGGAACCAAAGTGCAGAAAATATTAATCAAATGATTAGAGCTTTCAATCCGCGTCCTATTGCACAAAGCAATGCAGAAGCTATGGAGTTTAAAGACAAAGTCCTAAGAATCATTGAAGCTGAAGTAATACCAAGTGAAACTTCTAAACCTCCAGGCACAATCATTGAGCAAAATAAAGAGGTTTGTCATATTGCAACTGGTGCTGGAATACTAAGCTTAAAAAGGGTTCAGCTTGCTGGCAAAAAAGTAGCTCCAATTAAAGATTTTAATAACGCCTATCAATTACTTAAGCTATCTAATTCATAAGCTTAAATTGGCTTTAATTTCTGAAGCCTAGTTGACGCCAAGCCTCATAAGCAACGATAGAGACACAATTAGCAAGATTTAAACTCCTCGAGCCTTTTTGCATCGGAAGCGTAATGCCATCATATTCATCCATAATTTCTTTTGGGAGTCCTTTAGTCTCAGACCCAAAGAGAAATGAATCGTCCCTAAAGTATTTAACATCTGCATAACTCGTCTTTACTTTAGTACTAACTATGTAGATTTTTGATGGCGCTGCTTTATCAAGATAATCATCAAAATTGTCATATTCATAAACATTTGCTAATTCTTTATAATCAAGACCAGCTCGTCTTAATCTTTTGTCAGTAATTTCGAATCCATAGGGCTTTATAAGATGAAGGTTAGCACCCATATTGGCCGATAATCTAATAAGACTCCCAGTGTTGTTCGGTATCTCTGGTTCAAATAAGACTAAGTTCAACATGTCACTTATTTACCTCAATAATGCTATAAGAACTATCATCCCATAGTTCATTAACTAATTCTAAAAACTCGCTTCTAGATATAATACTAAAAGAGCAAGCATTCAATAAAATTAATATAAATGGACTCTGGAAGATTGATTAAGAACCTTTTGAGAGAAGATGTCGAGGATGCATCAAAACTATTAGGCCTAGCGATTAACAAAACTCAAGAGCAGTTATTTGCTAATCTAGACTATGCACTCAATAACTCTGAATTTAAAAAGTTTTTTAGTCTTGTTGATGAGAGGAAGAATGGCAAACCATTTGCTTACATCAAAGGCTCTCAAGGTTTTTATGAACTTGAATTTCTAGTCTCTCCTTCAACTCTTATTCCCAGACCTGAAACAGAACTACTAATTGATATTGCAATTGATAGTCTAGATTCAGAAAAAAAAATAAAAGTACTAGACCTAGGAACTGGTAGCGGAATTATTGCCATAACCTTGTCACAGAAATGCCCAAATTGGGATGTATCTGCTAGTGATAAGTCTTCTAAAGCATTAACTCTTGCTAAATTGAATGCTAAAAGACCTATTAATTTTTACTGTGGAAGTTGGTTTAAGCCCTTACCCAAGATAAAGTTTGACTTGATTGTAAGTAATCCTCCTTATATCAGCGAAAAGGATCCCCACCTAGAAGACCTTCGTTTTGAGCCAATGGAGGCACTCGTATCTGGAAATGATGGGCTTGAGGATATTAGGTTAATCATTTCGCAATCACCTCAGTACCTTAACAAAGGTGGTCTTTTGCTATTAGAGCATGGCTATGATCAGAAAGATAGAATAATTGAGCTATTGGGAGATTCTTTCAAAAATATTAAAGCATTTAAAGATCTTAACGGAATCGATAGAGCAATAATTGCAGAGCTAAGGTAGCTCAAAAAACTTTGCTTTATGCTTAGCAGATTTTTGTTGAGCAATGATTACCCCAGTGATAACCAAAAGTGCTCCGATTGCCTGATGCCAAACCCACTGGTCTCCCAAAAGAAAAAGCATCAACATAACATAAAATGGAACAGCATTTAAATGAAATGAAGCAATACCGATACCGAGCTGACTTACAGCCTTTATCCACAAAATTTGTGATATGCCAAGACCTAACCAAGCATAAATTAGAATCAAGCCCAGATGCTTGAGCGTTATTGATGATAAGCTATTGGTTAAATCCATAAATACAGTGCAAATAAAGTAGAGAACTATTGAAAGAAGCGCCATTCCCAATGAAGTGACTGAAACCTGGCCCAAATTAGTCATACCAGGGAGGCTTTTAACAGTTGCTCTAGATCCCCATGCAAATAGCGCTACTCCTAGAAATCCATTCAGAATGGCAAATCCAATATTACTCTGACTCAGTGAAGCGCCAGAGGCAATATAGCCTCCCCAAAGGACCAGAATTACTCCACAAAAAAACCAAACGGTCATTTTGCGTCCATCTAGCAGCATCTCAAGTGATACTGCAAATACTGGCATAGTAGCAACTGCAAGAGCCGCAATCACAGGGGATGTTAGCGACTGAAGATAAAGAATTAAAAATGCGCCAATACCAAAGCCTGCTACGCCAATCAAAGTGCCTTTAAGCCATTGAGCAGACTTAACCTTTTGAACCCCCTCAATTGATATCCATATTAAGAAGATTAATATAAATGAAAATACATTTCGAGCAGTAATAACACTGACAACATCCCAGTCATCTAATAAATACTCTGCAGCTGGAAATCCCATAGCAAAAAGGAGTATTGATAATACACAGACAAAGTTTGACTTTAGAACACCTGAATGATTCTCACTGCTTTGCTCTGAAGAATGTCTACTCATCGAAATATTTATTGAAGCGGAAATTAATCGCAATATATCAGAAAAATTTAATGGATGATATTATTTTATTCTCAGTTGAGATTTTGAGGATTGTCAAACAGTTAGTTCTCGATGTATAATCAAAATTATCAAGATAAAGGCTTTTTAAAGCGCTGCCTTGAAATAGTTTAAAAATAACGCCCAGTTATTTTTATTTATGGTCAAAGCAAATTTAAGAGGTGAGTTATGCTTGAAAAAAAACAAATCGGACAATCCACTCAAAGTATCTGGAGCGGTGAACAAGAGCATGAGCTCTATGAGCGCTCAACTCAAGTTCCCGTTGTTCATAGTGTCTCATTTGGCTACGAAGATATTGAGACTTGGCATAAAGTCGCTCTTGGAGAGGCTGAAGGTCACATCTATTCAAGAAACACCAATCCAACTGTTCGAGCTTTTGAGGATAAAGTCAAAGAGCTTGAATTTGCTGAGGCTGCAACGAGTTTTGCATCAGGGATGGCTGCAATAAGTAACACCCTAGCTACGTTTTTAAGGCCTGGTGATCGAGTTGTCTCAATCAAAGATAGTTACGGAGGAACCAATGTTATCTTTAATGAGTTTCTACCTCCTCTCAATATTGAAGTTAGCCTCTGCGAAACTGGAAACTATGAGCAATTAGAATCTGAAATAGCAAAAGGTTGTAGTCTTTTGTATCTCGAAACACCAACAAACCCCACGATAAAAATAACGGATATTAAGAGATTAAGCGCAGCGGCTAAAAAAGTAGGCGCCTTGGTGGTCGTTGATAATACCTTTGCAACTCCAATTAATCAAAATCCTTTGTTGCTTGGGGCTGATATTGCTCTTCACTCTGCCTCAAAGTATCTTGGGGGCCATGCAGATGCCCTAGGAGGAGTCATATGCGGCAATACAGACTTGGTTAAAAAAGTTTATCACTATCGTGAAATTAATGGAGCAACGCTTGCACCAATGGATGCTTATAGCTTATTAAGGGGCATGAAAACGTTAAAGCTTCGGGTTGAAAGGCAAAATGAAAATGCTCTAAAAATCGCAAAATTCCTAGCAAATCATCCAATAGTTGAGCAAGTAAATTATCCAGGTTTAGAGTCTCATCCTGGTCATGAAGTAGCCAAAAAACAGATGAATGGTGGCTATGGTGGAATGCTAAGTTTTTCAGTCAAAGGTGGTCTAGAGGCGATTAAAGTTTTTCTACCCAAACTCAAATATGCCCACATGGCAGCAAATTTGGGCTGCGTTGAGACGGTGGTTGGACCTCCTCTAACAACTAGTCACGTAGAGTGCAGCGCTGAAGAGAGAATGGCCGCAGGAATTCCTGAAGGTTTAGTTAGATATTCAACTGGCATCGAGGATGTGGAGGACTTGATTGAGGATTTAGATCAAGCTTTTAGTTATATTGCATAGAAAGGAGACTTTATGAAAAAGGAGAGAAGAAGATTTAGCAAGGAAGAGTACATTGAAAGACAGTCAAAGGTTCGCAACTCCATGAATGATTCGAATATTGATGCTCTTATTGTTTATGATCCTGCCAACATGTTTTGGCTAACTGGTTACGATGGCTGGTCATTTTATGTACACCAGTGCGTTGTGATCTCAACAGATGGCGGCCTTTTTTGGTATGGCAGAGGCATCGATGCCAAAGGAGCAGAGCTGACCACAGATCTCGATTTAAAAGATATCATTGCGTACCCTGATGACTATGTCATGACACCTGAAAAGCATCCAATGGAGTATCTTGCTAGGATTCTAAATGAAAAAGGGCTTTCCAATAAAAGAATTGGCCTAGAGAAAGACAACTATTATTTCTCAGCTAGAGCCGCTGAATCTTTATATAGCTCTCTTCCAAATGCAAAATTCACTGATCAAACAGGCCTTGTAAACTGGGAAAGAGCGGTTAAATCTGAAACTGAAATAACTTACATGAAAAGAGCTGGTAAGGTAATCGAGGGTGTCTACAAAAGAGTTATGGAAGTTGCTGAGCCGGGAATGAGAAAAAATGAATTAGTTGCTGAAATTTATCATGCTGGAGTTAGTGGGCATGAGGGTCATTATGGTGATTATGCGTCTTTTGTTCCATTAATCGGAGCGGGTGAAGAGGCAGCGGCATGTCATATGACTTGGAATGATGAGCCACTAAAAAACGATGAAGGTATGTTTTTAGAACTTGGTGCAGCCTATGCAAGATACCACTGCCCCTGCTCAAGAACCTTATTTTTAGGAAACCCTCCAAAGGAATACCTTGATATCGAAAAAGTCATTAATGAATGCATCGTTAACGCAATTGAGATGTTTAAGCCGGGTAATACTTGTGCACAAATATCAGATAACTTTACTGCCACACTCAAAAAGTATGGCTATGAAAAGAACAACAGGTGCGGATATCCTATTGGTTGCAGCTACCCACCAGACTGGGGTGAGCGAACCATGAGCCTTAGAGGAACCGATCAAACTGTTCTCGAGGAAAATATGACCTTCCATTTTATGCCAGCGATCTGGTTTGATGATTGGGGATTTGAAATGACTGAAAGTATCCGTGTTGGTAAAAACGGTGGCGAATGCTTGTCTAACGTTCCAAGAGAGTTGCTAGTTAAATAAAGTCTTTATTTTTTTGCTAGTTCTGATTTCTTGATAAGGCTAACCGGAACTGCGTTTGTGTCTTTAATGCAGTCAAGCACAGCATAACTAAAGTAGCGCCTCATGCCAATATCTGCTTTTAGGACTCTTTTAAGGAAGTCTTGATAATCGACGACATCTTTTACAAGAACCTTGAGTATGTAATCTAAACCGCCACCTACTGACCAGCATGACTGAACCTCATCAAAATCCATGATTGCATCCTCAAAACGAGCAAATTCACCCTGCTTATGACTCTCTAATTCAACTTCAGTGATAACAAGATGAAAATGACTTAGAAATGAAGATGATAGTTTCGCACCATAGCTCTCAATTATCCCTGCCTCTTCAAGTCTTTGAAGTCTATCCCACGAAGGCGTCAGAGATAAGTTCAGTTTATCAGCGAGAGCTGTTTTGGTAATTCTCCCTTCCTCCTGAAGAATGGATAGAATCTGAATGTCTCTTTCATCAAGTTTATACATGAGACCATTATCTCTCTATTTGAAAATTTATTTTTTAAAAAAATTCACTTAGGTTTGAATTTTTAATAATAATCAGTGATTTATAGAGTTTTGAAAAACTCTATTAGCTATTCAAATTTTCTATTGTTTTTGAAATTTGATCAAAAGTGGCTTGATTTGATGTTAATACCGGCTTGCCAATAGCGGCTTCGATGTCTGGAATGATTTCAGCAGATCGCATAGCAGTACACGAAATAAAGATTGCATCAGCGTCATCATGAATTGCTACTTTGGCAGCATTTATTATTTCATCCGATGGAAGCATGGCAACATCCCTGTCATCATCCATATCCATATACATTGAAGAAACAATCTCAACATCATTTTTTTCAAGGTAATTTCTAAGTAAAGAGGATACTTCTTCACTGTATGGGGTTAAGACACTCACTTTTTTAAACCCTCGACCCTTAAAGTTGGCTACAACAGCTTGAGAGGTAGAGAGAACTTTTGCAGTTGGCTTACTCTCTTGAATTGCGTTTTCAATGGCATCATCACCAACGATTGATGACGATGAAGTACAGTTAAACACCACCAAATCAAGATCGTAACCTGGAAGGATTCCTGAGGAAGCATCCGTTAAATCATCACCAATAGCTGCTAGAGACTCTGGAGTCATTGGGTTAGCAAAGTGAATTCGATTGAAATAGAAATCATAGTTAGGTTGTTGCTCTGCATACATTCTTACAAAATCACGCTCAAATGTGAAGTCAGTATTCAATACAATTAATCCAACTGAAGGCCTTTCATTCACTGCATTAAGTGCCTCTGATAAGTTATATTTTGATGATTCAACAGTCATAGCCTTTAGTTTTGAATAGTTTTAGAAAATAAATGCATTACAACCACGCCTGAAATGATTAAAGCCATGCCAACGATAGATCCAAGATCCGGCATTTCTTTGTATATTAAAGCTCCAATGACTGCAACCAGGCATATTCCAAGACCTGACCAGACTGCATAAACAACACCTAAAGGTAAGTCTCTTAAAGCAAGCGTCATAAGCCAAAAAGATAGGAGATAAAAAATGACTAAAAATGTTGTTGGTACAAGCCTTGTAAATTCTTCAGTTGCTTTTAATAAACTTGTTCCGGCCACCTCAGCAGCAATGGCCAATGCTAGATAGAAATAACTCATTTAGTTAAGTCGATAATTTAAATAAGGCACAGTATAACCTTAAGAATTATGCTTTACAAAGGTTTTATGCCAGCAAAGGAATAATAAATCTAGTCAGTAATAGTAAATTTGGATTTCACGTAATATGGGCTCATTGCACACGTTGCCGCTCCGGTAGCTATAGCGTTTAAAGAGCCACTAGATCCAAAAGCAATATCAATTTTTGGCGCTGTAGGTCCAACTGTATAGGGCTCTGAGAGAGGATATATCAAGCTAAAGTCAGTATCTGTAGAGGTGACATCTTCAATTGCAATTCCATAAAGGCTATCAAAGGGTAGCCATTTATTCGCAGAGCCAATAGCACCGCCATCATTTCCAATCGAAGTAGAACAATTCTGAGCAGTACAAAACTTATATGGATGGTCTGCTAAAGCATTTTGACTAGTCGTGCCCCTATCAGATGCAGCTCCACTGTCTGTACCAATATAAAAAGTTTGCAGAGTTGCAGTTCCAGATGTCTTTCCAGCCAACATTCTTTCGTATTTATTGTCACTACCAGCGGTAGCAACTGAATCTGTACTACAAATTCCTGTATAGAGACTCCCAGCAGCAATAGTTACTGAGCCTCTCATCTTTATTTCTCTTGAAAGTGTCGGCTTGACGTGGGTAAATGTTGTGCCAATAGGCAGGCCCGTTGTAGAGGCAAAAGTAGCAATCTGTTGTCCAGCTACCACTGAGGTTAAGTCGAAG
>CABWZU010000006.1:0-35076 GCA_902510115.1 uncultured Gammaproteobacteria bacterium | reverse complement strand
TCCAAGAATTTTAGGCTTGTCAGAAAGCGCATGGACGAGTCAAAGCAATAGACGCAGTGGCGTAGAATTGAACCATTTAGTATCGAGTTGTTATAGAGACTTATTTGAAAAAATTAATTGGGACTTTTATAAGTCAGAGAATTTTGATATGATGTCCGATCCAGTAATGAATAAAGAGGCATTGGTCAATGAGTAATTTGCTGCAAACACTTAAACCTAAAACTAAGGCTCAAACTACTACGCTTTTTGCTTGGGCGCTTATCGCTCCTGCAGCTCTTGTCATGTTCTGGATTGTTGTCTGGCCACTTTATGAAACATTTAGACTCTCATTTACTAATTCAAATCTCGGCACGTTAATGAGTGGAGCAGATTATGTTGGATGGGAGAACTATGAAAAGGCAATAGGTGGTAGAAAATTTCCATCCATTGTCACGCGCACTTTTTATTGGATGTTCTTATCGGTTGGCCTCAAAATGATATTGGGACTAATAGGAGCATCATTACTGGCAAGCAATATAAGGGCTCGTGGAATTTTTCGCGCTCTAGTTATGCCGCCTTGGATTGTGCCAATAGCTATTGGTTGCTTTGGATGGCTGTGGTTATATAATGGCCATTTTGGTTTAATTTCAAACTTTATAGAGATGGTTGGTATAACTAATGGTCCATTTAGTTTTCTTGCTTATAAGCAAAGTGCTTTTTACTCTGCAATTGTCACAGATGTATGGATTGGAACTCCGATGGTAACACTATTCTTTTTGGCTGCAATTCAGGGCGTTCCTAAAGATCTTTATGAGGCTGCTTATGTTGATGGCGCTTCGCGTTGGTACCGCTTTAGAAGAATTACTTTGCCGCAAATTATGCCAACAATTGTTTCAATGGCTCTCTTATCTGCAATTTGGACCTTTAATTCATTTGAAATTATCTGGATCTTGACTGAAGGTGGACCTCGTGGTGCTACTACAACATTAATTATTGACACTTTTAAGACTGCGATATTTAGTTATAAGTTTGGTGCAGGAGCAACTCGTGCAGTCTTAGTAGTTCTAATCCTTGGTATATTCTCAGTTGTTTACTTGACGGTTCTCAATAGACTCAACAATAGGTATGGTTATTCTGGAGTCCAAAAATGATGAATAAATATACTTTGCTCCAAAAAATAGGAATTTATTTTTCTCTTGCATTATTCATCCTATTTATGCTTCTTCCATTCGTAGAAATGTTTATTGCATCGTTAAGGCCATTGACACATTTATTTAGTAGGCCAGATGTGCCTCTAGGTGAAACAATGACTTTTATGGATTTTATGAGTCGTTTCTATTCTGAAAATATGAGTTTCCAAGCTTATAGAGATATGTGGGTTACGGTTCCTCAGTTGCCACGCTATATTTTCAATAGTGTATTTCTATCATCAGCTGTGACTTTTTTCTCAATGTGTTTTATTGTTCCCGCTGCTTATGCATATGCACGATTTAATTTCCGTGGAAAGACAGTAAGCCTGACACTATTTTTGGCAGTAAACATGTTCTCAGGAGCTGTGTTACTTATCCCGCTATACAAATTATTAAGAATGTATGGCTTGTTAAACACATACTGGGCAATGATCATTCCTGGGGTTGCCTTTTTGATACCAACAGGAATTTGGCTGCTCAAGTCTTTTTTAGAAAAAATTCCATATGAATTAGAGGAGGCAGCATTTGTTGATGGAGCCTCTAGACTTTATACATTGCGCCGTGTAATATTGCCTCTAGCAGTGCCAGGTTTAATTGTAGTTGGCGTTGCCATGTTTATTGGTGCTTATGCGCAGCAATTTTTATTTGCGATTACATTTAATCAGAATCGTGACTATATGCCATTACCAGCTGGCATTTTTGAATTTATTGGATATCAAGACGTGCTTTGGAATGAAATGATGGCAGCAAGTCTTGTTGGGATTCTGCCCGTGTTGTTAATATTCCTGTTTATGCAGAAACATCTTATAGCAGGATTAACTTCAGGAGCAGTAAAGGAGTGAGGGTAAAAACCTCACATAAAGTATTACTAGGCTATTTTTTCTAATCCTAGTAATTTGTTGTAAATATAAAAGGAGAAGTAAATGAAAAATATACAAAAAGCGCTCTTTTTAGCTTTTTTGGGCGCAGGTTTGATTGCGCCAGTTCAAGCTGAAGAGGTTCACATGATTATGTGTGGTGGCGAAATTCGTGAAGCTGATCAAGCAGTAATTTCTGCTTTTGAAGCGAAACACTCAGGTGTTACGGTTAATGCAGAAGCAGTTCCTTGGGGAACTTGCCAAGACAAATCTATGACACTAGCTGCCGCTGGAGATCCTGTTGGTCTTGCTTATATGGGCTCACGTACCTTAAAGCAATTGGCACGTAGTGGTTTGATTGTTCCAGTTGATATTTCTGATGAGCAGCAAAGTATGTATCAGCCAGGTATTCTTAATACTGTTTCAGACGGTGGAAAAACTTGGGGATTCCCACATGCGTTCTCAACAAAAGCTTTATTCATTAACTGTGGTCTAGTTGAAGAGGCAGGCATGGCATGTGTGGCTCCAAAGACTTGGACAGGAATGTACAACATGGCTAAAGCTATTAATGATAATACAGCTGCAGCAGGTGTTGGTGTAACTGGAAAGGACTTTGATAATACAATGCACCAGTTCTTAAATTACTTATATAGTAATGGTGGTTCTGTAAGTGATGCGGCCACAGGTGAAATTACATTCAACAGCCCTGAAACTATTGAGACTCTTGAGTTTTATGGCAAGTTGGCTGGTGTTGCACAGGAAGGACCTATGGGATATGAGCGTTCGCAATTGACTCAGCTATATAACGATGGTCAAATCGGAATGTATATCAATGGACCATGGGGAGCTGGACAGCATAATGACAACATTGCTGAAATCGTAGTTCCTATTCCTGCTGGACCAAGTGGTGAAAGTGGAACATTATTAATCACAGACTCTATTGCAGTATTCAAAGGCTCAGCAAATGAAGCCCTTGCTATGGAATTAGCTGCTATGCTTTCATCAGGCGAAGCTCAGTATGATCTTGATATGAGCTGGGGTCTTACTCCAATCATGCAATATGAAAAGATGATGGATGATGTTTACTACACAACTGACTATTGGCAAACATTTGTTGCGCCAATTGGTAGTGGTGGACCAGAGCCAATGTTTGAAGACTTTAAAGCACTTCAGGCTGGTATTAATGGCGCAATCCAGGGCATGATCTTGGGTGATGGTTCTGCTGCTGATCTAGTTGCAGAAGCTGCTGAAATTTTAGCAGAGGGTAACTAAGTCAGATAATTGACTATTTCAGGGGCAAGTTACATTGCCCCTGAATTACATAAAAATCACTTTAAAAGTATGTTGAAATTCAGCTTGCTTTTATGGTTATTTTTATCTAAAGATACGTAAAGATTTAACTTTTTAATTTAATAATGCTTCAGCTAAGGAAAGTAATATGGCTACAGTAAAACTGGAAAATATTTATAAAAGCTTTGGAGAAACTGAGGTTTTATTTGACATCAACCTTGAGATTGATGACAAAGAGTTTGTTGTTTTTGTAGGACCGTCAGGATGTGGAAAAACAACCTTGCTAAGAATTATTTCAGGATTAGAAGAAGTAACTAGTGGTCAAGTTATTATTGACGATAAAGATGTTTCGAACGCCCCTCCAATTGAAAGAGGAATTTCAATGGTGTTTCAATCTTATGCACTTTATCCTCACCTCTCTGTCTTTGAAAATATTGCTTTTCCACTCAGGGTAGCAAAGGTTAATGAAAAGGAACTCGAAGAAAAAGTCTTCAAAGCTGCTGATATTTTGCAACTTAGAGATCGTCTAGATTTTAAACCTGGTCAGCTTTCTGGAGGTCAGCGCCAAAGAGTAGCAATCGGACGCTCGATTGTTAGAGATCCTAAAGTTTTTCTTTTTGATGAACCCTTGTCAAATCTAGATGCTGCTCTTCGAGGCGATATGAGGGTTGAACTTGCTAAACTTCATCAAAATTTAAACTCAACAATGATTTATGTCACACATGATCAGATTGAAGCGATGACTATGGCTGATAAGATTGTTGTTTTGCATGATGGAGTTATTGAACAAGTTGGATCTCCAATGGATTTATATCATAATCCTAAAACAAAATTTGTTGCTGGATTTATTGGACATCCTAACATGAATTTTCTAAAGTCTGAAGTTACATCGATTAAAAAGGGACAGTTAAATGCCAATATTGGAAGCACAGAAATGGGTATGACTTTTAAGACTGAAGAGATTAAACAAGGTGATGATATTGAGATAGGTATTCGACCTGAAGACCTAGAGGTTTCTGAGAAGGGTGGAGTGCCAATGAGAGTGGACGTTGTAGAGCATATTGGTGCAACGGTTATCCTATATGGCTCGGTATTAGAGAGTAATAATTTCTGCGCTGTCCTTCCAAGCGACTCAGTTATAAAACCAGGCGATAATATTCATTTAAAGATAGATCCTATGAAATGCCATGCATTCAACTCATCGGGTCACGCATTGCAAAGGTTATAGTATAGGAGATTAATCATGAGAACAGGTATTGTTGGGCTTGGCTTAAGAGCTGGAAATGTTCTTAAAATGATTATGGAAGATATGCCAGAAATGGAACTGGTTGGATATGTAGATCCTGATCCATGCGGTCTATCAATTATTGAGGAGAGTTCCCATTCTTTATCCCATTACCAAAGTCTTGAACAGATGATTAATGAGAGTAATCTTGATCTTCTATGGGTAGCCTCTCCAAATCATCTTCATCTAGAACATATTCGTCTGGGGCTAGAGGCAGGCTTGAAAGTCTTTTCAGAAAAGCCTATTGTAACAACCAAAGAAGATAGCTTTGCTCTTGCCAAATTAATTAAAAAATACGGTGAAAATCAACTAATTGTTGGACTTGTTTTGCGTTACTCTGTCCATATGAAGGAAATGAGAAGAGTGATTGATTCTGGAACTTTGGGCAAGATAACTTCTCTTGAGGCTAATGAACATATAGCACCTTATCATGGTTCATTTTTTATGAGAGATTGGCGAAGGTTAGAGAAATACTCAGGCGGTTTTATGCTGGAAAAATGTTGTCATGATATCGATCTTTACAATGGTATTGTTGGTGAGAGGCCTAAGAGAGTTGTCAGTTTTGGAGGAAGAAATAATTTTATACCTTCAGAGCAGCCAAACGGTAACGAACATGATGATGTTTATCAAAAAAAAGCTTCCTATTGGGAAAATGTTGATAATCCATTCACAAGTAATGCTGATATTATTGATCATCAAAACGCTTTAATTGAATACCCTAATAATGTAACTTTCTCTTTCCATACTAGTATTAATGTGCCCGATGAACAAAGACGTTTTTGTATTATTGGCTCAAGGGGAATGGCTGAGGGAGACTTTGGAAGAGGTGGTCTAAAAATTTCAGATGCTAGAACAGGAGAATGTCTTGAGGATCACGACTTTAGTGTTCCAGTATCATCAGAGACAGGAAATTATCCAGCTCACTACGGAGCCGATAAACTTATGAGTGAAGACATTGTGAGTTTTCTTAGAGGCGATATAAATTCATTACCAGTGGGGCCAAAGGAGGCCATAGCAGCAGGACTTGTTGCTATGGCTATTGATGAGAGTATGAAGACTGGAAAGATTGTTGACATGACAAACACCTGGGAAGAGCTCGATTCATTTTATTAAAGGAGCAAGTTGTGATTAAAGGTATAAGTTATCTCTCTTTTGAGAATGGTCTTTCAAATACTGAGTCTATAAATTCTGCTTTAACTCAAACTAAATCTTCTGGTTTTGATGCTCTTGAATTATCTGTTTCTAGTGAGGGTATTATTAATACAAATACCTCAAAAACTGAATGCATTACTATCAGAAAGAAAATAGATGATTCTGGAATTTTTGTAGACAGTATTGCAACTGGAATGAGCTGGGGCGTTAGTCCAACGAGTGATGATGAGTCGATAAGAAAACACTCAATAAGCCTTCACCAGGATGCTATAAAAGTAGCGAGCCATCTTGACTGCAAAGCCCTGCTTTTTGTACCAGGAGTTGTCAAAAGTCCAATTTCACCAGAAATAGTTCGATATGACAGAGCTTTAGATCGGCTTAGAGAGGCAATCAATCAAATGCTTCCCATAGCAGAGGATTTAAATGTTGATTTGTGTATGGAAAATGTATGGAATGGTTTTTTTTACTCACCCATTGAGCTCAGAGATTTTGTAGACTCATTTGATTCGGACAGACTAGGTGTCTATCTGGATATTGGAAATTTGATTGGTTATCAGCAACATCCCCCTCACTGGATTGAGCTATTAAATTCCAGAATCAAAAGAGTTCAAATTAAAGATTTCCAGGAAAACTTTGATTGGACAGGTAGCTTTAGTTTTTGCGATATCGGTGCAGGAGATGTCCCTTGGAAAGAGACAATAGCAGCTTTAAAAGCTATCCAATATAAAAGCACTATCATTGCTGAAATGCTTCCATGGGATGAGACAATTTTGTCTCGCACATCAGCAGCAATGGATCAATTATTTAAATTTAAATAGATTTTAAATCGATATGGCTAACAAACTAAGGGTTGGAATTATTGGGCTTGGCAGTATGGGTAATACCCATCTGGACATATACTCAAAAATAAAGGAGGTAGAGGTTACTGCTGTAGCAGATTCAATTCAAAGCAGGCTTGATGGCTCTTCTAAAGCTGAGGGAAATATCAGTGGCCAAGCTGAGGGAGGGATTGCTGGAATGAATGCAAAAAAATATCTAGATGGGATGACTCTTATTGATGATCCAGAAATTGATATAGTGGATATTTGCGTTGGAACTGATCTGCATTTCATTTTCGTAGAGGCAGCACTAGCCAAAGGCAAGCATGTTCTTGTTGAAAAGCCTTTAGCAAGAAACTATGATGAAGCTAGAGAGATCATTAAATTGGCTGAACAAGCGAATACCTATGTTATGTCCGCAATGTGCCTGAGATACTGGCCTGCCTGGGTTTATCTTAAGGAAGCTATAGAATCAAATGCCTATGGCAACTGTTTATCACTGAATTTTAAGAGGCAAACAAGTTTTCCTGGTGGAGCTTTTTACTCAGACCATAATCAGTGTGGCGGGGCGATCCTCGATCTACATGTCCATGATACTGATTTTGTTAATTACTGTTTAGGCATGCCAGAGGCTGTTTTTAGTCAGGGATATAAAGGTCCAAGTGGAGGAATTGATCATATTGTCACTCATTATATTTTTAATCAATCAGATTCATCAACATTAGTTAGCTCAGAGGGAGCATGGACTATGCAGGAGGGTTATGGCTTTAATATGTCATATACTGCTAATTTTGAGAATGGAACTCTTAGTTATCTTTTAGAGGAGCATGAGACTCTTAAACTATTTAGAAATGGATACGAACCAGAATCTATCCACTTAAAAGAAGGTATGGGTTACGAATTTGAGATACGTACGTTTATTGAAGAAATTTTGTCAGGAAAAGCAACAAATCTTGATTTATTAAGACAAGCTGCAGAAACAGTGGCTATTGTAGAGGCAGAAAAGACAAGTATTGAAACCTGTTCCTTGGTTTCGATAAATATTTAGCTAGAGTGAACTAGATATAAAGATTCCTAGTAGGTGCCAAGTTTATAATCATCCCAAACTTGTTCTGCAAGTGCTCCAATGTATTCATCATTATTTTCTAGAGCTTGCTTAATCCAAAACCTGGCCTCTAAAAAATTCTTATCACCACCTTTTCCAAGAAGATACATTCTTCCTAGATTATATTGAGCAGGTGCATCCCCCTGTTCAGCTGCCTTAATAAACCAGCTGAATGCTAGATTATCATTTTGCGAGGCGCCTTGTCCTCGAAGATACAGGTTGCCTAAGTTATATTGAGCATTAACATTACCCTGTTCAGCAGCTTTTGTATACCACTTAATTGCTTCCTGGAAATCCTGTGCGATCCCTCTTCCATTTGCATGCATCCAGCCAAGATTATATTGAGCCCTTGCGTTTCCGTCGTGTGCAACTTGAGTCCATTCAAGTATAGCAGCTTCATAGTCTCCACTAGCATAAGCTCTCTGACCCTCGATGTAGTCCGCTGAGGCATTGAACGTAAAACAAAAAAAACATAAAAAAGCTAATAAAAAATGATTTTTCGACATTATTTTCCTTTAATTCTTTGCATTCTTATCAATGATTAACATATTAACATAATTGTATTTAATTATGCAGCTTTGATTAGCCATAATTATAACAAATAGTAAACTAATTCACTATAGAATATATTTACCAAACTGCTTAGATTAGCGACAAATCTGCTAGTCATTTTAATATGTCAAAAATAGATACGTGGAATGCAAAATTAAAGTTCTTCGCTTTAATAATTACCTGCCAATTTCTTTTTGTCACTCAATCTTTGGCCAGTGAAATTAGAATTGCAGTTGCCAGCAATTTTTATTCCACGATGAAGGAAATTATTGTGCAGTTTGAGTTGGAAAATTTGGAAACTAGCAAAGTAAATAAGATAGTTCTTATTCCAGGTTCTTCAGGTAAACATTTTGCTCAAATTATTAATGGCGCACCATTTGATTTGTTTTTTTCAGCCGATAAGTTAAGGCCAGTATTGCTTGAAGAACAAGGAATGATTAGAGATCAATCAAGATTTACCTATGCATTAGGTAGGCTCGTTTTATGGAGTCCTAGAGATGGATTTATTGACGCAGGTGGCCAAGTTCTCTTTGACTCAGATTTTCGATTTTTAGCTATAGCCAATCCTAAAATTGCTCCTTATGGAATAGCATCTAAAGAGACTCTTGTCTCGATGAACTTATGGCAGGATATGAATGAAAAAATTGTCAAAGGAGAAAATATTGCGCAAACATTCCAATTCGTCAGGAGTGAAAATGCTGAGTTGGGTTTTGTTTCATATTCTCAAATATTAGATCCTATGTTTAATTTGGGAGGATCTTTTTGGTTGGTGTCTCAGTCTTTGTATAATCCTATTGCGCAGCAAGCAGTTCTTTTAAAGGATAGTTCACTCGGAAAAGAGTTTATGAAGTTTATGCAAACTGATAAGGCGTTAAACATTATTAAAAAAAATGGTTATGATTTACCATAATGTTAAGTGAATTAGACCTCTCAGCGATAATTGTAACCATTAAATTGGCTTTTCTAAGTACAGCCATTTTAATTCTAATCGGGTCACCACTAGCTTGGTGGTTATCACAAACAAAGTTTAAATTTAAAGTTATATTTGAAGCTATTATTGCTTTGCCTTTGATACTTCCGCCAACCGTATTAGGCTTTTATTTGCTTATGACATTAGGTTCCAATAGTCCATTGGCAAGAGTTTTAGAATCTTTTGGTGGGAGTTCAATTGCCTTTACTTTTAGTGGCCTAGTTGTTGGATCTGTAATATACTCTCTACCTTTCGTCGTTCAGCCACTTCAAAATTCTTTCAGCTCTGTTAAAAGACAATCTATGGAAGTAGCTGCCACTTTAGGTGCATCAAAACTCGATCGTTTTTTTACAGTTGCTGTTCCATTAGCACGCTCTGGTTTTGTCACAGCGGGAGTTCTTGGATTTGCTCATACTGTTGGAGAATTTGGAGTTGTTCTTATGATAGGAGGAAATATTCCGGGTGAGACAGGTGTGTTATCCATCGCAATTTATGATCATGTTGAAGCAATGGAGTATGCCCAGGCCCATTTATTAGCAGGGGGTTTGCTTGTCACTTCTTTTGTAATGCTAATATTTGTATATCTTTTCAATCGCCATTTTTCAATAATGAGGTATAAAGATTAGTGATTGAATGTAAGCTAAATATCCAGCTAGAAGGCTTCAAATTAGATGCCAAATTCACCATACCTGATAAGGGCATTACTGTAGTCTTTGGCCCTTCTGGTTCTGGTAAGACAACCTTATTAAGAGCTATAGCCGGTCTTGAGAAGAGTGATACTGGTTTTCTTAAAGTTGGAGATTCAATTTGGCAGTCAGAGCATAATTTTGTGCCAACTCATAAACGCCAGATTGGATACGTTTTTCAAGATGCCGCCCTATTTGATCATCTAAATGTAGAAGGTAACCTTAATTACGTTATAAAAAGAAAAACCAGACTTACTAAAGACTTTATCGATTCAATTTATACCTTACTAGATATAACACCATTAATTAATAGGTCAACAGTCCAGCTATCAGGTGGTGAAAAACAGCGAGTTGCAATCGCGAGAGCATTATTGACTAAACCCAAAATTTTACTCTTGGATGAGCCCTTATCAGCTCTTGACCATAAGCGTAAAAATGAAATTCTGCCATATCTTGATAGTCTTCACAGCCAACTCGACATTCCAATTCTTTATATAACACACTCTCAAGATGAAACCTCAAGATTAGCAGATCACCTTATGCTTATTGAAGATGGAAAAATTATTGGCAATGGGCCAATTAATGAGATGTTAACAAGGTTTGATTTACCTCTGTCTCATAGTGGTGATGCAATATCAATTTTTGATGCAAGGGTCATGAGTCGTGATACTGATTTTAATTTGATGCATCTTGAATTTAAAGGTGGGCAATTTATTGTTCCAGATAATAAATTGCCAATAGAAAGTCTTGTTAGAATAAGAGTGGCAGCACGTGATGTGAGCATTACAAAAAAGAAGCAGACCGATACAAGTATTTTGAATATTTTTCCAGCAGTTGTAGAAGAGATGGTGCCTGAGGGTGATGCTCAAGTCATGGTTCGCCTAACGTTAAAAGGAGTTGTATTGCTCGCATGCTTAACTAGAAAGTCTGCATCTTCACTAAAACTAGATCAAGGCTTGAGCGTATTTATTCAAGTCAAAAGTGTTGCGATCCTCTCCTAAGTAGTCTGAAGATTAGCTCTAAGTCTTTTGATAGGTCTTTCATCTATGAAGACATGTATAAGCGCAGTTATAGCTGCAATGATGGCGGCCCACCACCATACCTGGTCATATGAGCCAGTCGTATCAAAAAGGTAGCCTCCAAGCCAAACCCCTGTGAAGGATCCAATTTGATGATTCAGGAAAACTATTCCGTAAAGAGTTCCCATAAATCTCAGGCCAAACATCTGAGCAACCAGTCCTGAAGTTGGAGGGACAGTGGCAAGCCAGAGAAGGCCAGTAGCAAACGAGAACGCATAGATAGTCAGCGTAGAAATCGGAAGAAGAAGAAACAAGACAATCACAACTGACCTTGCTGCATAGATATAGGTCAAAATCCATTTCTTTGAATAGATTCCAGAGAGATGCCCAGAGATAAGTGAGCCAAAAATATTACACAGACCAATAATAGATAAACTAATTGCTGCAACTGAGCTATCAAAACCCTTATCGGCAAGGTAAGAGGGCATGTGAACTGTAATAAATGCAAGCTGAAAACCACAGACAAAAAAACCAGCAATAAGAAGCCAATAATGAATGTGCCCAGACGCCTCACTCAGAGCTTCTCTTAGATTTTGTTTTGGCTCATTGTCTATAATAATATTAGATTTGCTATCACCCTTGAAAACGGGTGAAAAAAGAATCATAGATAGTGCTCCTATTGCCATCAAGATAAGTGCAACTTGCCATCCATAGGCCACAAGAAACTCTCTAGCAACTGGAATAAATAGGAATTGACCTGCTGAGCCAGCAGCTGTTCCTACGCCAAGAGCAAGCGCTCTTTTTTTTGGTGCAACCATCCTAGCCATAGCTGGCAGAACAACACCCAGGCCAGTTCCAGAAATACCCATTCCAATAAGAATCCCAGCTCCTAAGTGGAGCCCAATAAAGCTATCAGCGGTTGCCGTAATGTAAAGCCCTAAAGAGTAGAAAATCGTTCCTACTATTATGACTCTTGAAGTTCCAAACTTGTCGGCAAATGCTCCAGCTATAGGTTGAGATAATCCCCATAATAGATTTTGAAGAGCCAGAGAGAATGCAAAAACCTCTCGTCCATATCCGAATGTTTCTGAAACTGGTTTTAAGAAAAGACCAAGTGAAGATCTAAAGCCAAAATTAATCGCTAAAAGGACACATGCGAATGCAATTGCTAAACTAATTATTTTTTTATGCTGAGTCATTTTTTTTAACAAAAAAAGTCATGGACAGTATAACCAATTATTATTTGACGGTCATAGACATTAGTATTAAGATATGTGTAAGTTTTCTTCATTAATTAGATAGGGGTATTCGAATGCGCGTTTTGGTCTTTCAACATGTTGATTGCGAGCATCCAGGCTCATTTAGAAAATTTTTGGCTGAGGATGGAATTGAGTGGGATCCGGTTTATTTGCATCGTGGTGATATAATTCCTAGTTTTGAAAATTACGATGCGCTTTGGGTAATGGGTGGTCCGATGGACGTATGGGATATTGAGGAAAACCCCTGGCTTGTTGATGAAAAAGCTGCAATTAGACACTGGGTTAAAGATCTAAGAAAACCCTATCTTGGTCTTTGTTTAGGACATCAGTTGCTTGCAGATGCTCTTGGTGGAACCTGTGGACCTCAAAAAATTCCAGAAATTGGAGTGCTAGAGATTGAGTTAACTGAACAGGGGAAAAAAGATCCACTATTTAAAGGCACAGCAGTGAAACAGCAATGTCTCCAATGGCACTCAGTTAGAGTTGCTCAAGCACCTGAAGGAGCAGAAATCTTGGCAAAGTCAGACGTATGTTCAGTTCAGGCAATGCGCATAGGAACAAATGCCTGGTCTATGCAATATCATGTAGAAATAGAGTCAGATACGGTTGAAAACTGGGGAGCTATTCCTGAATATGCAGAGGCTCTTGAAAATACATTGGGCGAGGGTGCCCTATCAGATCTTAAGCAAAAAACTGATAAAAATATGAGTCAATGTTTAAGTTGTGCTAAGCAAATTTATGACAACTTTATGAGGCTAATAGTTTAGTTTTTTTCAACTTTTTTTGTCGTTTTTTTCATTTAATTTTGGACATGATAATTTTCCCAAATAACAATGAGTTAAAGGGCTTTAACAGTCAATTTTTTTTCCTCAAAAGAAAAAAGATTAAAATATAAACTTAATGATTGACACCGAAATTAATTCAAGGTATCTTTCCGATTTTGTTCCTGACAATTTGAGGTTCCCTAATGAGTGATGAAGACGATTTTGACCTGAATGATCTTGATGATAAAGAGCTCGTGGAGCAAATTCAAGATGACCTCTATGATGGACTTGATGCTGAAGTAACTGAGGGGACTGAAATACTACTTGCAAGAGGTTGGGATGCCAATGATGTCCTAGGCGAAGCTCTTGTTGGTGGAATGAAGATTGTAGGAATAGATTTTAGAGATGGCATTCTCTTTGTTCCAGAAGTCTTAAAGTGCGCTGGTGCAATGAAGGGTGGAATGAAAATTTTAAGGCCTATCCTTGCTGAATCAGCAGAAGATACATCGTTAGGTAAGTTTGTCATTGGAACTGTTAAAGGTGACATTCATGACATCGGTAAAAACCTTGTTGGAATGATGTGTGAGGGAGCAGGGTTTGAGGTAATCGACCTTGGCATTAACAACCCTGTTGAAAACTACTTAGAAGCAGTTGACACTCATGAACCAGTTATTCTTGGAATGTCCGCATTACTCACAACAACAATGCCCTATATGGGAGTTGTTGTAGAAGAGATGGAAAAAAGAGGAATGCGTAAAGACGTTCATATAATGTGTGGTGGCGCACCCTTGAATCAAGAGTTTGCTGATTCAATAGGCGTTCCTGCCTATGGTCGTGATGCTGCAAGAAGTGCTGAGATGGCCGAAGAGCATGTTCGTGGCCTTGGTAAAAAGCGTGCTCACAGATAAGGCAGCCGTTGATGAAAATAAAAAGAGATTAGTATTAGGTTGTGGCGCGCTTGTTTATGATCTTTTGAGATTGGTCAAGCAAAACCCTTCAATTTCAGATAAAGTAAACATACAATGTTTGCCTGCCAGTTGGCATAACTCCCCCCAATTAATTGCACCAGGTGTGGAGGATTATTTATCTAAGAATGCTCATCTTTATAAGGACGTTTACATAGCCTATGCTGATTGTGGAACTGGCGGTGCACTTGACAAGGTTTTAAAGAAGTATGAGGCGAAACGTATAGATGGAGCCCACTGCTATCAATTTTTTGCAGGCACTGACACTTTTGAAAAACTTTCTGAAGAAGAGATTGGAACTTTTTATTTGACAGATTACTTGGTAAAAAATTTCAATAGAATAATGATTAAAGGGCTTGGTCTTGATAAACATCCTGAGCTTTTTGACGTTTACTTTGAACATTATAAAAAGCTTGTTTATTTGGCTCAAACAGAAAATGAAGAGTGGAAAAGAGATGCAGAGAAATACGCAAAGGATTTTGGCTTTGATTATGAATACAGACTTGTAGGAACAGGCAGTCTTGATTCTGTTTTTGAAGAAATAGACATTGAGCCATTAAGTTAAGTCATGTGTAATTTAGGATGAAAGAATTATGTCAATTTTAAGTGCATTCACCTCAAAAGAGGAAAACATAGAGGTGAGCGACTCTCTAAAAGTTTTTTTGAATAACTTTTCGATAGAGGTTATGCCCCGTACAGCATCAAAAATTGAGAGTTTCAACGAAATACTGCCTGAGGATACTAGAATTTATATCGCCCATATTGAGGGGGTACCTATCGACGAAATGGTTGAAACTGCGAAAAGAATTAGTAACGAAGGTTTTAATGTAATGCCTCATTTTCCAGCTCGCATCATCAAAGATAAGATTATTCTCGAGGACTGGATAAATAGGTATCAAGGTGAGGCAGGTATTGAACAAGCGCTGCTTTTAGCTGGAGGAGTTAATAAGCCTCATGGTGTTTATGAGAACTCCATGCAGCTTGTTGAAACAGAGCTATTTGAAAAATATAATTTTAAACGCTTGCATTTCGCTGGACACCCAGAAGGAAATAAAGATATTGACAATGATGGCTCCAATAGGAATGTTGATGCAGCACTCAGCTGGAAGCAAAAATTTAAAGAACGAACAGATATAGAGTTAGCCCTCACTACTCAGTTTTGTTTTGAGGCAGGGCCGGTTATCGAGTGGGCGAATTCATTATTTTCTAAGGGAATAGATATTCCTGTCCATATTGGAGTAGCTGGACCTGCTAAGTTACAGACATTGATTAAATTTTCCATTGCTTGCGGAGTTGGGCCTTCACTTAGGGTTTTGCAAAAAAGAGCAAAAGATGTTAAGAAATTACTGCTACCTTTTGAGCCAAATGAGTTTTTAGAAACTCTAGCTGAGCATAAAAAAGCAAACCCCAGTTTTAATATTACAAATGTTCACTTTTTCCCTTTAGGGGGTATTAATGTTAATGCTTCATGGATAAAAAACGCAACAAATAACTAATTAAGGAGTATGTAAATTGGCAACAACGACACTATCATCTGCCTCAAAAGAGGTCACTATAGGCTTTGGCCATCCATTTGTAATGATTGGAGAGAGGATTAATCCTACAGGGAGAAAAATTCTAGCTGCAGAAATGAAGGCTGGAGACTACTCAAGGGTAGTTGCTGACGCAATAGCCCAAGTCGAAGCTGGCGCTCAAATGCTAGATGTTAATGCAGGCATTCCATTGGCTGATGAACCTGCGATTTTAGCTGAGTCTATTAGGCGGGTTCAGGCTGAGGTAGATGTTCCTATTTCAATTGATTCATCAATTATTGAGGCACTCGAGTCTGGTTTAGCCGCCTATCAAGGGAGAGCACTTGTTAACTCAACTACTGGTGAAACTGAGGTTCTCGAACGCGTGCTCCCGCTTGTTAAGAAATATGATGCTGCGGTTGTTGCGATTTCTAATGATGAGACTGGTATTAGTGAAGACCCAAATGAAAGGTTCAAGGTTGCTAAAAAAATTGTTGAGCATGCTGCAGACTATGGCATCAAGCCTCAAGATGTGGTCGTTGATCCCCTGGTCATGCCAATTGGAGCAATCTCTCAGGCTGGGAATCAAGTATTTGAATTAGTAAGGAAACTGAGAAGCGAGTTAAAGGTAAATACTACCTGTGGAGCCTCTAATGTAAGTTTTGGATTGCCTCAAAGAAATGGAATAAATAATGCTTTCCTGCCTATGCTAATTGCAGCAGGAATGACTTCCGCAATTGTAAACCCTCTTCACCCAGAGCTTGTGCAGGCGATACGAGCAGGTGATGTATTAACTGGAGTTGATGAGGGATGCACAACTTGGATATCCTCCTATAAGGAGCCAGCTAAAGAGGGTGATAACCCTAGAGCTGAAAGGAGAAGAAGGAGACGTGCCTAAAATATGTCGAGTGTTGAGTATAAAGGTTCCTGTGTATGTGGACAGACTTCATATGTAGCGTATGATTTAAATGATATTTCATATTGTCATTGCGAACAGTGTCGAAAAATGACTGGACACTATATGGCTGCATCTCAAGTAAGCAGGGAGAAAATTAAAATCAAGGGTAAGATAAAGTGGTTTTATACTCATGAAGGCTCAAGACATGGCTTTTGTGATAATTGTGGAGCAAATATGTTTTGGCAAAATGATGACAAGCCTACTATAAGCGTTACGGCAGGAAGTATCGAGGATTCTAGGGATTTAAAAACATGGCACCACATTTTTATTGAAGAAAAAGGCTGTTATTACAATATCAATTCTAATGGCCCTCAATTGAAAGGCTATGGCGATAGTAAAATTGATCGATAATAGAGATGGAAGATAATTTTCAAGTATGTTTTACCCCCTCGGGTCGTCAGTTCAAAGGCGAGTTTGGAGATACACTGCTTCAGGTAGCGCAGGATGCTGGTGTTGCTATTCGATCACTATGTGGGGGGTATGGTCAATGTCACCAATGTTGGATAGAGGTTTCTGAGGGGGAGCATTCAAAATTTGGCGTCAATTGTAAGCCTGAGAATGTTACAGGCGTTACCAAACTTGAAAAACAATTAATCATTGATAATCCAACTTATAAGGGCATGAGATTGGCTTGTCAGTCTTGTATTCAGGGCGATCTGGTGATTGATGTTCCCGAGGAGAGTCAAGAGCATAAAGCCTATATCAGTAAAAAAAATGCAAAGCAGAATTATTCAGTTGAAAGTGCAATTAGTCTTATTGAGTGCACTCTTGATGAGTCAACACTTGATGAAAACCCATCTGCATCAGAAAACTTAATTGCTCAACTAGAAAAACAAGGGATTGAAGCAACGATTGATTTTAATCTTTTAAGAGGTTTGCAGCCTTTGATTCATGAAACCAAAGGAAATCTGACTGTAGCAATTCGAGATAATAAACAAATTGTTGCCGCCTACCCTCAAGGAAAATTTCAAGTATTTGGTGCAGCAATTGATATCGGGTCTACAACCCTAGCACTGTATGTATATGATTTAAAAGATGGGAAATTAGTTTATGAATCCTCCGCAATGAATCCACAAATTCGCTTTGGCGAAGATTTGATGAGTAGAGTTTCATATGTGATGATGAACAAGGGTGGAGATGAAAAATTAACTAATGCTGTAAGAACAAAAATCACTGAGATGCTCCATGAGGCATGCGAGCACCTAGAGGTGGAATGGGATAAATTACTAGAAGTTGTATTGGTTGGTAATCCAATTATGCACCATATATTTTTTGGAATTTCACCAGTTGAATTAGGACAGGCTCCTTTCACTCTCTCTATAAGAAGCTGGCTTGATGTTGATGCTAAGGATTTAAATTTTGAACTTTATCCAAAAACGAGACTATCCTTTTTCCCTTTGATAGCTGGTCATGTAGGTGCTGATACTGCAGCTGCTTATCTAAGTCAGATTGACATAATGCATTCTGAAACAACATTACTTGTCGATATTGGTACAAATGCAGAAATCATGCTATCTAAAGAAGGTAAGGTTTATGCCACATCATCGCCAACGGGTCCTGCATTTGAGGGCGCTGAAATTAGTTCTGGTGTAAGAGCAACCTACGGTGCAATTGAAAGAGTTAGAATAGATAAAGAGACTTTAAAGGTTCGCTTTAAAGTGATTGGCTGTGATGCATGGTCAGATGAGCCAGATTTTGAACTCGTTCAAATGAAAGCGGTTGGAATTTGTGGAAGCGGGATTATTGAGGCAATTGTAGCGTTTGCAGAAGCTGGCATAATTGATCAAAGTGGACTTTTTGTTGAATCAATTGCTCCTGAGCTTTTTTCAAAAAAGGGAAATACAACTCGTTTCTTATTAGTAGACCAGGGCGATAAATCAATCTATATCGAGCAAGTAGATATTCGATCCATTCAATTGGCTAAGGCTGCACTATCAGCAGGTGTATCCATATTAATGGACTACCTTAAATGCGACCATTTTGATAGAATATTACTAGCTGGTGCTTTTGGAGCACATTTAGATGCTAGATATGTTGCTTTATTGGATATTATTCCAACTTCAACTGAAGAAAAAATAGTGTCAGTAGGAAATGCTGCAGGTATTGGGGCGAGTGCAGCGTTATTGGATGTTAATAAACGACAAGAAATAATTGAGGCAGTTGATAAGGTTGTGAAAATTGAAACTGCCACTGAGCCAAGGTTTCAAGAGTTTTTTGTTGATGCAATGAAGTTTAGTGTATCACCAGTTAAGCAGCAACAAACCAAAAAAGTTAGACGACGAAAAAGAGTGTCTTGAGTATAGTATGGAGAATTTAAATGGCTAGAGAAAGAAGAAGGCGTAGAGGTGGATCTGCTGAAGAGTCTGATTCAAAGAATATTCCTAAAGCGCCCGCTTATATAAAACGGAAAATACCTCACTACAGTATTCTTAGTGATGAAGACCTGAGCATTATTGAAGAAAATGCAGAAACTATTTTAGATGAAATTGGTATTGTTTTTTCCGAAGATCAAGAGGCACTTGATATCCTTAAAAAAGCTGGAGCCAGTGTTGATGGAATGAGAGTTAGGTTTCCAAAAGGGATGTGTCGTAAACTCATTCAAGATAACGCTCCAAAGCAATTTACTCAATACGCGCGAAATCCTGAAAGAAACGTTGAAATTGGAGGGGATAACATGGTTTTAGTTCCTGCTTATGGCCCCCCGTTTGTTCATGATCTTGATCATGGTCGACGATACGCAACAATAGAGGATTTTAAGAATTTTATAAAACTTGCGTATATGTCAGATAATCTTCATCATTCTGGTGGAACAATTTGTGAGCCAGTTGATTTACCAGTAAATAAGCGCCACTTCGATATGGTTTACAGCCACATTAAATACTCAGATAAACCTTTTATGGGTTCGGTGACTGCAGCTGAAAGAGCTCAAGACACAGTTGATATGGTGAAAATAGTATTTGGAGATGAATTTGTTGATAAAAACTGCGTATTAGTTAGTTTAATTAATGCAAGTTCACCAATGTCATTTGATGCAACGATGCTAGGCGCTCTTAAAGTATATGCGAGGAACAATCAGGCAACAATCATAACACCATTTATTGTTGCAGGAGCTATGGCGCCAACAACTGCTGTAGGTGTTGCAGCGCAAAGTCTTGCAGAAGGATTGGCAGGAATGGCATTTGCTCAACTCATTAGGCCTGGAGCTCCTGTAATTTATGGGAATTTTGTAACTGCAATGTCTATGAAATCTGGTGCACCAACTTTTGGCACTCCTGAGGCCGCACATATGATGAATATTTCTGGGGCACTGGCTAGAAGATTAGGTGTTCCATTTAGAAGTGGTGGCGGTTTTAATGGAGCAAAGATGCCTGATGCTCAAGCAGGCTATGAAGCAGCCAACACTATCCAAGCAACCTTGAATGCAAGTGTGAATTTTAATCTTCATACTGCTGGGTGGCTTGAAGGTGGATTATGCATGAGTTATGAGAAATTTATAATGGATGCCGATCAAGCAGGAATGATGAGAGTGTATGCTGAGGGAATTGATATGACTGAAAATGGACAGGCAATGGAGGCAATTCGAGAAATTGGAAGTTTTTCAGATGATGTGCCTAAACATTATTTAGGGTGTGAACATACTAAGAAGAATTTTAAGACAGCCTTTTATATGTCAGATGTTCTAGATGATAATAGTTTTGAGCAGTGGGTTCAAGATGGTTCAAGAGATACAGCTAAGATTGCAAATGGCATTTATAAAAAAATGCTTTCAGAGTATGAGTTGCCTCCACTAGATCCAGAAATCGACAAGGCGCTACTGGCATATATGAAGACTAGAAAAGATAGTTTTGAGGATTCTAATATTTAAAAAAGGTATATCTAGATTTATTAGAATTCAAGCTATTATGAATTTAATTATTAACAGCATAAAAAATTTGTAAGATAATATCTAAACAAAAAATCTTACGCCAAAAAGCAAGTCCATGCCATCAACATTTAATGAGTGGTAATGGATTTGTTTCTTTATTTAATGGGTTAAATCGCAATTAGGAGAAGAAATGAGCGAGTACAAAACAGATATTGACATTGCTAGAGAAGTTTCTGGTGAGCATATAAATGATATTGGAGCTAAGCTCAACATTGATAAGGAAGACCTAGTTCCCTTTGGACATGACAAAGCTAAGATTTCATGGAGTGCAATTGATGGAGTAAAAAATAATAAAGATGGAAAGCTTATTCTTGTTACTGCTGTTACGCCAACTCCTGCTGGTGAAGGAAAGACAACAACTTCAGTAGGTCTAACTGATGGCCTCAATAAAATAGGTAAACAAACTACGGTCTGTCTTCGCGAACCTAGCTTGGGGCCTTGTTTTGGAATGAAGGGTGGTGCAGCTGGAGGTGGTTACGCACAGGTGATTCCAATGGAAGATATTAATCTGCATTTTACTGGCGATTTCCATGCCATTACATCAGCGCACAGTCTTTTGTCAGCGATGATTGATAATCATATCTATTGGGGTAATTCAACAAATATTGATAGCAGAAAAGTAGCGTTTAGAAGAGTTGTTGACATGAATGATCGCTCTTTGAGAACGATTACCTCTTCATTGGGTGGGTCAACAAATGGGTACCCAAGAGAGGATGGCTTTGACATTACAGTTGCATCTGAAGTGATGGCAATCTTTTGTTTATCCCAAAATCTAGCAGAACTTGAGGAGAGACTTGGAAATATTATCATCGCTTACACTAGAGAGATGAAGCCAGTTCGAGCTAACCAAATTAATGCTCATAAGGCAATGACAGTTCTTCTAAAGGATGCATTTAGACCGAACCTCGTTCAAACTTTGGAGGGCAATCCTGCATTAATTCATGGTGGCCCTTTCGCAAACATTGCTCATGGCTGTAATTCAGTTATCGCAACTAAAACAGCTCTTAAGTTATCTGATTATGTTGTAACTGAAGCTGGATTTGGAGCAGATTTGGGTGCTGAAAAATTCTTTGATATTAAGTGTCGTAAGGCTGGGCTTGCTCCAGATGCAGTTGTCTTAGTTGCAACTGTTAGAGCGTTAAAACACCAAGGCGGAGTATCAAAGGAAGAGTTAAATACTGAAAATGTTGAGGCACTCAAGATTGGGTGTTCAAACTTGGGCAGACACATACGCAACTTAAGCCAGTTTGGAGTTCCAATGGTAGTTGGTATCAATAAATTTGTAACTGACACAGAAAATGAATTCCAAGCAATTAGAGACTATTGTGAGCAGTTTAATGTTGAGGTCAGCGTTACAAGTCATTGGGAGCATGGCGGAGATGGCGCATTAGATTTAGCTGAAAAGGTGGCAAAGCTAGCTGATTCAGGCGCATCTCAATTTAAAACTTTGTATGACGATGAGCTTCCTCTTTTAGAAAAAGTTGAAACTATTGCAAAAACACTCTATCAAGCTGATGAAGTCATGGCAGATAAGTTAGTTAGAGATAAGTTGAATTGGTTCCAAGAGAACGGATTTGGTAATCTGCCTGTTTGTATCGCTAAAACCCAATATAGCTTCTCTACAGACCCCCAGCTTCTTGGCGCCCCAGCAGGACACTCACTCTCGATTAGGGAGGTCAGATTATCTGCCGGAGCAGAGTTTGTTGTTGTGGTTTGCGGTGCAATTATGACCATGCCTGGTTTACCAAGGGTTCCAGCTGCAGATAAGATTCATCTAGATGAAAACGGCCTAGTACAGGGATTATTTTAGGAGATGAGCACTGTTGGGTCAGTAGATTATGAGATCCATAGGGTTGACGGTTTAACTCGAGAAAGTTCTAGTGATTGTGTTGCAATTGAAGAGCCGCTCGAGATTATTATTCGATATTTTAAAGACAATGACTGGGTTGTAGAGCCTCTAATGGTGACAATGAGAACTCCAGGAGATGATGAAAATTTGGTCAGTGGTCTTTTATTTTCTGAAGGAATAATCCAGAATAAAAGTTCAATTGAATCGATTGAGGTTAATGGAAAGAATAAGAGTAAATATGAGGTTGATAACTCTTTAGTTGTAACACTTGCAAAAGGAAATCAATTGGATTTAAAAAATCTGCAAAGACACTTTATGGTGAATTCGAGCTGTGGTGTATGTGGAAAAGGAACACTAAATGCTATTGAAATTGCTTATGAACCAAAAATTAACAAAGAAGGCCCATCGGTGAATATTGATCTCATTAGCAAGTTGCCAGATATCTTAAAAATCCAGCAGCACCAATTTGCAAATACAGGTGGAGTGCATGCTAGCGCCTTACTCACTGAACAGGGTGAAGTGCTTCATTTGGCAGAAGACGTCGGTAGGCATAATGCACTTGACAAGCTAATTGGACATGTTCGAACCAATGAAATGTTGAAGCCAGTTGAGCAATTTGTAATGTGTTCGGGGCGTCTTGGATTTGATATTATTCAAAAAGCAGTAATGTCTGGTATTGGTATGATAGTTGGTATTGGTGCTCCAACTTCATTGGCACTTGATTTAGCTACAAAATTTGACATCACATTAATTGGCTTTATTAAGAAAAACAAATATAATATATACACTGGTAATTGGCGTATCAGTGAAAACTTCGGAGAATAAATGTCTAGAAACATTAGTCTACTATCGGGGAAGAAGGACGATAAAAATAGTTTATTTGGCAAAATATCTGTAAGCCCAAATGAAACTAGTGATGCCCAGCTTGCGGGCGAATATAACCTGGGCGTTTCAACAATCCATAGTACCAAAAGTTTTTATGACTTCTTGAGCGAAGATTTTAAAAGTAAGAAGGCCTATGTTTGTACTGGGAGCGCATGTATGTGCAGAGGTACTCAAGATAATGTTAATCAAAAACTAAAGAGTAAGCTAGGTGAAGACAGCGTTGGTGAGATGATTTGCTTGGGTAGATGTTATGAAAATAGTGCATTTTATTACAATGGTGAGAACTATTCTGGCGATGATATTAATCAACTAGATGATATTTTATCTGGTAATCACAAGAGCACTCCATACACAATGAAGTCTTTTTCTGAAACCTCATTTTTAGTTGAGGATGAAGTTTTTTCTTCTTATAAAGACTTTAAGGACTTACTTGAGACTTGTTTCCAAACAGACAAAAATGATTTAATTGATACTCTTAAAGATTCTGGGCTCCGCGGAAGAGGTGGTGCAGGCTTTCCAACTGGTATGAAATGGGAGTTTTGTAAGACCCAAGAAGCTAAGGCTAAGTACGTAGTCTGTAATGCGGATGAGGGAGACCCAGGCGCATATTCTGACCGCTATTTACTTGAAGAGCAGGCTCTAAAGGTTTTATTTGGTATGGTCATCTGTGGTTATATTATTGGGTCAAAGCAAGGCTTTATGTATATTCGAGGTGAATATCCTGAGTCTATTGATATTACAAATGAAGCCTTATCTAAGTTAAGAGAGCTTAATCTTTTAGGTGAAAATATTTTAGGAACTGGCTTTGATTTTGATATGAATGTTGTTGAGGGTCAGGGTGCCTACATCTGCGGCGAAGAAACAGCGCTTATTGCTTCAATTGAGGGACGTCGAGCTGAGGTTGATGTTCGACCACCATTTCCTGTTGTAGAAGGTCTTTATAAAAAACCAACGGTTGTAAATAATGTTGAGAGTTTGGCAGCAGTAGCTTTAATCTTTAAGCAAGGAAGTGAATCCTATAAAGCTATTGGAAATGGAAGATCCTTAGGTACTAAACTTATTTCACTTGACGGGCATTTTAATAATCCAGGCCTCTATGAAGTGGATCTTGGAACCCCATTAGGTACAATCATTGATGATATTGGCGGGGGTTTTAATGAGGATATTAAGGCCATTCAGATTGGTGGACCTCTTGGAGGGATTGTTCCAGTCGATATTTTGAGGTCTTTAACGCTCGATTTTGAAGTTTTCGCTGAAGCAGGATTTCTACTAGGACATGCAAGTTTTGTCTGCATTCCAAGGTCGTTCTCTGCAGTAGAATACGCAAAACATTTATTTGCATTTACGGCCCATGAATCATGTGGAAAGTGTTTCCCTTGTCGCTTAGGCTCTACTCGTGGTAAAGAAATGTTAGGCTCAGCAATAGATGGAAAGCAGAAATTTTCAGAAGAATTGATTTATGATTTACTTGAGACAATGGAAGTTGGCTCTTTATGTGCATTAGGTGGTGGCTTGCCGCTAGCAATTAAAAATTTACTCGAACACTGTAGTGACGAGTTTAAACCTTTGATGGAGAAATAGTATGTCAGAAAACCCACAAGGAGTATTTATTGATGATGTTGAATTTCCTTTTGATGATTCATCTTCAATCTTAGCTTTTACAGATAAGGCGCTTGGAGATAAGATAATTCCTACCCTTTGTAATGATGACAATCTAAATCCTTATGGAGCATGCAGAGTTTGTTCTGTAGAGGTTCAGCAGTCTGAAGATGGTCCCAAAAGAACAGTTGCATCATGCCATACTCCAGTCACTCCTGGTATGCGTATTTATACTAACTCAGAGAGTGTAAAAAAACTTCGCAAAAATATTGTAGAGCTCGTCCTTAGTGACCATCCACCCGATTGCTTGACATGCGAAGTTAATGGAAATTGTGAACTTCAAGATGTTGCTGCGAGTGTTGGTGTTCGTCAAATTCGATACGCAAAAGGTGAAAATCATTGTGATCGTGAAAAGGACCTTTCTCACTCTTATATGAGAATGGATCTTTCTAAATGTATCAATTGTTCAAGATGCGTTCGTGCCTGTGATGAGGTGCAGGGGCAGTTTACTTTGACCATGACTGGAAGAGGATTTGAGTCCAGAATTACAACAGATAATGATATGTTATTTGGTGATTCTTCATGTGTATCTTGTGGGGCTTGTGCTCAAACTTGTCCAACTTCAGCAATTTCAGATGTATTCCAGTCTAAATCAGTGGAAGCGGATAAAACAGTTAGAACAACGTGTTCATATTGCGGTGTTGGTTGTAATTTAGAGGTGGCAGTCAAAAGTGATGAGGTTTTATCAATCCGAGCGCCTCAAGATGCTGTCAATGCTGGACATACCTGTCTGAAAGGACGTTATGCCTTTAAATTTTACAATCATGAGGATAGGCTTACATCACCACTCATTAGGAAAAATGGTGAATTGACCCCGTGCTCATGGGATGAAGCCTTAGATTTTATCAAAGATAAATTTGAGTCAATAAAAGCAGATCATGGTCCAGATGCTATTGCTGGAATTTCCTCTGCTCGCTGTACAAATGAAGAAAACTATATGTTTCAAAAGATGATTCGTCAACTCGTTGGAACTAACAACATTGATTGTTGTGCGAGGGTTTGTCACTCCCCAACTGCTTGGGGAATGCAACAAAGCTTTGGAACTGGAGCTGGTACAAACTCTACTGCAGATATTCCTCTTGCTGATTTGCTTCTAGTAATTGGTGCAAACCCAACTTCAGCTCATCCTGTAACGGGAGCTAAAATTAAACAGCAAGCTATGTCTGGGGCTACTCTCATTGTGATTGATCCAGTTAGAACGGAACTAGCTAGAATGGCTGATCATCATCTTCAACTAAAGCCCGGTACCAATGTAGCGGTTTTAAATATGATCCAGTATTACATTGTTGAAGCTGGGCTAGTCGACCATGAGTTTATTCAAGATCGCTGTGAAGGCGGTGAAGATTTTCTGGAACAAATTAAAGAACTTGATGTTGATGCAATGGCTGAGATTAGTGGTCTTGATAAGGAAGATGTTAAAGCTGTTGCACTTGCTTATGCTAATGCTAAAAATGCAATGGAATTTCATGGCTTGGGCGTGACAGAGCATTCTCAAGGAACGAAGACAGTAATGCTGATCTCAAATCTAGCAATGATGACTGGCAACCTTGGTCGACCAGGAGTCGGTGTTAACCCTCTCCGTGGCCAGAATAATGTTCAAGGAGCAGCCGATATGGGCTGTCAGCCTCACCATGGTCCAGGCTATTTATGGATGGATCAGAAAGAAGTTCAAGACTTTTATGAAGATAAACTTGGGCTTCCAACCCCTACTACTCCAGGAAGAAAAATTCCTGAAATGTTTGATGGCGCTATAGATGGCTCATTAAAAGCTCTATGGATCTTCGCTGAAGACGTTGTGCAGACCGATCCGAATACACATCACGTCGTTAAAGCAATGCAGGGTCTTGACTTGTTAGTTGTTCAGGAAATTTTTATGAGTGAGACTGCTAAGATGGCTGATGTAGTTTTGCCTGGTACAACTTTTCTAGAAAAGAGTGGAACATTTACTAATACTGAAAGAAGAATTCAACAGGTTAACGCAGCTGTAAAGCCTTTGCCAGGAACGAAAACAGACGGTCAAATCATAGTTGAAATGATGCGTAAGCTTGGTTTCGAACAGCCAGATTATGATGCGGCTGAAGTTCTAAAAGAGGTAGCTAGTGTTGTTTCATTCTTTGAAGGAGTAACTTGGGAAGGTCTTGGTGCTAGTCCAATGGGACTTCAGTGGCCAGTTAACAAAAAAGGAGAAGACACTCAAATTCTTCATATTGGTGAATTTAAGAGAGGGAAAGGCAAGTTTCATTACCATGATTGGAAAGAGAGTGAGGAGCTTACCAAGCATAAAAATGAGTATCCGTTTATTCTTACTACGAGTCGAGAGCTTCAACATTACAACTGTGCAACAATGACAAGACGAACTTCAAATGTTCAAATATTGACCAAGGATGTTATTATGCTCAATCCAAAAGATGCGAAGGCAAAAGACATTTCATCCGGTGATCGTGCGACTCTTAAGTCAGATAGGGGAGAGATAACACTTGATGTTGAGGTAACTGACAGAGTTAAGAAGGGAGTTGTAAGAACAACCTTCCATTTTCCTGAAGTTTTAATCAACGAAGTTACAAGTGGTGTGACCGACGAAGAGACAAAATGTCCAGAGTACAAGATTGTTGCAGTCGACGTATTAAAAGCTTCTTAAAGTTAAAGTGAGTCCCTGAGTGATTTAAGACTCACTTTTTGACTAATAACGCCTTTCAAGTTTGCTTTTTTGAAGAATTCGCCCAGCAATTTCTTCAATAGAGATATGGCTTGTATCAATAAATGAAATATCATTTTGGACAAACATATCTTCTGCTCTTCTAACTTCTTTTCTACACTGCTCTATAGAGGCATAGCCACTATTTGATCTTCTGACATCTCTGATGTTTTGGAGCCTAACAGGATTGATAGTCAAACCATACAGCTTATCTTTGAATGGCTTTAATGCGCTTGGAATTGAAATGGAATTTAGATCTTCATCTATCAAAGGATAGTTTGCAGCATAGATTCCATACTGAAGAGCTAAAAAAAGGCAGGTAGGTGTTTTTCCTGATCTGGATACACCAGTAAGAATAATATCCGCACTATCATAATATTTTGTTGTCAGGCCGTCATCATTATTTAGCGCATAGTTAATGCTATCAATCCTTCCAGAGTAAGTATTTTTATTTCCCACACCATGAGACAAACCCATTTCATGTGAAGACTTAGTTTTAAGGGTATTCTCAAGTTGTGAAATGAAAGTATCGAAAAAATCGAACATAATCCCACTACTATCTTCAAGAAGATGGCGATATTCACTAGAAACTTGAGTACTAAAAATCAGTGAAGGCTCTCCATCAGTCTCTGTAGACTCATTGATTAGAGATACTGCAGATTGTGCTTTTTCCTGTGTGTCAATAAAGGCTAGATTTACTCGTTTGAATTCTATTTCAGGAAACTGTGTCAGAAGACTGTTTCCCAGTGCCTCAGCAGTGATACCAGTTCTATCAGAAATAAAAAAAACAGTTCTCATATTAGTTAGATAATACGTTAAAGCTGTCCAAGCTTGTTCCAGGTTTCGACGACTGTGTCTGGATTTAGTGAAATACTTGAAATTTCTTTTTCTAAAAGCCACTGTGCAAAATCCATATGATCGGATGGCCCTTGACCACAAATACCAATATATTTTTCATTACGCTGGCAGGCGTCAATGGCCATCGTTATCATGCTTTTGACTGCATTATTTCTCTCGTCAAATCCATCAGCAATCAGTCCAGAGTCTCTATCCATTCCAAGTGTAAGCTGTGTTAAATCATTAGAACCTATAGAAAAACCATCGAAATACTCTAAAAACTCTTCAGCAATTACTGCATTTGATGGAAGTTCACACATCATTATTATTCTCAAGCCGTCTTTGCCACGTTCTAGTCCATTCTCTTTTAATAGCTCAATAACTTTAGAAGCCTCAGATGTGGTGCGAACAAATGGAATCATAATTTCAACATTCTTTAGGCCCATTTTATTTCTAACATTTTTTATTGCTTGACATTCAAGCTCAAAACATTTTCTGAAGTCTGACGAGATATATCGTGAAGCCCCTCTGAATCCAATCATAGGATTTTCTTCACTGGGCTCGTAAAGCTCCCCTGCAAATAAATTTGAATATTCATTAGATTTGAAGTCAGACATACGAATAATCACAGGTGATTTCGAAAAACTTGCAGCGATTGTAGAAATGCCTTCAGTTAGTTTTTGAACATAAAAGTCAACGGGTGAATTGTAACAAGATGTTCTTTTTGTGATCTCTTCTTTAAGCTCTTTAGGAAGTTTATCAAACTCAAGAAGGGCTTTGGGATGGATACCAATAGTGTTGTTGATGATAAATTCTAGTCGCGCAAGTCCAACCCCTGCATTCGGAATACTGGCAAAGTCAAAGGATCGTGATGGGTTGCCAACATTCATCATAATTTTGACCGGTATCTCGGGTAAATCTCCAACCTCAGAATATGTATGTTCAAAGTTCAATTTACCTTGATAGACTTTTCCAGTATCTCCCTCAGCACAGGATGCCGTGACATCATAATCATTTTGAAGTAATTCGGTTGCATTGCCTGTTCCAACTATTGCTGGAACTCCAAGCTCCCTCGCTATAATCGCTGCATGACAAGTTCTACCGCCTCTGTTTGTAATAATCGCCGATGCCAATTTCATTACGGGTTCCCAGTCAGGGTCTGTCATATCAGTGACGAGAATATCTCCTTCGTTGACTGAATCCATTTCAGACAAATCATTAATTATTTTGGTTTTTCCAGTGCCAATTTTTTGACCAATAGCCCTTCCCTCAACAATAATATTTGAGGTCTCAAGGAGTTTGTAGCGTTCAATGTTCTGTGAGCTTTGCCTACTCTTAACCGTTTCAGGTCTTGCCTGAACTATGTAGATTTCTCCATCTATACCATCAAGGGCCCACTCTATATCCATAGCTCTTCCATAATGAGATTCAATTTTCATAGCGTAATGAGCAAGCTCTTCAATTTGGGAGTCACATAGACTGAATCTCAATCGATCTTCACTATCAACCTCAGTCGTTGCCACTGGAGAATTGGAATTATCCTCAGCATAGATCATCTTTATTGATTTTGATCCAAGGCTTCGGGATAAGATTGCTGGCTTGCCTGATTTTAAGGTCGACTTATGAACATAAAACTCATCTGGATTTACAGAGCCTTGAACAACTGTTTCTCCAAGCCCATATGCAGATGTTATAAAGACTACATCTTCAAATCCTGACTCAGTATCAAGAGTAAACATAACTCCACTAGAGCCTATATCACTTCGAACCATTTGTTGAATTCCTGCAGAAAGTGAAACCATCTCATGTTCAAACCCTTGGTGAACTCGATATGAAATAGCTCGATCGTTATAGAGTGAAGCATATACCTTACGAACCGCTATTAAGATATCGTCTATACCGCTTACATTCAAATATGTTTCTTGTTGGCCAGCAAATGAGGCCTCTGGAAGATCTTCAGCAGTTGCAGAAGAGCGAACTGCAAAGGTAGCATCAGAGCCAAGCTGTTGAGTCAGCTTTTCATAACTCTGTACTATTGACTGATGGAGGCCTTTAGGAAACGGCGCCTCTTCAACCCATTGTCTTATTATCAGACCTGTTTTTGTGAGCTCTTGTATATTTGTAATATCGAGATTTGATAAAAGTTCATTGATTTTATTTTTAAGATCTGAATGATCTAAAAAGGATTCAAATGCCTTAGCTGTTGTAGCAAAACCGCCTGGGACACGAACACCTTGCGAATTGAGACCACTTATCATTTCACCAAGTGATGCATTCTTTCCACCAACCCTTTCAACGTCAGACATACCGACATCTTTAAGCCAGACTACATTCTCAATCATGAGACCCCTTTTTTGAAGTATTAATATCGGTATACAATTGGATGACAGCTATTCTTGACACAAAATGTAATAATAGAGTTATTCACCAAAAGTATAATTTTAATACATAAAAAACCGCATGGATTAGACATTCTCCCTGAGAATCTATTTTTTATCACAATATGACAATAATACTATATGGCTATTGAAAATTTTTCCTGAAATTTGCCTTTAGATGGGGTTTTGAGAGCAGGATGATAGAAAAAAAATGTATAATTTATGGTTCACAATTTTTTCATAGGTTTTAAACAATGGCAACACAACTCGAATTAGCAAATGCTATCCGTGCTTTGAGCATGGATGCTGTGCAAAAAGCAAAGTCTGGGCATCCGGGTGCCCCTATGGGGATGGCTGATATTGCTGAAGTGTTATGGAATAAGCACCTTAAGTTTAATCCCAACAATTCTAATTGGGCAGATCGAGATCGATTTGTATTGTCTAATGGCCATGGCTCAATGCTTATCTACTCATTATTGCATTTGACAGGTTTTGACTTGAGCATTGAGGAACTTAAAAATTTTCGCCAACTGCACTCTAAAACACCAGGTCATCCAGAATATGGGTATGCTGATGGAGTTGAAACAACCACCGGGCCATTGGGCCAAGGTATTACTAATGCTGTAGGTATGGCCATAGCAGAAAGAACATTAGCGGCTCAGTTCAATAAGCCTGGGCATTCAATTGTTGATCACAATACCTATGTTTTCATGGGGGATGGTTGTCTGATGGAAGGCTTGTCCCATGAGTCTTGCGCACTAGCTGGAACATTAGGACTTGGAAAATTAATAGCGTTTTGGGACGATAATGATATTTCAATTGATGGACACATTGGTGACTGGATGGAAAAAGGAGTTCCTGGCCGTTTCAAATCTTATAATTGGCACGTTATTGCTGATGTTGATGGGCATGATCCTGAAGCCATAAATGCAGCAATTATTGAGGCAAAGGCTATCAATGATAGGCCGACATTAATTTGTACAAGAACTGTTATTGGTTATGGTTCTCCTAACTTGGCAGGCTCTCATAACTGTCATGGAGCTCCTCTAGGTGATGAAGAAATAGCAAATACTAGAAAAAATATTGGATGGGATTATGAACCTTTTGTAATTCCTCAAGAGATTTACGATGGATGGAATCATAAGGATGTTGGAGAGGCTGTTGAGGATGATTGGAGTGAGAGGTTTAGAGCTTACAGTGCTTCTTTTCCTCAAGAGGCTGCTGAATTTGAACGTCGGATGGCTGGTAAATTGCCTGAAAATTTTTCTACTAAGATGGATGAGTATATTGCCAAAACTCAGAGCGATATGCCCAATATAGCCTCAAGAAAAGCATCACAGAATGCTATTGAAGCTATGGGTCCCCTGGTTCCTGAATTGTTTGGTGGTTCAGCAGATTTAACTGGCTCAAATTTAACAAATTGGTCTGGAAGCGTTGTGGTTAATGCTGAAAATGCTAACGGAAATTATATTTCTTGGGGCGTTAGAGAGTTTGGAATGGCTGTCATGATGAATGGAATGGTTTTGCATGGTGGCTTCAAAGTTTATGGTGCAACTTTTCTAATGTTTATGGAATATATGCGAAACGCTTTGCGCATGGCTGCAATGATGAAAATTGGAACTATTTTTGTCTACTCACATGATTCGATAGGACTTGGTGAGGATGGGCCAACGCACCAGGCAGTAGAACAAATCGCTACCATGAGGGTTATTCCAAATTTCCAAACTTGGCGTGCCTGTGATGCCATAGAGTCAGCAGTATCTTGGAAAATTGCTATGTTAAGAGATGATGCGCCAACGGCACTTATTTTCTCAAGACAGAATCTAACACCGATGGAAAGAACAAATGCTCAGTTGAAAGAGATTGAAAAAGGTGGTTATGTCCTTTCAGATTGTAATGGAGAGGCTGAGGTTATCCTAATTGCCTCTGGTTCAGAGGTTTCACTTGCGATGGAATCAGCAAAAGCAATGAAAGGCAGAAAGGTTCGAGTCGTATCAATGCCATCAACTAATGCGTTTGATGAGCAAGATCAAGACTATAAAGACTCTGTATTGACTCCAGGAATCAAGAGAGTTGCAATTGAGGCAGGTGTTGCTGAGTCTTGGTATAAATATGTTGGCCTGGATGGAGGTATTGTAGCGATGAGTTCTTACGGGGAGTCCGCCCCTGCTGGTGAGCTGTTTAAACATTTTGGTTTTACTGTAGACAACGTTGTATATACAGTTGATAGAGTTTTAAGTTAATTAATTTTTTTAGGAGTTTGAAATGACAATTAAGGTTGGTATAAATGGTTTTGGTAGAATCGGAAGAATGGTATTTCGCGCAATCGATAAGGATTTTGACAATCTAGAGGTGGTAGGTGTAAATGACCTTCTTGATAATGATTACCTTTCTTATATGCTCAAATATGATTCGGTTCATGGGCGCTTTGGTAAAGACGTTTTAGTTGAAGGCAATAATTTTGTTATCGATGGAAAAAAAATTCGTCTCACTGCCGAGCGTAATCCAGCGGATCTTAAGTGGGATGAAATTGGCGCAGACCTTGTCATCGACTGCACTGGTTTTTTCTTAACAGAAGAAGGCTGTCAAGCTCACATTGATGCCGGCGCGAAAAAAGTAATACAGTCTGCCCCATCTAAAGATAGTACGCCGATGTTTGTTTATGGCGTTAATCATGAAGCATATGATGGCCAGTCAATAATTTCAGCTGCATCATGTACAACCAACTGTTTGGCTCCAATCGCAAAGGTTCTTAATGATGAATGGGGAATTAAACGTGGATTAATGACAACAGTTCATGCAGCAACAGCATCACAAAAACCTGTGGACGGACCATCAATGAAAGATTGGCGTGGTGGAAGAGGTATTTTGGAAAACATCATTCCCTCTTCAACTGGAGCAGCTAAAGCAGTTGGTAAGGTTTTACCTGAGTTAAATGGAAAGTTGACTGGAATGGCATTTAGAATTCCCACGTCTGATGTCTCTGTAGTTGATCTAACTGCGGAGCTCAATAGTGCATCAGATTATGACGCAATTTGTGAGGCTATGAAGTCAGCCGCTGAAGGCTCGATGAAGGGTGTTTTAGGCTATACAGATGAGAAGGTTGTATCAACAGATTTTGTTGGTAGCACTTGTGCTTCAACTTTTGATGCAGAGGCAGGAATGTCAATGGATGATACCTTTGTTAAGATGGTTTCATGGTATGACAACGAGTACAGCTACACCTGTAATTTACTTCGTTTAGCTGGACATATTTCACAATAGTATTGTTTCTAATTAGTTGGAGCATTTGATGAATTTACTCAAGATGACTGATTTAGATCTAAACGGTAAGAAAGTCTTAATTAGACAAGATTTAAATGTTCCAATAAAAAACGGTGAAGTAACAAGTGATAAAAGAATTGTTGCCTCATTGCCCACAATTCTTTATGCAACGAAAGCTGGAGCCAAAGTGATGATTACATCACATCTTGGAAGGCCGAATGCAGGCGAGTTTGAAGAGAAATTCTCGCTCCAACCAGTGGCTGATCATCTTTCAAAACTGTTAGGTCAAAAGGTGAGACTCGAGACAAATTGGCTTGATGGTATTGAAATGGAGAATGGAGATATCGTTCTTTGTGAAAATGTAAGATTTAATGAGGGTGAAAAAGAAAACGACGAAGGGTTATCAAAAAAAATGGCCTCCCTTTGTGACATTTGTGTTCAAGATGCATTTGGAACTGCACATAGGGCCCATGCTTCAACCTATGGTGTGACTGAGTTTGCACCAGTATCCTGTGCGGGGCCACTTTTAGTGGGAGAGCTGGAAGCTCTTGGTAAGGCGCTTGATAATCCTAAGAGGCCAATGGTTGCGGTAGTTGGAGGTTCAAAAGTGTCAACAAAACTAACAGTATTGGATGCACTTTCAAAGGTTGTTGATCAGCTTGTAGTGGGGGGTGGTATTGCAAATACATTTATTGCTGCTCAAGGTAATAGTGTTGGCCAATCATTATGTGAGCATGATCTTATTCCAACAGCACAGTCATTAATGGAGCATTGTCAAATACCTATTCCTGGAGATGTTGTTTGTGGCAAAGAGTTCTCTGAATTTGCAACTGCAGAAACTAAAAATTCGGGTTCAGTGGCACCAGATGATATGATTTTTGATATTGGTCCAAATTCAACTTCTGAGCTTTGTGAGATTATGCGTAATGCAGGAACAATTGTATGGAATGGTCCAGTCGGTGTTTTTGAATTCGATCAGTTTTCAAGAGGGACTGAGGATATGGCACGAGCAATTGCAGACTCTGATGCCTTTTCAATTGCAGGTGGAGGCGATACCTTGGCTGCGGTAGATAAATTTAATATTGAAGATAAGATATCTTATATTTCTACTGGGGGTGGGGCATTCTTGGAGTTCCTTGAGGGAAAAAAACTTCCAGTTGTTGAGATTCTAGAGAGCAGAATGCAGTCATCCGATGATTAGAAGAACTAAAATTTTGGCCACTC
>CABWZU010000005.1:0-35684 GCA_902510115.1 uncultured Gammaproteobacteria bacterium | reverse complement strand
ATTGTCGGTAAAGCTTGTGGAGTAAAAGGAATCAGGCCAGGAACTTATTGTGAGCCTAGAATGAGCACAGTTGGGTCTCAAGACACAACTGGCGCAATGACTCGTGACGAGCTAAAAGAACTAGCCTGTCTAGGCTTTTCAGCGGACCTTGTAATGCAAAGTTTTTGTCATACAGCGGCTTACCCAAAACCAATTGATCTGGAACTTCAGCACACACTTCCAGACTTCATGCACTCTCGAGGCGGAGTGTCTCTCAAACCTGGAGACGGCATCATTCACTCTTGGTTAAATCGAATGCTGCTTCCGGACTCAGTTGGAACAGGAGGAGATTCGCATACACGCTTCCCAATAGGAATCAGCTTTCCAGCAGGCTCTGGCTTAGTTGCCTTTGGAGCGTCCATTGGCGTTTTACCTTTAGACATGCCAGAATCGGTTCTAGTCAGATTTAAAGGCGAAATGCAGCCGGGCATCACACTGAGAGACCTTGTCAACGCTATCCCTTATGTTGCTATTCAAAAAGGGTTATTGACGGTTGATAAATCGAATAAAAAAAATATATTCTCTGGTCGTGTTCTAGAGATTGAAGGACTTGGTGACCTTAAAGTCGAGCAGGCATTTGAGCTTGCGGATGCAACTGCAGAGCGTTCAGCAAATGGCTGTACTGTGAAACTAAATAAAGAGCCTATTCAGGAATATCTTAACTCTAACATTACACTTCTTGGCTCAATGATTGACTCTGGCTATGACGATAAAAAAACAATAGCGAAGAGGATCCAGGATATGAAAAAATGGCTTGATAATCCTGAGCTTCTTGAGGCTGATGAAGATTGCGAGTATGCAGAAGTAATTGAAATAGATCTTGCAGAAATTAAAGAACCAATTTTAGCGTGCCCTAATGACCCAGATGATGTCAGGCTTCTTTCATCGGTAGCCAAAACCTCTATTGATGAAGTCTTTATAGGGTCTTGTATGACGAATATTGGGCACTTTAGAGCAGCAGCTCAACTTCTTAAGGATAAATCTGAGCTGAATACTGTCTTGTGGGTAGTTCCGCCAACAAGGATGGACGAAAAACAATTAAGGGTAGAGGGAATTTACGAGACATTCGAGCGCCTGACAGACAAAACTGAGGTCCCTGGCTGCTCTCTTTGTATGGGTAATCAAGCTAGGGTAGAAGAAGGTGCATCAGTTGTATCTACTTCAACAAGAAATTTTCCAAATCGACTTGGTGATAACAGTGATGTCTTTTTGGCATCTGCTGAGGTTGCTGCAATCTCAGCAAAATTAGGTTACATTCCTTCTCCTGAGGAGTATCTATCATTAATGAAAGATATTGAACCTTTATCTGGTGAAATTTATCAATATCTTAACTTTGATCAGATTGCAGATTATCAAGAATCTTCATCTAATGTCGCACTCGAAGTAATCCTCCAAAGCTAAAAACTGAGCAATAAAAAAGCCGCTTTATGCGGCTTTTTTTAATTCTGTCAAAAAAGAATTACTTGATCTTAGCTTCTTTGTACATCACGTGCTTTCTAACTACTGGATCAAATTTTTTAACTTCAACCTTTTCTGGATGAATTCTCTTATTTTTTGTTGTAGTGTAATAGTGACCTGTGTCAGCTGAAGAAACTAGTTTAATTTTCTCTCTCATAAATTACTCCTTATACCTTTTCACCGCGACCACGGATCTCTTCTAGAACAGCGTCGATACCCTTCTTATCAATGACACGAAGGCCACGCGCAGATAATTTAAGCTTAACAAAGCGATTTTCCGCCTCAACCCAAAAACGATGAGTATGTAGGTTAGGATAAAAACGGCGACGTGTTTTATTATTAGCGTGCGAGACGTTATTTCCGCTTATTGGTCTCTTACCAGTTACTTGACATACTTTAGACATTACGACTACCTAATGAAATTTCTAAAAAGGGAGAATTATACGCAAAAAAATGCAGTTTTTTTAAATAAATTTTATATACTTTATTCATAAAAACGGTATCATACCAATCTTTTGGAGGGATGGCAGAGCGGTTGAATGCACTGGTCTTGAAAACCAGCAAGGGCTAATACCCTTCCAGGGTTCGAATCCCTGTCCCTCCACCATTAAACTCCTCTTTTTTTAATCCATCTCAATCTTAACAATAACTAACTATCTCATCCATTGATTGGATTATGAGAAACAAGTAAAATTGATAGATATGACAATAAATTACAAAGCAATTCTTTTCGGATCCATTGGAACAATAGTTGAAACCTCTGAGCTCCAGCGCAAATCATTTAATCAAGCCTTTTCTGAAGCAGGTCTTGACTGGAATTGGACACTTGAGGAATATCAAAAAATGCTCACCAAGTCTGGTGGACGAAATCGTATAAATGATTTTGCAAATCAGCGTGGAATTAAGGTCAATGCCGATGCACTTCATCTAAGAAAAACTGAGATCTTCGATAAGATGATGAGCGATGAAAAAATCTCTCCTCGCCCTGGAGTCGCTAATTTAATTACTTATGCTCTCGATAATGGTATTCATCTGGCATTCGTAACGAGTACATCCATAGCCAACATTGATGCTATGTTCTTTGCACTGAATAACCAAATTAAAAAAAGTGACTTTAGTTTCATTGGCAATGAAAAGCTTGTCTCTCAGCCAAAACCTAATTCAGAGATTTACCTCAAAGCCCTCTCTGAGCTTAAACTTAATGCAGAGGATTGTATTGCAATAGAGGACACCGAAGTCAGCATGAGATCAGCTATTGATGCCAACTTAAAATGCATTGCATTTCCTGGGGCAATGGCTCATGAAAACGACTTTAGCGATGCTTACCTCGAAACCAGAGACCTTTCTCCAAGTCATTTATTTGAAAATCAGATTTAACGCCAAAAAAAAATCAAATTATCTATAATGTATTTGCAGTTGCAAAGAAGTGACTGTTTTATAGCAATGTAGCTTCCAAGGAGCCAATGTCGGATATTATTTCCAAGATGTCTACGGAAGATATTTAAAGTTCAAGGAAGAAAAGTGAAATTAGTTACAGCAATTTTAAGGCCAGAGAATCTAGATAAAGTTAGAGAGGCGCTTTGTGATGTCGATATACCAGGCATGACAGTAACTGAAGTTAAAGGCTTTGGAAAACAAAAAGGCCACACGGAGTTGTATCGTGGCACTGAGTTTACCGTTGAGTTTGTTCACAAAGTGAAACTTGAAATCGCAATTTCAAATAAAAATTTGGATCTGCTAATTAATACAATTAGCGATATCGCTCGTTCCGGAAAAAAAGGTGATGGCAAAATCTTTGTCACTGACATCGAAAAAGTAGTTCGTATTCGCACAGGCGAAACGGACCACGACGCACTTTAGGAGAGCTCAATGAAAAAATTTATACTATTGGCTTTATTGCCAATGACTACCTTTGCGGACGTCATAAATGGCGCCGATACGGCCTGGATCATGACATCTACTGCCCTAGTCTTGTTTATGACGCTTCCAGGACTGGCACTTTTCTATGGCGGACTTGTCCGCTCAAACAATATTTTATCCGTCCTGATGCAATGTTTTGCCATTGCTGGAATTGTTAGCATCTTATGGTTTGTTGCTGGATATAGCCTTGCATTCTCAGGCGACAACCCATTTATAGGTAACCTATCTAACTTTATGCTAGCTCAAGTCAGTATCGATAGTGTGAGTGGCTCAATTCCAGAGTCGCTCTTTGCAATGTTTCAGATGACATTTGCCATTATAACGCCGGCCCTCATCGTGGGTGGTTTTGCAGAGAGAATGAAGTTCTCTGCTGTACTATTGTTTAGTAGCATTTGGTTATTTGTCGTTTATACTCCAATTACTCACTGGGTATGGGGCGGTGGATGGCTTGGCGATACCCTTGATTATGCTGGAGGAACAGTCGTTCATATCACTGCAGGTGTTGCTGCTTTGGTCGCAGCTATTGTGCTTGGCCCAAGACAGGAGTTTCTTAAAAAGCCAATTCCCCCTCATAACATGACGATGACTTTTATAGGCGCTGCCATGCTTTGGGTTGGATGGTTTGGATTTAATGGCGGATCTGCTCTCTCTGCTGGTGGAGATGCTGCAATGGCAATTCTTGCTACTCATATATCTGCAGCAGCAGGTGCTATGACCTGGATGTTCTATGAATGGGTCAAATTTGGAAAACCAACCGCACTCGGTTCAGTAACAGGTATGGTTGCAGGACTTGGAACCATTACTCCTGCCTCTGGCTTTGTGGGACCTGCTGGAGCCTTAGTGATTGGAATTATTGCTGGTGCTGTATGTTTCAATGCAGTCATCATGATCAAACAAAAGTTCAAAATTGATGACTCGCTTGATGTATTTCCAGTTCATGGTGTTGGCGGCATATGCGGAACAATTTTGGTTGGATTTTTTGCATCAAAAGAGCTTGGAATTTTTTCAGGCCAAGGCGGCTGGAGTCATGAAGCAATTGTTATCAGTGACCAATTACAGATTCAATTAACTGCTGTAGTGGCTACCGCAGCATACACTGCATTAGCAACATTCGTGATTCTTAAAATTGTTGATGTAGTGACTGGATTGAGAGTGGATTCACAGACTGAAACTCAAGGTCTTGACCTTGATAGTCATGGAGAGACGGGATACAACCTTTAATCCTAGCCTCTTATGTAAAGAAATTAAAAGCCGGCATTTGCCGGCTTTTTTACTATGAAAAAAAATTAATGGAATGATAAAAAAACCTATAATAAAATTTCCTTGAAAATTCAATACTTATTTATGTACTCTAAATCAATTTATAAAAATAAATTAAATCATTTTTTAACTCTAGTTCTCATGTCTTTATTAATGCTCGCATTCAATTCAAAGACTTTTGCAGATGAGGAGACTCTCTCTTACCCATTTAATGCTGATAGTGGGAGATACTGGCAGTACGTTAGTGACCGCGTTATGGGTGGAGTCTCAGATGGTCAAGTGGCACTTGAGCAAGACGGAGAAATGTATTATGCAAGACTTGCAGGGAACGTTAGCACCGCAAATAATGGCGGCTTCATACAGTTGCGCGCCAGTGTCTCTTTTGCAAACTCAGAAAAAGAGGGAAAAAACCTCCAAGGTGTTCGTCTCAATGTAAGAGGAAATGGAGAAACCTACTACATACATATTAGAACCAATGAAAGCTGGTCTCCCTCTGACTATTATGCTACAACTTTCAAAGCTGATGCAGATTGGAAAATGATTGACCTACCTTTTAAAACATTTAAAAGGAGATGGTCAAAGGGCTCAGTTCTTGATCCACAAAAAATTAGAAGCTTTGGTATTGTTGCCTATGGCAGAGATCATATTTCAGATGTTTCAGTATCCACCATAGAGTTTTACTATTGATAATAAATGAAAACAAGAACTAGAGCAGTTGTTATTGGTGGTGGTATTGCTGGCTGCTCGACCTTGTATCATCTGACTAGAGAGGGCTGGACAGATATTGTTCTTCTTGAGCGCAATGATCTCACCAGCGGAACGACTTGGCACTCAGCAGCCCAGGTCACTAATTTTGGAATGAATCAGACCATGGTGGGTTTAAAAACACATTCCATTAATCTATACAAAGAACTAGCTGAAGACCCAGATCATCCGATTAACTACAATCATGGTGATGGAGGAATAAGGCTTGCAAACACTAAAGAGCAAATGCAAGGCTATCACCACTTCGCTTCAATGGCTAGAGGTATGGATGTTCATTTTGAAGTCATAGATGCCAAAGAGTGTCAACGACGTCATCCATTAATTTCAACAAATAATTTAATTGGTGGGTTGTGGGATCCGCATGATGGTGACATAGATCCCTACCAATTGTGCCACTCTTTGACGCGAAAAGCACGACAGGCTGGCGCTGAGGTTTACACAAATACTCCAGTCACTGCTCTAGAGCAATACCAGGATGGGACCTGGAAAGTAACCACCGAAAATGGTGAGATTGATTGTGATGTCGTCGTAAATGCCTGCGGATACAGGGTCAATGAGGTTGGGGCAATGATGGGTGTTCATCACCCAGTAGCCTCAATGGAGCATCAGTACTTTCTGACCGAAGATATTCAGGAGATTATAGATGCAGGTCATCGAATGCCTCTTTTAAGGTGCCCAATATCTGACTATTATTGTCGACAAGATAAGAATGGACTTTTGATTGGATTCTATGAACAGAATTGTAAACCATGGGGAATGGATGGGATTGATCCAAACTTTGTCAATGCTCTTTGTCCAGATGATATCGAGAGGGTTACAGATGTATTAGAGGGAGCATTTGATCGAATGCCTGCGTTAATGAATGCTGGAATAAGAAGTGTTATTAATGGCCCAATTACTTATACAATTGATGGAGCCCCGCTAGTTGGAAAAATTCCTGGAAAAGAAAACGCATTCTGCATCATAGGTCTAAGAGCAGGCCTTGGAGAAGGTGGTGGGCATGGCTGGCTCCTTGCTCAACAAATTGTTCATGGTGAAGCATGTTATGACACATGGTGCCTGGATCCGCGAAGATTTACCTCACACACAAATGTTGAAATGACCTCTTTAAAGGCTATCGAAGACTATCAAAACGAATTTCGTTTTCACTTTCCACACGAACATCGTCCGGCTGCTCGACCTGCCAAAACTACTCCTCTAACCCCAGTCATGGCGAATAAAAATGCTGAATTTACTGTGATTAATGGATGGGAGCGTATTGAATATATTAAGCCCTCAAAAAACTTCCACTATTCTCCCTCCTTTCACTTTGATGAAACATTTGATATTGTCGCAAACGAAGTAAAAAATATCCAAAATAATGTAGGGCTTACCGAAGTGAATGGTTTTAATCGATTTGAAATTACTGGCTCAGATGCCAACAGTTTTGTTGACCGAATGTTTTGTGGCAATGTTACCCAGAAGTCAGGCAGGGTTGGATTGGGTTATCTCCTCAATGAGTTTGGAATGATCAAAAGTGAAGCCACTATATCCAATATTCCAGCTACAGACCGTGGCCCAAAAAGAATGTGGTATGGCTCAGCTGCGGCCTCTGAGTTTCACGATATGGATTGGCTAATGCAACACTTAAAAGATGAAGAAAACGTTGTAATCAAAAGCCTAACAAATGAACAAACAATACTCCTTTTAGCTGGACCAAAAGCGAGAGAAGTTCTCTCCAAATGTAGTCGCGAAGATTGGAGCAAGGAGTCATTTCCATGGCTCAGTGTTAGAGAATGTTTCATTGGCTTTTCTCCAGCCACCGTAATGTCAGTTAGTTTCTCTGGTGAGCTCGCTTATGAAGTGCATGTACCCAATGAATCTCTATATGCTGCATACCTAGCACTCACTGAAGCAGGAGAAGAATTTGGAATGAAGCTCTTTGGGTCTAGAGCTGTAGAGTCCATGAGAATGGAAAAAGGGTTTTTGGGATGGAAGTCAGATTTAATCACTGAGTTTGATCCTTTTGAAACCAACCTGGAACGTTTTGTGAATCTAAAGAAGGATAACTTTATTGGTAAAGAGGCATTAAGAAATCGAATTAAAAAAAGCCTAAATCAAAAACTTGTATGTTTAAAAGTAGCTTGCAATTATGCCCCTGCGTATGCCGGAGCCTCACTTATGGAGGGAGGAAAAGTAGTTGGAACAATTACATCAGGGGAATGGGGTCACAGAGTTAATCTCAACCTTGCCTATGCATTTGTAAACATTGACAAATCAAAGGAGGGGACACAAATGCATTTAGATTTATTGGGAGAAATGATCTCTGTAGAAGTTATCCCATTTAGCCCCTATGATGAAAGCTATAGTAGAATATTAGTTTAACCTATGCGTCAAGGCTACCTATGAGTCAATATACTAAATTAATAAAAAGAGCTCAGCAAGGTGAATGTATCTTGATTGATGGAGCAACTGGAACCGAAGTTGAAAGAAGAGGCGTACCTCAACTTAACAATGCATGGAATGGAGGAGGCGCTTTAAGTCACCCCGAAATTGTCAAACAAATTCATAAAGACTATATCAACTCAGGTGCTGAAATTATCATCAGTAATACCTTTGCAACAACAAGGCATGCGCTCAGAGATGCCAATCAAGAACACAACTTTGAAGCTTTCAATACTCGAGGTGTAGAGCTTGCCATCCAGGCTAGAGAGGAGCTGAGTAATAATAGCATTCTTGTCGCTGGAGGAATATCATATTGGACTTGGACTGGCAATAAGCCCTCACAGAAAGAGCTAACACTATCAGTAACCAAACAAGCGCAAGTTATGAAAGATGCGGGTGCTGATCTTATTATGCTGGAAATGATGATTGACATCGAGCAAATGATTACAACAATTGAGGCTGCACAATCTTCAGGGCTTCCACTTTGGGTTGGACTGACCTGTGAGCCTGATAAATCAAATGAGATGTGTTTGCGTGATGGGGACAGACTTGAAAATGTTATTAATTTAATCAAACCCTACAACCCTGATGTAATTAGCATCATGCATACTGAGGTTGAGTTCGTTGACCGGTGTTTAGAGATTCTTCAAAGTCAATGGAGTGGCTTGATTGGGGTATATGCTCATTCAGGTAAATCGGTGAATGGAGAATGGACATTTAATAACGTCATTTCAACTCAAGACTACTGTGAATATTCTTCGCAATGGAAGAAAAAAGGCGTAAGTTTCATTGGTGGTTGCTGTGGCGTCCACCCTGAACATATTGACTTAATGCACAAAAATCTATTTAAGTAAGCTAATTAACCTTGATTGGTAACTCAGACAACAAGTCGATGACTTGAATGTAGCCGTCTGGTCCAAGACCAGCAACAACAGAATCAACTGCGGAAGAAATAAAAGAAACATGACGAAAAGACTCTCTTAAGTGTGGATTAGAAATATGCAATTCAACCTTATATCCTGAATATGACTTTAATGCATCATGAATCGCAATTGATGTATGAGTATAAGCAGCGGCATTTATTACAATTGCGTCAACTTTATTTATGATTGCATCTTGAATCCATTCAACAATCTCACCCTCGTAATTAGACTGCATAAATTTAACGGAATGTCCAACTTTTGATGCTTTTTCTTGGCAATCTTTAGAAATACCTTCTAAAGTCTCTTTTCCATAAATTTCAGGCTCTCGAGTACCTAAAAGATTTATGTTTGGACCATTTATGACGTAAATATTCATCTAATTATTACTTAGTTTCTTTTTAATCGAATTGATAGCAAGGACATAACCATACTTACCGAGTCCGCTAACTAAGCCCACTCCACTCTCATTCCCCCGTAAAGGCTTACTGCTTCCCTGTATGAATATGTTTTCAATACGAACTTCAATAACCGGCTTACCTTGATTAGTAATTTTATTTATTGCTGCGCTAAAAGCATCATAATCTATAAATGAAGATTTTGAGGGCCCAGCTGGATTAATTATGAATGCATCAAAATTACTAATATCATCAACCAAGGCTCTCAAAAGCTCAGATTCATCATCATTTTGACGAAAATCCACTTCGAGACCAAATTCGCCGGAAGTCTCAATGCATTTTTGCTCTATAACAGACAAAGATAAGTCATCATTAGCTAGCTCATTATGATCACTCAAATCTGATAATCCAGGTCCATTTATTATTAATAATTTACCGTTACTCATTTATTGATTTAGTCCATCATTTTATAAAATTAACAAATATTTCTTGCAATATGGCCTATCTAACAATCTGGGATATTATATATACCTCAAGGTTTAATGTATATGGTCTTAATCTTACTCTTTTGAAAGAGTCTAGTTAAGAACTAAATTTATATAGTTAATTTTTTACTAAAGAGTCAATTAATGGGCGGTAGTATGAAAATGGAGGATGTTCTCTATCTGGATCTTTCCCCTCTTCATCCCAATATCTTAAATTTATGCAGTGATCTAAATAATCATTATTTTCAAATTCTTCTATTTCCTTCTCATTCATTGGTCCACCCTGAAGATTAAGAGTATGAACTGAGGCTACAGATAGGCGCTCAAAATAATCTGCTTTAACTGCACACAAATAACGCTTTGCTGCAACATGCTGACGAATCGGTTCGACAACGGAAGCTGGGAAATACTCCTCAAGAAAATTAGCGCCTGCCTCCTCATGAAAGTTGTTCACTCCCTTTGCCAAAGATGACTCAGGAATTTCGTTTTTGTAATGACCTATATCATGAAGAAGTGCTGCCACTATTTGAGTACTATCAGCGCCAGCCTCTTCAGCACGTTGGGCCGTTTGAAGCATGTGCTGTGCCATCGTGACCTGTTCACCAAGGTATGATTCAGCACCGCGCCGAAGAAAAATATCTTCAATAAGGTCTACAACATTTTGCGAAGTAATCTCAGTCATTTTTTTTATCTTCTAATGTATTTAGGAGACTGTAAAGTCCATCTAAATCCGTATAGGCTCCTTGTAGGTGGCGCTTTCCAGTTTTTGAAAACTTAGTTCTGGCGTGCATTACTCGAGTGTTATCGAACAGCATTAAGTCCCCCTCAGAGAGCTTGAATTGAATCTTCAATTCGTCTCTCTCAATGACCTCGCTCCAGTGACGGTAGGCCTTATAAAATAGCCTTACTTTATCTTTTGGGACATTAATTGTATCGATTGATCGGTTGTTATATCTGACCTTGATAATCTCATGATTGTCATTTAACTCGATCATCGGGACCCTTGAGCGGAGATCAGTTTTAGAATCAGTAAATCGATAATTAATCCAGTTACTAGCCAAGGTTAGAAAGCTCTCTTCGCTTTCATCACGAAGAATTGAGGCGGCCTTAAAGCCGTCAACCAAGATTGAATCTCCGCCCTCGGTAGAGCTCTCGAGACAATGCAGCAGTTGCACCGTTGGGACAGGGTCTCGGTATGGATTATCGGTGTGAGATCCAAGCCCTAGGTTGGTATAAGCAAGATTGTTTGGGTTGACTTCAGTTCTCACCTCAAACAGAGCTCCATAGTTGGTCTCCCGAGTGTAACCCATTTCACTGATGACTTTTAATACTTGTCCTTCAACAGTAGGGACACCCGTTAAAACAAAAAAACCTATGTCTCTCAAGGAGCAAAGCGCTTTTAATTTTATTTCATCCTTGCTCATTAAATCATAGTCAATTAGTGGCAGTCCATTCTCAAAACTATTTTTTTGCCAGAGCATTTTTTGTTTCTCGCTCCTGTCATCAAAGTGGTTGTTGAGTTCATAGCAATTAGAGCGCAGCCAATCTTGCGTGAAGACTGACAAGTGGTCTTCAGGTTTAAATAGTACACAGACATTTCCCTCGTCATCCATGTCAGCCTTGTCTATTGATATACTAGAGGGTAGATCTTTAACGCTGAAGAGTCTTTGTCCGTTATTCTTGTTTCTTGATTCAGGCATCTGGCAGTGGTCCCTGAGCCAGTAGCTGAAGAGAGAGCTTTTATTTCCGTCCTTCCAGTCAATCACCAACTCGTCGCCGACTATAGAAATTTTTTTGATTAAATCGATTTTATCCCCTTCATGAATCAAGCTTTAACAGTTCAGATTGGCTCTACATTGCCATGTTTTTACTTTTGGATTGTTGTCCAAAGAATGAGACCTCTTTAGGGTACTCTGGCAACTCAACACTATAGCTTGTACACCTTACAGTTCCAGTTTCTTTTCCTCTAACAACCATTCCAACGAGATCACTAGGGAGGTGGTTTGGTGATAGAGCCACTGCATCCTCAGCCTTATAGGTCACAATAAAGAGTGATCTTGAATGCTGCGATAAATTAGGCGCAGACCCGTGCAGTAACTTTGAATGCATGAGGCAAGCAGAGCCCGCCTTTCCAGTGCAGCTTACTGCCTTGCCCTTGTTCGACTCCATAACCTTGTCATCAACTGCCCCTGTAAAAACACCATTCTGCCAATGAGAGTGGAGTGGTCCGTTATGTGTACCCGGGACGACCTCTAATGGCCCATTATCTAGAGTCACATCATCCAAAAAATACAGAACGGTCATAATGTCCTCATTTGAATGCGGCTCAAAAGGAAAGTCTTGGTGAAACTTTACTTCCGTTCCAGCGCCAGGCAACTTGAGATTTATTTTGTTGCCCAGGTGAGTGATATTTGGACCAAAGATCTCAGAAACTAAATCCAGTGCATTATTATCTTTGACAACATCAAGGCATATATCAGAAATCTCTGCTGGAGAAGTGATCCTTCTCACCGCAGGCGTTTTTGGGGAGTGAGTGATTGGTTCGAGATCAAAACGAGGTCTGCCATCCATGATTCTGCCGAAGGGTTCTTTATGTTTTTTGCTCTCCTCAACCCACTTGGACAGCTCAGAATTCAATGATGCGAGTTGTTCACTGGTAATGGCGTTCTCAAAGAAGAGATAGCCGTCTCTATGAAAATTGTCAATCAAACCTTTATTGTCTTGCATATAAAGCCTCCAAATCGCATTATGAACCAAACTCAAGAAAAAATAAAGAAAAATTTAATGGCTGATTAGAAAGAATATAAAATTATCGCCATGGAAATGCTATTTGAAAATTTAAACTTTATGCACTGGCTAGTTCTCGGGCTTTCACTTATCATCCTTGAGCTTTTTTTGTGGACCGTCTTTCTGCTCTGGATTGGGGCCTCTGCTATTACAGTTAGCATCTTTTTCTATCTTATGCCAGATACCTCATGGCCAATACAACTTCTCATTTTCGTTGTACTCTCTTTAACTACAACCAACCTTGCGAAACGTTACTACCCCGTTAAAACGGTTGACGATGAACTCCACGAGAAAGCTAAAACCTACATCGGTAAAGAGTGCAAGGTCAGCTCCATTGAGGATGGCAGCACCAAGGTTCAGATAGGAAAGTCGCTTTGGTTCGCCAAGGGACAAGATCTAAGCGTTGGACAGGCTGTTAAAATAATTGATGTCGAATCTTCGACCTTCATTGTTGAACCAGTCGACTCTTAATTAGGTTAGCTGATTCCGTACTGAGACCTGTAACTCTCTATATCATTTAGGACCTTTGAGTCGTTGCTTGATCTCAGATAGTCTATGATGTGTGACAGATTGATGATGCTCAATACTGTCATTCCAAAAATCTGTTCAACCTCTTGTATGGCAGAGAGCTCTCCCTTACCTTTTTCTTGACGGTCAAGTGCCACAATAACCCCTTTGGCTTTAGCACTGCAATTGTTGATAATATCTTGAGCCTCTCGAATCGCAGTACCGGCTGTAATGACATCATCAATGACGAGGATGTCTCCCTCTAAGGGGTGCCCAACGATGCTTCCGCCCTCTCCATGATCTTTCGCCTCTTTTCGATTAAAGCTGTAAGGTACGCTTTGATTGAATTGGTCATTCAGAGCGATAGAGGCTGCAGACGCTAACGGTATACCCTTGTAGGCCGGACCAAACAAGACATCAAACTCGAGACCACTTGCCACAATCGCATGGGCATAGAATTTTCCAAGTTCGGATAGATGGCTACCGGTATTGAAGAGTCCCGCATTGAAAAAATACGGGCTCACCCTTCCAGACTTTAACGTAAACTCACCAAACTTTAAGACGCCAGTCTCTAGCGTGAAGTCCACAAAATCCTTCTGATACTGTTCCATCAAATATTCCTAAACAATTAAAATGAGAGCAATGAGAATTATAACAATTAATGTCAACGGAATTCGAGCGGCTGAAAGAAAAGGCTTCTTCAATTGGCTCAAAAAACAAAATGCAGACGTAGTTTGCCTCCAAGAGATTAAGGCGCAGGAGGACCAGCTCGATGATCGCTTTTATCCCGAGGATACGCACACCTTTTATCACAGCGCTGAGCGTAAAGGTTATAGCGGGACAGGCCTCTATTGTAGATCAAAGCCTGATAAGGTTTCTTTCAGTCCGTGGGATGACATGAACTCTGAGGGCAGAATCATTCAGGCGGACTTTGGTGACCTTAGCGTACTATCAATCTATCTGCCCTCTGGCTCATCAAAAGAGGAGAGGCAAGCCCTAAAAATGGAGTTCATTTATGAGCGTTTCCTGCCCCACTTAAAGAACCTGCAGAGAGACGAAAGGAAATACATCATTTGTGGAGACTGGAACATCGCCCACAAAAAAATTGATTTAAAAAATTGGCACTCGAACCAAAAGAACTCGGGCTTTCTTCCAGAGGAGCGCGCCTGGCTCGACATCCTCTATGATGAGGTTGGGTATATCGACTCGTTCAGAGAAATTAACAAAGAAGAGTTCCAGTACACCTGGTGGTCGAATAGGGGTCAGGCCTGGTTAAACAATACCGGTTGGAGGCTGGATTATCAGGTGGTCAGTGCAAACCTTGCTGGAGCTGCTCGCTCCTGTGAGATCTACAAAGAGGAGAGATTCTCAGACCACTCTCCGTTGATTATTGACTACGCGCTATGACCGAAGCAAAAAATCTTCGAAAAATTCAGAGCTTTGTGAAACGCTCAGGAAGACTCTCCAAAGGCCAATCACTAGGACTCAATGAGCTATGGGCTGATTACGGGATTGATGTTGACAAGACGCTTCTCAACTTTGAGGCAGTGTTTGGCAATCAGAGTGAGGTTACCCTTGAAGTGGGCTTTGGCAATGGTGACAGCCTTCTAGAGATGGCCATTCACGAGCCAGGCCAAAACTTTTTGGGCATTGAGGTCTATGAGGCTGGTGTTGGGAGGCTGGTCAATGAGGCGAGCAAGAAGGGTATCAACAACCTCAGGGTGATCAAGGAGGACGCGGTCGAAGTTCTCGAAAACAATATCGCTGATGGTAGTATTTCCAATTTTCAATTATTTTTTCCTGATCCTTGGCACAAAAAGAGGCATCACAAGCGTAGAATTGTACAAAAGAGTTTTTTAGACCTGCTTTCAATAAAACTGATAAACGACGCAATGGTACACGTTGCAACCGACTGGGAGGAGTACGCGGAACACATCATGGAAACGCTTGAATCTCACCCGCACTTTAAAAATCGCGCTGGCGACCATATGTATTCTGAAAGGCCTCAATATAGGCCACTTACAAAATTTGAAAATAGAGGTCAAAAATTGGGTCACGGAGTTTGGGATATTATCTTCACAAAAACAAAGGGGGGTTAAATGTTATTTCCTATATTTGTTGTAGTCACTCTTGCTGAAATTTACGTTCTGGTCAGTGTCGGTCAGGCGATAGGTGGGCTCTCGACAGTCCTCCTCGTCGTCATTACTGCGTTTATTGGCACAAGCCTTCTTAGACAGCAGGGCTGGTCAACCATGGCAAAAGCCCAACAAAGCATGGCAGAGGGCAGAACCCCAGCAATGGAAATGCTAGAAGGTGTTGTGATTTTGGTTTCCGGAATCCTCTTATTAACCCCTGGCTTTTTGACGGATGGCCTCGGACTGCTCGGACTCATGCCATGGAGCAGACATTATTTTATTAACCACTTTCTTGAAAAGAATGCAGAGCGAGTCTTTAAATCTAGAAATTCAGTATTCATTAATAGATCGGGAACGGACGAGCCAAAAACTAAGAAAGATGAAACCATCGAAGGCGAGTTTTGGGAAGATAAGTAAAACTAAAGCCTTTAAAAAATTTAGTCACAACCATGCACGACAAACATACCCTCGACGATTGGCTCAATTGGCAAGAATCCTTGATGGAAGAGACAATCGTTCTAGGGCTGGACAGAGTCCAAGTCGTCTATGACAGACTGTTCCCAAATGGTGTTCCCTATAAGGTGATTACAGTCGCTGGCACCAACGGCAAAGGGTCAACCGTCTCTTTTATTGACAGCATCTATCGTCAATCCAAATACAAAATTGGGCGCTCAACATCACCGCACTTACTGAAGTATAACGAGCGTTATGCGATTGATGGTGAGGAAGTCTCTGACGAGACAATCATCAAAGCCTTCGAGCTGATTGAAACGAAAAGACAAGAGGTCACTCTGACTTACTTTGAATTTTCAACTCTAGCAGCATTGATCATCTTCGCTGAGGCCAAAATCGATCTTGCTATTCTAGAGGTTGGTCTTGGTGGAAGACTGGACTCAGTCAACGTGGTCGACAATGACGTCAGCGTGATTACCAATATTGCCATTGACCACACTGATTATCTTGGTGACACAAGAGAGGCCATTGGCAGAGAAAAGGCAGGCATCATGAGAACTTCAAGGCCATGCATTTGTGGCGACCAAGATCCCCCTCAAAGTTTGTTATCTTATGCCAAAGAGATTGGCGCTCCAATCACCTTCGTCTCAGAGGGTTATCAAGATGAAATAGGGCTTGAAGGAGCGCACCAAAGAATCAACGCCTCGGTTGCAATCAAGGCAGTTAAAAAGATGATGGATCGCTTCGAAGTGACAGATCAAATGATTATTGAGGGAGTCAAGAATGCAACAATCAAGGCGCGCTTTGAAAAAAAATATGTCTGCGACAAGATCTTTATTCTGGATGTAGCACACAACCCAGCAGCAGTGAAAACACTAGTTGACACCTTGGAGGAGTCACCAATGAGCACGGTGGCTATTTTTTCAGCGCTTATTGACAAAGACATCATCGACATGGTCAACCTGGCATCCAAATCTATCCAGCACTGGCACCTGGTCCCTCTATCCTCAGAGAGAGCGATCGAATCTAATGATCTCAAGAGTAAGTTCTCAGACCCCAGCTCAACAACCATTTGTGAGGATATGAGTAGCGCCATACAAAAGACATTAGCGCTGGAAAATATACAAAGGGTGGTTATTTTTGGCTCTTTTTACACCATCGCTGACGCTACCCTGATTGTTGACAACCTGTAATTATGATTACTCAAAGCAGAGAATGACAAAGCCTAAAAAACTGCTGTAAAATTGTAGTTATCTTTCAGGGAGCTCATGGGCAATTTTTTTGACAACATTTGGAGTGCTATCAGCTTACTAGCCTGGTCGGATTGGCTTACCTTAATTATTCTCATCGTCTTTATAGTCCGGGGCTTTATTCAAGGACTAGCAAAGGAAGTCATCAGCTTTATTTTTGTCATTATCGCCATTGTTATAGCTTGGCTTTACTATGAAACCTTTGCTAAAACTTTTCTTAGCACCTGGATCAGTGCTGACAACCAGTCGATTTATGCCTTATCCTTTGGAGGTATATTTCTGAGCATATGGCTCATTAAAAAAGGCCTATATAGAATCGCGAGCGCCTCTTCAAATAATCAAAACCCTAACGAGCTGAATCGACCCTTCGCAAATGTCGTCATCACTCTGCTCATTGCAGTGATCAGTTATAACTATTCAGGTGTGTTTTCAAATCTCAATACATTTGATTCATTAATATCCAATGAATCACTCAGAAATTTTATCTCATTCATAGCACTTTTCGTAATTTTAGTTGCTGCCCTTTTATTATTATCAAAGCTTCTTAATATTAGGGTTGATTCAGAAAATCCTTCTCCAATGGCTCCCGCTTATGAGGGTATATTAAGGTCATTGAGCGCTTTAGATGTTCTCATTAATGCAAGAAATATTGTCGGCTTAAAAAATAAATTTTTTGGAGCCGTCTTGGGCCTTTTCAAAGGAGGCACCTTCGTTCTGATTGCGGTTCTTATTCTCCAAAGCATGTCTTGGGTGACTCAAAACCATGCCTGGGTTGAGACTAGTGGAGCACTCAGAACTTTTCAGGACTGGTCTGTTGATGTTAAACCTGTGTTGTCAAAACACCTACTATTTGTTGAACTAGAGCCGGGTGACGTTGTTGTTGAGTTTATAGAAAGCGAAATATTAAAGGACTAGAAATATGTGCGGAATTATTGGAATCCTCTCAACAACAAAAAAAGATGTGGGTCTATACATCTATGATGCGCTGACCATTATCCAGCATCGAGGTCAAGACGCTGCAGGCATCGCAACAGCCAGCAAGGGTCGATTCTATATGCGCAAGGGCAATGGCCTTGTGCGAAATGTCTTTAGAACCAAACACATGGAAAAGCTTATTGGAGACATGGGTATTGGACATATCCGCTATCCTACTGCAGGGAGCTCTTCTGAGGCTGAAGCTCAACCCTTCTATGTCAATTCGCCCTACGGGATAGCATTTGCACATAACGGAAATCTGACTAACGCAAAAGCCTTGGCTCAAGAAATCTTTGAACAGGACCTTCGTCACCTCAATACGAACTCAGATTCAGAGATACTACTTAATATTTTGGCCAGTGAGATTGCTGAAGAGCAAAAGCGAAGAATCAATGAGAATGATATATTTAAAGCGGTAACAAAACTACATCAAAGAGTCAAGGGAGCCTACGCTGCCATTGGAATGATTCCAGGCTTTGGGATTTTCGGTTTTAGAGACCCCAATGGAATTCGACCACTCATTCTTGGAGAAAGAACCACCAAGGATGGCACTAAGTATATGCTGACTTCTGAGAGCGTTGCTCTGACAGCACTCGGTTACAAAATAATTCGTGATATTGAGCCAGGTGAGGCCATTGTGATTGATCGTAAAGGCCAAGTCCATTCGATGCAGTGCGCGTCAAACCCAAGACTATCACCCTGCATATTTGAATTTGTTTACTTCGCTAGGCCCGACTCAATTATCGACAATATCTCAGTCTATAAGTCTCGACTAAGGATGGGTGAAAAGCTTGCAAATAAGATTAAATCAAAGTGGCCTGATGAAAAAATTGATGTAGTAATCCCTATTCCTGACACCTCGAGAACTGCTGCACTTCAGCTCGCTAATGCGCTAGAGGTGAAGTATCGGGAGGGGTTCATTAAAAATCGTTATATTGCTCGAACATTCATCATGCCTGGACAAAAACAAAGAAAAAAATCGGTTCGTCAAAAGTTGAGTGCCATTGAATTAGAGTTTAAAGATAAAAATGTACTGCTCGTGGATGACTCTATTGTTCGCGGAACAACCAGCAAAGAAATTGTACAGATGGCGCGCTCTTCTGGTGCAAAGAAGGTCTTTTTTGCCTCTGCAGCGCCTCCAGTTCGATATCCTAATGTTTATGGCATCGATATGGCGAGTAAAAATGAATTCATTGCTCACGAAAAAAGTACGGATGAAGTTTCCGAGGCTATTGGATCCGATAAATTAATTTATCAGAACCTTGATGACTTAATTTGGTCAGTTCAACAAGGAAATCCCAAAATTGAAACGTTTGATTGCTCTTGCTTTGATGGGAATTATCTAACGAAAGATATTGATAAACCATACCTTGACAACCTTGAAGCTGAGAGATCGGATAAGGCGAAAGAGGATACTATTACGAATGAAAGCTCTGAATTGATCTACAATGATGCTGACTAATAAACAAAATCATGAAGGATAGTAGCTTTAAAACTAAATCAGTTCGGGAGGGACATCAATCTTCCAATGAACAGGAACACTCTGCCGCTATTTTTTTAACATCAAGCTATCGTTTTGATAGTGCTGAACAAGCTGCTGAGCGCTTTGAAACAAATCAAGGCAACGTGTATTCAAGATTTACCAATCCAACAGTGAGCTCATTTCAAGATAAGTTGGCGGCTCTAGAGGGAGCTGAAAAGTGTCAGGCAACCGCGAGCGGAATGTCTGCTATTTTTGCGACCATAATGACCATTCTTAAGCCGGGCGAACATATGGTTGCCTCAAGATGCATGTTTGGAACAACCATTGTTCTTCTAAACAGCATTATTGAAAAGTTTGGAATTAAAGTTACTTTTGTAGACTTACCCGATTTAGATGGATGGAAAAACAGTATTCAAAATAATACTAAATTATTTCTGTTAGAGACTCCTTCGAATCCACTAGGCGAGGTTGTTGAAATTAAAAAATTAGCTGCTATTTCAAAGCAAAATGACATTGTCCTAGCCGTAGATAACTGCGTTATGTCTCCTGCACTTCAAAGACCTTTATCACTTGGCGCTGACCTCGTTATTCATTCAGCTACTAAATATATAGATGGGCAAGGGAGATGCCTGGCTGGCGCAGTTGCTGGAAAATCATCAATTATTGATGAAATTAGTTTATTTACTAGAAGTACTGGTCCAACATTAAGTGCCTTTAATGCATGGGTCGTCCTTAAAGGTCTGGAAACTCTAAGTCTTAGAATGAAGGCTCATAGTGAGAGCGCACTCAAGCTAGCTCTTTGGCTTGAAAGTCAAACATTTGTTGAGAAAGTTCACTATGTTGGACTTGAAAGTCATCCTCATCATAAAATTGCTATGGAGCAACAGACAGGGTTTGGAGGTATTGTCTCGTTTGAGGTTAAAGGGGGAAGAAAGGAGGCATTTAAGCTCATCAATAATACACAAATGATTTCAATTACGGCAAACTTGGGTGACGCTAAAACAACAATCACTCACCCATCAACAACAACTCATGTAAGGCTTACAAAAGAAGAAAAACAACAAACGCATATTTCTGAAAATCTGGTTCGTATATCAGTTGGGCTTGAAAATGTTGAAGACATCATTGATGACCTTAATCCTTAAGTTGATTTAAGCTCAATTCAACTGTGATAAAATTTATCCATCAAAAGATTTGATAAGACTTATGAAGCAAAACAGCTATTCCTATGAAGATTTAATCCAATGCGGCAAGGGAGAACTGTTTGGCCCTGGTAATGCACAGCTCCCTCAGCCACCCATGCTAATGTTTGATCGTATTACAAATATCAGTGAAAATGCAGGAGACTATGGCAAAGGAGGTATGACTGCTGAGCTTGATATCAAGAAAGATTTATGGTTCTTTGATTGTCATTTTAATGAGGACCCAGTCATGCCTGGATGTCTAGGTGTTGACGCTATGTGGCAGTTAGTTGGGTTCTATCTTGGTTGGCTAGGTGGACCTGGCAGAGGGCGTGCTCTTGGCTCAGGTCAAGTTAAGTTCACAGGACAAGTCCTGCCAACAAGTAAAAAGGTTACTTACAACATAAGTCTATCGCGTGTTATTGCAAGAAAACTGTATATGGGAATTGCCGATGCAACAATGGAGGTTGATGGAAAGACTATTTATGAAGCAACTAACCTCAAAGTTGGTTTATTTACTGATACTTCAGCATTTTGATGAATAGAGTCGTCGTTACTGGTATGGGTATTGTTAGCAGTCTTGGTGCTAATAAATCACAAGTCTTAGACTCACTTAGGTCAGCAAAATCTGGAATAGAATTCAGCGAAACCTATAGGGATATGGGACTTAGGTCTCATGTTCATGGCTCGATTCCTGAAATTGATACAAGTGAAGTCATTGACCGTAAGATGCTAAGGTTTATGGCAGATGCTGCAATTTACAATGCTATAGCATTAGATGAGGCAATCAAAGAATCTGGACTCAGTCCAGAAATGGTTTCTCATGAAAGAACGGGGCTAATTATGGGCTCTGGCGGAGCCTCCAATATAAATGTAATTGAAGCAGCAGATATTTTAAGAGAAAAAGGTATTAAAAGAGTTGGACCTTACCGAGTTCCAAGAACAATGGGCTCAACAACCTCTGCATGCCTTTCTACCCTATTTAAAATTAAGGGAATTAACTACTCCATAAGTTCCGCCTGTTCAACCAGTGCTCACTGCATTGGAAATGCAATGGAGCAAATCCAGCTAGGAAAACAGGATGTCGTTTTTGCTGGCGGGGGTGAGGAATTAGATTGGTCAACTTCAATGCTATTTGACTCTATGGGTGCACTCTCTTCAAAATACAATGACTCACCCACTAATGCCTCTCGTGCTTTTGATGCTGATCGAGATGGTTTTGTAATATCAGGTGGAGGTGGGGCCCTTGTTCTAGAGTCCTTAGATCATGCAAAAGCGCGTGGAGCAGAAATTATTGCTGAGCTTGTCGGATATGGTGCAACATCAGATGGCTATGATATGGTCGCGCCCTCGGGTGAGGGAGCCAAAAGATGCATGGAAATTGCAATTGCAAATGTTAATGGACCCATAGATTATATTAACGCTCATGGAACCTCTACTCCTGTAGGGGATGTTAAAGAGCTTGGGGCAATTAAAGAGGTTTTTGGTGATATCTCAATACCTCTCATAGGCTCAACTAAATCTTTATCTGGCCATGCTCTCGGAGCTGCTGGCGTAAATGAGTCAATCTACTCACTGCTGATGCTTCAAAATGACTTTGTTGCTGAATCTGTTAATATTGAAAATCTTGACAGTGAAGCTTCTGGAATGCCTATTGTAACCGAAACAAAAGATGTTAAACTGAGCCGTATACTCTCAAATAGTTTTGGTTTTGGTGGAACTAACGCTTGTCTTGTTTTTGAGAAGTTTAGCTAAGATAGTAAACTAAGGTCTTGCATCAATCTCTTTTTTCTCTTTTTCAGAAGGAAGCATATCCTCCTTTGAAATACCTAGTGCAAGAATCATTGAACTTGCAACATAAATTGAGGAGTAGGTTCCAATAATAACGCCCACAATTAAGGCGCCTGCAAAACTATTAATCACTTCACCGCCCAAATAAAACAAAGCAAGAAGGACCAGCAAGGTCGTCAGTGAGGTCATTATTGTTCTTGATAAGGTCTGATTAAGGGCTTCATTGACAATAGGTTCAGGCTCGACGTGACGAGTTGCTAAAAAGTTTTCGCGTATTCTGTCAAAGACAACGATCGTATCATTCAAAGAGTAGCCAATGACAGCAAGGATAGCTGCTAAGACTGTCAAATCAAATTCAATCTGAAGAATTGAAAAAACACCAAGCGTAATAATGACATCATGAACTATTGCCGTAATTGAACCTAATGCAAATCGATATTCAAATCTAAATGCAACATAGATTAATATCCCAATTAACGCATATAGCATTGCGAGTCCACCATCATTAGTAAGCTCTTCACCTACCTTTGGACCAACAAATTCTACTCTTCTGACATCTATTCCTTCTCCCAGCATCCTTATAATTGAAGAACTTAACTTTGCGCTTGATGTTGCCTGAGGCTCTAACTGAATGAGTACTTCAGTATCCGAGCCAAAATATTGCACATTAGCTCCTTCGTATTTAGCTTCTGCAAGTTTAGTTCTTATGTCTTCAAGATCTGCAGTTTTTTCATAACCTAGCTCAATTAGAGTACCGCCTGTAAAGTCGATACCAAATTTTAAGCCTTGCAAGCCCAAAGAAGCTATAGAAGCAATCAACAAAATTGCTGAAAAAATCAGCGCTATTTTTCTCTTGCCTACAAAATCAATGACTGGAATATTTAAAGATCTGAGACTCATATTGCTAACTCCTCAACTTTTTTACCGCCATAGATTAGATTTATGATCGCTCTAGAGACAATGATTGCGGTAAACATTGAAGTAATGATTCCGATAGTTAAAGTTACCGCAAAACCCTTAATTGGCCCGGTACCAAAACTGAACAACACAATAGAAGCAATCAACGTAGTTATATTAGCATCTGCAATGGTAAGTAGTGCTTTTTCATAGCCTGATGAGATAGCTTTTTGAATATTTTTACTGGAGCGCATCTCTTCTTTAATACGCTCAAAAATCAACACATTGGCATCCACTGCCATACCAACTGTTAGAACAATTCCCGCTATTCCAGGAAGGGTTAAGGTGGCCTGTATTAAAGACAAAATAGAAATAATTGTGATCAAGTTCAGTGTCAAAGCTAGATTTGCAACTAAACCAAAAACTCGATAACGCCATGCCATAAAGATCAGCACTAAAGCGAATCCAACGAGCACTGAGATCAATCCTTTTTGTATATTGTCTGCACCAAGACTTGGCCCAATTGTTCTCTCTTCAATAATCTCAACTGGTGCTGATAGAGAGCCAGCCCTCAGTAGTAATGCTAAATTTGTTGCCTCTCTTGCACTATCCAATCCAGTGATTTGAAAACGATTTGAGAATGTTCCTTGGATCGTAGCAGCATTAATAATATCTTGAGTCTTAGTTCGCTTCTTAACAGCAACACCATCTTCCATCACAGTTTCAACCTGGTTTTCGATAAAGACTACAGCCATCCTATATCCCAAAAACTCTTTGGTTGTATCGAGCATAGAGCGTCCACCAGAGCTATCTAGAACAATGCTAACACTGGGCTGGTTATTTTCATCCATGCTGGATGAAGCGTCAACAATGTTCTCTCCAGTCGTTATCACATTTGTTTTAAGTAGCAAAGGTCGACCATCCTTGAACTTATAGATTTTCGAACCAGTAGGCGTTTTTCCTGATTGAATTGCAGTTTGGACATCATTTTTTTCATCGACCATTCTAAATTCAATTGTCGCAACAGCTCCAAGAATTTCCTTTGCTCTTGCCGTGTCTTGAACTCCCGGCAATTGAACAACAATCCTCTCTGTTCCTTGTTGCTGAATGATGGGCTCAGCAACACCTAATTCATTAACACGATTTCTTAACGTAGTGATATTTTGTTTGAGTGCACCAAGTTTTGCATCGGCCTGAGCATTTGCTGAAATCTCAAGCCCCAACTCAAGCTCTTGCTCAGTTCCTTCAGAAATAACGAGATCAGGCAAGTCATTTTTAATAACTTTTTTAGCTTTGTTTTTAAGCTCTTCACTTTTAAATGAAACAAGCAGTAAATTATCTTCTTTGCGTATTTTCTTGTAAAGCTTATCTTTTCTCAGTTCAGCCCTAAGCTCATTGTAATAACGATCTAAAGCCATCGTAGTGACTGCATCCATGTCGACCTCTAAGAGGAAATGAACACCGCCCCTAAGATCAAGACCTAAAGACATCGCTTTACCACCAATACCTGATAACCACTGAGGAATTGATGGTGCTAAATTTAGAGCAACAACATAATTTCTTGTGAGTGAATCCTTCAAAATTGCTTTGGAAGATAGTTGCGTTTGTGAGTCATTAAACCTGACAAGTACGTTCTTATCCTCAAGAGAAATCGATTTAAATCCAACACCGCCATCTGACAAAGTATCTTTAATTTTATCGAGGTCTCTCTGACTGACATCATAGTTCCCAGATCCAGAAATTTGGATCGCCAAATCTGAACCATAGAGATTTGGCAAGGCGAAGAGGCCTAAAATAAATAGGAAAAATACAATTAGAATATTTTTCCAGGCTGCGTAATGGTTCATATTGAGTATTTGCCCTTTATTCCGCTTTTTCTATTGCTTTCGTCTTAGCCTTTGACTTATTAGTTGCCTTAGTCATTGGCTTGACACTTCCTTTTGGCATTTTTTGATTGATACCTTGTTTTTGAACTTTCATAGAAACGCCTGAAGATACTTCTATTTCAGCAAAAGATTCATCGACCGCAGTTATTTTTCCAATAACGCCGCCATTAGTAACAACCTCATCACCTTTCTTCAATTCTTTCAATAAGTTTTTGTGGTCTTTAGCTCTTTTTTGTTGTGGTCTGATTAGTAAAAAATACATCAGCACAAACATTGCAATCAGAAATATTTCTGGTGGTAGATTCATCTTTCACTCCAAAAAATAATAAAGGGGTTATTTTATCTTAGTTAGGCCGCCCATGTAGCTCTGTAGGACTTTTGGTATAGTTATACTGCCATCAGCATTTTGATAGTTTTCAATGACTGCCACCAGGGTTCTTCCAACTGCTAATCCTGAGCCATTTAATGTATGTAAAAACTCAGATTCATTTGTCTCAGGGTTTTTCCAGCGCAGCTGCATCCTTCTTGCCTGAAAGGATTCAAAGCAAGAGCACGATGAAATTTCACGATAAGCACTTTGGCCTGGAAGCCAAACCTCTAAATCATAAGTTTTTGCAGATGAAAAACCAAGGTCGCCAGTACAAAGAATCACTTTTCGATATGGGAGCTCTAATAGCTGCAAAATTCCTTCAGCATCATTGGTTAGCTCTTCTAGCACTTTGTAGGACTCAGAGGGTTTTGAAATTTGAACAAGTTCTACTTTTTCAAACTGATGTTGTCGAATTAATCCTCTCGTATCCTTACCATAAGATCCTGCTTCTGATCTGAAACAAGGGGTGTGTGCAACATATTTAAGTGGGAGGTCTGACTCTTTGACTATAGAGTCTCGAACCAAATTTGTCACAGGAACTTCAGCTGTTGGGATCAAATAAAGAGCTCTAGCCTCACCCTCTTCACCATGAAGATGAGTTTTAAATAAATCTGCTTCAAATTTAGGCAATTGGCCTGTACCCATTAAAGAATCTGAATTCACCAAATAGGGGGTATAGGTCTCTTTGTAATTATTATTTTCAGTGTGTTGATCTAACATAAACTGAGTTAAAGCGCGCTGAAGCTTTGCTAGTTTTCCAGTCATGACTACAAATCTGGAGCCAGATATCTTAGCAGCTGCCGCAAAATCAATTCCATGAAATTCACCCAAATCAACGTGGTCTTTGGGCTCAAAATCAAATTCACTTGGGCCTTTTGGTGGCCAACTTAGAACCTCTTCATTTTCATCCTCAGTATTCCCCTTAGGCACAGAGGCATGAGGTATATTGGGCATCGATAAAGTAATATCACTAATCTTTGACTGGATTTCTTGGAGCTGAATTTTGGCATTATCAAGCTTTTCACCCAGTTCAGATACCTCCTGAAGCAGCGGCTCAATATTCTCTCCACTGGCCTTTGCCTGGCCTATAGATTTAGATTTAGTGTTGCGAAGATTTTGTAGCTCTTGAGTCTGAACTTGAATAATTTTTCTTTCATTTTCAAGTTCATTGAATTCATCAACGTCAAAGGAAAAGTTTCGCCGATTGAGTTGCTCAACCACAAAATCGATATTACCCCTTAAAAGCTTACTTTCTAACATGATACTCAGTTAAATTATTATCCATAAATTATACTATGTACTACTTTGATAGATTCATTGATAGCGTTGCATCAGTCTTTTTTTGGTTGACTTTCATATCTTACGTTTTAATATTGATACTTAATTTCTAAATTAACTCTCTGATAATCATCTAATGCAGCAAAAGCACGATTATCTTTAGCATCGATATAAGTCCCACTAAAAGAAGCTTGCCACTGATCATTAATGTCCCAATCAAGAGTTGCAGAACTAAGATTTAGGTCATTATTAGAAGATATAACGTTTGACAACCCCCACTTCCAATCAGAGTCTCCAAACTTATCACTAACGCTCGCCATATAGCTCATACTGTTTCTTTTTGTGCTCACACCAACACCTAAAATTGAAGGCGTTAAATAATCATCAGCAAAATCTAAAAGATACTGAGAATTAATAGAAATTAACCACTGTCGATCATCATTTTGAATATCAAATGCCAAGTCCCAATCAAGGCGATCTACTTTAATAAATTGTCCAGTTCGATTCTGTTGAATATTTTTTTTATAAGCAACATCAAACTTAAGCAAATAGTCATTAAACGCCTTATTGACTCCAAAACCCATGAGTTGATATGGAGTTGCATATACCAGTCCATCAGTAAGATTGATTAAGGCATCATTGGGTACGAGCTGACCAAGATAAAATGCCATATCACTTCCCTCACTGCTTATCCCATAGCGCACTCCAAACTCATCATAGGTGTCATTTTTCAAAACAAGAAGCTTACTCTTGGAAATTTTTGGATTGGTATTATAGAAAAAACTTAAATCCCTATTATCAAAATAGCGCGTTGCACTCAAAAACCACTGAGGCAACATCGATGGATCAGTTAATCCGCCAGAGGGATTAACAACATCAAGTGCACCACCTTCGAGCTCACCCCACCCAATAGTGTATTTCCCTATTTTGGTGCTCCAGTCATCAAAACTAAACTGTAAAAAGGCCTTTTCGACTTCTAAATCATTTTTTTCAGTTGAATAATTGCTATCACTTGGCCAATATTGAGTCGCTTTAAGTTCAACCTCTCCATAACCCGAATCAGAGACAGAGCCACTAGTTCCAAGAGTGATTTCCGTTCTTTCTTCAGTGGTACTGTAACCACTTGCAGGATTAAAACCCCACTTTTGAGTCACGCCAAGGTCTAACCAAGATAATGTCTTTTTTTCAATATCAGCATCTTCTCCAAAGACATCACTATCATCAGACCACTCATCAAAATCCCCTTCAGATTCATCAAAAACAGTATCACCATCAAAAAATGAGTCTTCTGCGTTAACATTCAGTAAGAAGATAAAACCAAATATTACAAAAATAAATTGTCTCAATAAACTATTAAACATCTTATTGTTTATTGAGCTTGTTTGCGAAGATCTTTAAGATACTTCTCTCTGAAGGCCTGGTCAGTAAGGGCTCTCTGAGTTAAAAAATCCTCTTGGATATCCACACCAAAATTGATAGCTTCGAGCCTCATATTAGTTAGCCTATTACTGACAGTATTAAAAAATGTTAGACTTCTACCCATCCAAACATCATTAATTTTTTCAACTTTACCAACCTCAAGCTTTTTGATAGGATTGGAGTTCTTGTCAAACATTTGAACCTTCAAGGTAATAAATCTCTCAGTATCAACCCAGCTCTGAGTTTTTCCATAACTACTTTTACTGAGTCGATGAGGTTTTGGTGTCGACTCAATGACCGCAACTTCACGACCCCTAAACTTACCCTGCTCCAATAGTTCATAGGTATAGTCATCAAGCTTTCCAGACTCCTGATCTTCGGTTGTCATTTCAGTACCAAAAATACTAGCAGACTCCGTCTCTTCATCGTCACTGTTTCTGACACTGATTCTCTTCACCTTTCCAAGGGCAGACAAATAGAGCCAGGTTTCGTTATCTCTATCACTATCATCATAGCTATAAGAGAGCATACCAATCCCCCTCTCACTTGCTGGCTCAAGAATGATTGCAACACTCTTAGTATCTTTATCATCTATACCGGTATTAATTTGTGCATTCTCGACCAATTTAATACGAGGCTTTTCAGCACACTTAATCTTGCCATCCTTTTTGCCATATTTGCAAGTCGTTAGTTTCATTCTCGTAAACGCAGAGTCTGTTGATTTTCTAGACTCTTCGTCAACTCTTTCCATAATTTCTCTGGCACTTAGTTCAGTGTCAGCGACGGCATTTAGACTAAACATTGCAACACAGAAAGTTAATAAGAGCAGTTTTAAGTTCAAATCATTTGTTACTGGTTTATTCATTTTGAAACCTCTATAAAGTTTAAATTATCATCAACATCTTTCTGGCCAAATTTTGGCTTAAATATCATTATCAGTGCTGGGAAAAACAACAAGTCACATAGCAGTGCTACAAAAATAGCTAAGGATCCAAAGCCTCCTATCTTAGCTAATCCTAAATAGTCACTAAAGGTTAGCATAAAAAACCCGCAACCCAATATGAGCGTTGTAAAAGTAACCGCCTGTCCAACCTCTTTTATGGTTTCAACCAGGGCGATTTTCATGTTGTGGTTTTGAGCGAGTGACATTCTGTAATGACTAATAAAGTGAATTGTATCATCGACCGCAATTCCAATAATTAAAGGCGCAATCATGAGCGTATCTGTATCCAGAGAAATTCCAAGAAGGCCCATCAGTCCAAACGCTAATGTTGCAGGAATTAGATTCGGTACAATCGACATCACTCCTGCCTGAAATGAACCAAGAGTCAGCATCATAAGTAGACTGATGACAACTGCTGCTATCGCCAAACTCTTAAATTGATTCTTACTGATATCATCTGCTAACCTCATCATTAGAGCAAATGAGCCAGTAATTTGAACCTTGAGTTCTGGATAGATTTCTGTAAGTGTATTAAACTCGTAATTAATATCTTTTTGAATCTCATCAAAAAAATCTTTGTATTCTTCAGAACCAGCATTTCTAAGCTGAACACTGATATGACTTTTACTGAAATCATCACTAACCAAAGCTCTTCGTTCCTCTGGATTCGAACTATTAAAAAGATAAAGGAGTTGAGAGACCGCAATCTGACTATTTGGGATAGTTCTGTACTCTTCTGAACTTTGCATAATCGCATGAGTATCTTTTACAAGGTCAGCTAGAGAATTTGTACGAATAATATAGTCACTATAGCTGTCTTCAATTTTATTCTGAAGTCTGTCCATTGAGCTTAAGACCGCAGGGTCCATAATTCCATCTGATCTAGCAGTGTCAACTACAATGACCATGTTTCCAGTTCCCATCATATTGTCATCAACAATGTCGTATGCCTGACCAATTGGAACATCATCAGAATAAAGCTCAACTAAGTTTGAGTCTATTTTTACTTGTGTTGCGCCATACAAACACACTATAAATCCACCAAAAAATATGATGGCAATTAAGTATCGGAAACGCTCTACAAAAGCTGGGATTCTGTCTAGTAATGGCTGCAACCACTCTGCGCTCACTAACCAAGTCAAACCAATTTTTTTTGATACAGTTAATAAAGGTTTTGCAAAAAAACACAAAAAGCTTAATGACTTTAATTTGAGGTTTAAAGCTAGAGCCTTTATTCCATTTTTATTATTTTCTTGATTTCCAGCTTTTTTAGTTTGCATTGGGTGCCAGTAATTCAACAAAACGGGTAACAAATAGATTGTATATGCGAATGCAAAGAATACCCCAGCTGCTGAAGATAACCCGAATTGAACAAACATAGGCATGCCTGTTGCTGCCAATGAAGACATGCCAGCCATCGTGGTAATGGTTGTTAATAGAATAGGAACTCCAGTCTTGCCATAAGCTTTTGATAATGCTTCATCATGCTCCTTGCCATCACGCCTAAAAAATAAGTAGGAGCTCATGACATGGACACAGTCAGCCACACCAACAGCAATGACAAGCATTACAGTTAGAGCAATGAGAGTTGTCGATGCCAAATTAAGCCAGCTCAGACCGCCTATCACAAAAAGAATACTGAGTCCTATTGCAAGTTGAGGCAGAACAACCGCGCTGGCAGAGCGAAACAAAGTCCAAAGTAAAAGGTTTATGATGACTACCATTCCTACCAACAAAAATGCAGCTTGGATCAAGGTGTCCATAGCTAAAGAGATCATTGCAGAGTTGCCAATCGGATAAAAGTTGAAGTGATCAGTCATCTTTGACTGCTCAGTGATTGCTGTTATAGCCTTCATAAATGGAATATAGAGAGCAGCCTCATCAGGCTGGTATTCGATTTTTTGAATCACAGCGCTCTCATCCATACTGGCATCAAAATCATCACTCCAGTCATCATCAGAAAAAAGAGAGAGTTCGTCATCAGACTCTTGAACTACTGGAATAGCACCAAAATCAGTTTTTATTGAGATTGCCCCATAACGGTGATCCTTAGAAAACATAAACAGTTCAAGAGAGGGCTGATCATCTGCCTCAGAACTAATGGCACTTAACTGATTTTGCTCGCTTGGAATAATTTTAGGGACGAGACGAGGAGAACTCAAAACATCATCTTCATTCTTCTGGATTCTAATATTTGATAACGATTGAACGCGCTTAATGTGACTCAGTGATTCAACAATATCTGGAGTTAAGCCATACTGATTTAACCAAACATCATCACTTATTTGCTCATAATTATCCAGAGTCTCTGTAATTTCTGAGATTAAAGTAAGTGATTTATTTGAAAACACATCCCCATCTTTTGCCTCATAAACAATGAAAAGACCATCGTCACTTCCAAACTGATCACGGAACTCATCTAAAGCCTCGATTGCTGGATCAGACTCACTAAACCATACATCAAAAGACGTATCAAGCACAAAACGAGAGGCACCATAACCCATAAAAATAGTTGACAGTAGAGCAACTAAAAGAACTGCTTTACGATAGGGAATAAGCTGCGATGGCACTTTCGCAAAATACTTATTTAGATAAAGTAAAAGATTCTTCATAATTGAGTTTGGAAAGCCAAAGAGTATTATACTTATTTGTTCCTTATTAGATTAAATTCAAGTCCAACCTTAACTATTTTTCTGCCAGTAAAGCAAACCTTGAGTATTAATTTTTACGTCAAGGCTTAACCTCTCTTCTGCAAAATTTGTATCGCTCACACCAATCTCACCAAGTCCCTTTAGAAAATAGTCCATCATTTGTCTATAAATAATTGTTTCTGCGTCATTTTTATTTGCATACTTGATTGCTAAATCACTAACAAAGTGGATACTATTTGATAGCTGATTCAGAATTTTTTGAGTGGGTTTTATAGCTGAAAAATGCGTTAAGCAGACTCGTTCTGGCTCAAACTCCATAATCCGATTGATGCTTTTAATGAGGGCCTCGGGATCGAATTGGACAGGGCTTGTACTTGGTAAAATATAGACCTCATCTTGATAGTCAAGGTCACGATATGAGATTCCAAATGTATCGCCTGTAAACATTGACTTAGTAACCTTATCCCAGATGCAAAAATGGTGTCTTGCATGTCCAGGCGTATCAATAAATCTGAGCTCTCTTCCATCAAAATCCAAAATAAAGTTATCTTCTGCCTCTATTACTCTATTAGCATCTATTGGAATAATTTCACCATAATATTCCTTGAATTTCTCTTCACCGTAGACGGCCATTGCACCTGCAATGAGTTTTCTTGGATCAATCAAATGACGTGCGCCTCTCGGATGAACCACTAAACTTGCATTTACACATTGCCTCATGAGCTCACCAGCTCCCCCGGCATGATCGAGATGGACATGAGTTGGAATTACATAAGACACATCTAAAAGACTTAGGCCATTCTTAATGAGTACGTTTTCTACAACAGGAACACTGTAATTGGTGCCTGTTTCAATAATGGCAACCTTGTTGTTCTGTCTCAGAAGATATATTGATGCAAAATCTTTACTGTAATATCCAGAATCAATAACAATAATTCCTTCAGTAATATTTATCACTTCTTGTGTATTCATCATAAATTCTTTGAAATTGAATCCTTTTTAAGAAGCTTGATTTTACTTGAATTAGTCTAGATAAAAAAATACCCCGCCTTAGAAAAGGTCGGGGTATTTAGAATAAAAGCCTAGCAATGTCCTACTCTCACATGGGGAGACCCCACACTACCATCGGCGCTAAGTGGTTTCACTTCTGAGTTCGGGATGGGATCAGGTGGGTCACACTTGCTATTATCACTAAGCAAACTGCTTATTCGAATTAGGCCAAAACCTAACTCAAATGAATTAAAAAGTTTTTATACCAGAGGTATAACAAAATGGATAAAGTAAAGTTTATAAGGCATATTGCCTGTTGACACAACAACATCTCCAAATATCTTGGGTGTTATATGGTCAAGCCTCACGATCAATTAGTACTAGTTAGCTTCATGCATTGCTGCACTTCCACACCTAGCCTATCAACCTCGTAGTCTTCGAGGGATCTTTAGGATTATTAAATAATCAGGGAGACCTAATCTTGGGAGGGGCTTCCCGCTTAGATGCTTTCAGCGGTTATCCTTTCCACACATAGCTACTCGGCAATGCGACTGGCGTCACAACCGAAACACCAGAGGTGTGTCCATTCCGGTCCTCTCGTACTAAGAACAGCTTCCCTCAAGTCTCCAACGCCCACGGTAGATAGGGACCGAACTGTCTCACGACGTTCTAAACCCAGCTCGCGTACCACTTTAAATGGCGAACAGCCATACCCTTGGGACCTGCTTCAGCCCCAGGATGTGATGAGCCGACATCGAGGTGCCAAACACCCCCGTCGATGTGAACTCTTGGGGGGTATCAGCCTGTTATCCCCGGCGTACCTTTTATCCGTTGAGCGATGGTCCTTCCACTCAGAACCACCGGATCACTAAGACCTAGTTTCCTACCTGCTCGACGTGTCAGTCTCGCAGTCAAGCATCCTTTTACCTTTGCGCTCATTGCACGATGTCCGACCGTGCTGAGGATACCTTTGCGCTCCTCCGTTACTCTTTGGGAGGAGACCGCCCCAGTCAAACTACCCACCATGCATTGTTCCCGATCCGGATTACGGACCTAGGTTAGAACCCCAACCATACCAGGGTGGTATTTCAAGGGTGGCTCCACTCTAACTAGCGTTAAAGCTTCAAAGCCTCCCACCTATCCTACACAAGTAGGATCAGAGTTCAATGCAAAGCTGTAGTAAAGGTGCACGGGGTCTTTCCGTCTGGCCGCGGGTATACTGCATCTTAACAGCAATTTCAATTTCACTGAGTCTCGGGTGGAGACAGTGTGGCCGTCGTTACTCCATTCGTGCAGGTCGGAACTTACCCGACAAGGAATTTCGCTACCTTAGGACCGTTATAGTTACGGCCGCCGTTTACTTGGGCTTCGATCAAAAGCTTCGCGCAAGCGCTAACCTCATCAATTAACCTTCAAGCACCGGGCAGGAGTCACACCCTATACGTCCACTTACGTGTTTGCAGAGTGCTGTGTTTTTAATAAACAGTCGCAGCCACCTAGTATTTTCAACTCTTTTCTGCTCTATCAGCGAGTGATTTCACATAACAAGAGTACACCTTCTCCCGAAGTTACGGTGTCATTTTGCCTAGTTCCTTCACCCGAGTTCTCTCAAGCGCCTTAGAATTCTCATCTCGTCCACCTGTGTCGGTTTGGGGTACGGTTTCATATAACCTGAAGCTTAGAGGATTTTCCTGGAAGCATGGTATCACTCACTTCTCCCAAAAGAGGGATCGTTATCACGCCTTGAAATAGAGGTTCCCGGATTTTCCTAAGAACCATTTCTACACGCTTGAACAAGGACAACCATCGCCTTGCTGAGCTAACCTTCTCCGTCTTCCCATCGCAGTTATATGAAGTACGGGAATATTAACCCGTTTCCCATCGACTACGCATTTCTGCCTCGCCTTAGGGGCCGACTAACCCTACGCCGATTAACGTTGCGTAGGAAACCTTGGACTTCTGGCGAGGGGGTTTTTCACCCCCTTTATCGTTACTCATGTCAGCATTCGCACTTCTGATACCTCCAGCAAACCTCACAGTTCACCTTCAACGGCTTACAGAACGCTCTCCTACCATCGCAATAAATTGCGATCCGCAGCTTCGGTATATAGTTTAGCCCCGTTAAATCTTCCGCGCAAACCGACTCGACCAGTGAGCTATTACGCACTCTTTAAAGGAATGGCTGCTTCTAAGCCAACCTCCTGGCTGTCTATGCCTTTTCACATCGTTTCCCACTTAACTATAATTTTGGGACCTTAGCTGACGGTCTGGGTTGTTTCCCTTTCCACTACGGACGTTAGCACCCGCAGTGTGTCTGCTCATACTTTCTGGTATTCGGAGTTTGCAATGGTTTACTAAGTCTTGACGACCCGCTAGCCATAACAGTGCTCTACCCCCAGAAGTAATACATGACGCTCTACCTAAATAGATTTCGGAGAGAACCAGCTATCTCCGGGTTTGTTTGGCCTTTCACCCCTATCCACAGCTCATCCCCTCATTTTTCAACATAAGTGGGTTCGGGCCTCCAGTTAGTTTTACCTAACCTTCACCCTGGCCATGGATAGATCACCCGGTTTCGGGTCTACTCCCAGCAACTAAACGCCCATTTAAGACTCGGTTTCCCTACGGCTCCCCTAATGGTTAACCTTGCTACTGAGAAGTAAGTCGCTGACCCATTATACAAAAGGTACGCAGTCACAGAACAAGTCTGCTCCCACTGCTTGTATGCATACGATTTCAGGTTCTATTTCACTCCCCTCCCGGGGTTCTTTTCGCCTTTCCCTCACGGTACTTGTTCACTATCGGTCAGTAGAGAGTATTTAGCCTTGGAGGGTGGTCCCCCCATTTTCAAACAGCGTTTCACGTGCGCCGCCTTACTCGATTTCACAATTAAAAGATTTTCGTATACGGGACTATCACCCTGTGTCGTTGAACTTTCCAGAACATTCTACTAATCAAAAAATTGCTTAAGGGCTGGTCCCCGTTCGCTCGCCGCTACTAAGGGAATCTCGGTTGATTT
>CABWZU010000004.1:0-42287 GCA_902510115.1 uncultured Gammaproteobacteria bacterium | reverse complement strand
TGATTTCGGTCCCTCATACAAATATCACGATAGGACAGTCAATGAAATTATAGGTCATGGCTTCCCAATTACCTTGAAGTACGGATTCTGGTCATTTATTGTTGCGGTTGGGGTAGGTATTCCGCTCGGTGCTATTGCAGCTATCCGAAAAAATACCTGGATTGATTATCTTGCTGTAGGTGTATCTATCGGAGCCCAAGTGCTTCCAAATTTCGTCATGGCTCCGTTGCTGATAATCGTTTTTACTTTGTGGCTTGATTGGCTTCCAGGTGGTGGCTGGAATGGAGGTGCATGGCAGTACCTGGTTATGCCAGTGATTGCTCTTTCAACGAGCTATATGGCCTCTATTGCGCGTATAACGAGGTCTTCTATGCTCGAAGTTTTAAATACAAACTACATCAGGACAGCTAGATCCAAAGGCTTACCAACCAAGGTCATTTTCTTTAGACATGTTTTAAAGCCTTCACTGCTTCCAGTTATCTCTTACCTAGGGCCAGCCTTCGTGGGGCTTATTACTGGATCAGTGCTTATAGACATTTACTTTTCAACGGGCGGTATGGGCTACTTCTTCGTGAATGCAGCATTCAATCGGGACTACTCAGTGATGATGGGAATTACAATTGTTGTCGGCAGCTTGACCATTCTATTCAGCCTTATTGCTGATTTGTTGTATGCATGGATTGATCCAAAAATAAGGTACTAATCAGATGATTGTGGCGAATAAAGGTAAGATTAAAACGATGGCAGAAAACCTTTCTGAGTCTGGTGCTGGTCGCTCACTTTGGAAGGACGCCCGCATGCGATTTATACAAAATAAAGCCGCAACGATCAGTTTATTTATCTTACTTTCTATTGTTTTATTCTCTTTCATTGGTCCATACTTCGCTGTGTGGAGTTATGAACAAATTGATTGGAATGCTATGGGCTCTGCTGCTAGGGTTGGAATACCATCAATTGAGAGTGGACATTACTTTGGTACAGATGACCTAGGGCGAGATCTTTACTCAAGGGTGATCCAAGGCACTCAAATATCATTAATGGTAGGAGTTTTAGGGGCTACTGTAGCAGTCATTGTTGGGACCCTTTATGGAGCCACCTCAGGTTATTTAGGTGGAAAAACAGACCAAATTATGATGCGAATTGTAGACATACTAATGTCTATACCATACATGTTTGTACTCATCCTTCTTCTAGTAGTTTTTGGGCGATCAATTGGAATGTTGTTTATCGGGATTGGACTTTTGTCTTGGCTTGATATGAGCAGGATCGTTCGCGGACAAACTCTAAACCTAAAGAACAAAGAGTTTATTGAGGCTGCTAGGGTGACCGGTGTCAGTGATTTCAAAATTATTACAAGACATATTGTTCCTAATCTATTAGGTATCGTCGCAGTTTATGCCACTTTACTGGTCCCGGGAATAATTCTTGCTGAAAGCTTTATCTCATTCCTTGGACTCGGTGTTCAAGAGCCATCTACAAGCTGGGGCGCACTCATTAAGGAGGGTGCCGGAACCATTAGCTACGATACGGAATGGCAACTTCTCTTTCCACTAGCCTTCTTTGTCGTCAGTCTTTTTTGTTTTTACTTTATCGGTGATGGTCTTCGTGACGCACTGGATCCCAAGGAGAGGTAGAGTTTAATGAGCTTGATAGATGTTAAAAACCTCAAGGTTGAATTTGAGACTGCAGATGGCATCGTGAGCGCGGTGAATAACGTTAATTTTTCTATGAATGAAGGAAAAATTTTAGCAATTGTAGGCGAGTCTGGAAGTGGAAAAAGTCAAACTGTATTTGGAATGACAGGTCTTCTTGATCATAACGGAAGTGCAACGGGTAGCGTAAAGTTCGAAGGTGAAGAAATTCTTAACCTCTCTAATCAAAAATTAAATCAAATCAGAGCTGAAAAAATTGCCATGATCTTTCAAGATCCCATGACAAGTCTTAATCCATATGTCAGAGTCTCTGAACAAATGACCGAAGTTTTAATTCATCACCAAGGTGTTTCAAAATCTGACGCATTAAAGCAATCTATTAGTATGCTTGATGCAGTAAGAATTCCTGATGCAAGTAATCGTATCAGAATGTATCCGCATGAATTTTCAGGAGGCATGAGGCAGCGAGTGATGATTGCGATGTCTTTATTGTGTCGCCCTAAATTACTCATAGCTGATGAGCCAACTACCGCGCTTGATGTTACGGTTCAAGCGCAAATTATGAAGTTGCTGGCAGACCTTCAGAAAGACTTTGGGATGTCAATTATTTTGATTACTCATGACCTTGGAGTTGTTGCTGGGAGTAGTGATGACATGCTTGTGATGTACGGCGGCGAAATTATGGAGATCGGCAAGACTGAGAATATTTATGCATCACCAACTCACCCATATACGCAAGGATTAATGAGTGCAGTCCCTAGACTTGATGATTCAGAGGAAAGGTTGGTTACAATTCCTGGCAATCCACCCAACATGATGAAGGCGCCTGAGGGTTGTCCTTTTGCTCCAAGGTGTAAGTATTCTATTGACAAATGTAATAGTGAATCTCCTATCCTAGTAAGAGCTAGTAATGATGATCATTTCAGAGCTTGTCATGTTTCAAAAGAGAAGATACTATGAACAATCAACCGATTCTTGAAGTTAAAAACTTAAAGGTCAATTTTGATGTTTCATCCGAAGGTGATATGCCTTGGACAAAGGCAAAGAAGCTTCAGGCAGTGAATGATATTTCTTTCTCTTTAAATGCTGGAGATACGCTTGGAGTGGTTGGCGAGTCAGGGTGTGGTAAATCTACGCTAGCCAGAGCTATTGTGAAAATGGTGCCAGCAGAAGCAGGGGAGGTTATCTGGCTGGGTAACGATTTGCTTGGGTTGAGTCATTCTGAAACAAGGCCTTATCGCAAACAAATTCAAATGATTTTTCAGGACCCCTTAGCAAGCCTCAATCCAAGAATGAATATTGGAGAAATCATAGCGGAGCCTCTGAGAACTCATTACCCAAAAACACCTGAGGCCGATGTTCAAGCTCGAGTGATTGATGTGATGAATAAGGTTGGACTACTCGATAATTTAATGAACCGCTATCCACATGAATTTTCTGGAGGACAGTGCCAAAGAATTGGTATTGCCAGAGCTCTGATTTTGAAACCTAAGCTTATTATCTGTGATGAGCCCGTCTCAGCCTTGGATGTCTCTATACAAGCTCAAGTCGTTAATTTGTTAATGGATTTACAGGAGGAGATGAAATTAGCTTTAATATTTATTGCCCATGATTTAAGTGTAGTGAAGCATATTAGTACTAAAATAATGGTCCTATATTTAGGCAATATGGTTGAACTTGCAAAGAGTGATGACATTTATAAAAGTCCAAGCCATCCCTATACTCAAGCACTCATTTCTGCAGTTCCAATCCCAGACCCCAATGTTGAGAAAAACAAAGATTTAATTTTGATAGAGGGAGATTTACCATCACCAATTAATCCACCTTCAGGCTGCGTATTTAGAACCAGATGTCAAAAAGCTCAGGAGGTCTGTGCTCTGGAAAAACCTGAATTTAAGGGGATAGCACAAGACCACAGCGTTGCATGCCACTTTCATGATTAACTATCTCAAAAAGCGGATTAAAAATAAATGGCTATTGATTGTAGTGCCTTTTTTATTTTTTCTAATAAAAGGCCTAATCTGGCTAGCAATATTCTATGGTCTTTGGGATATTATTAAGAGTTAAACTAACTCAAATGCTCAAATAATAGCTTACTTTTTAACCTCAGAAAGAATATCCTTCATACCTTCTTTATTTTCGAAAATTTCTTCTTCTGTAAGCCCATCCATTTCGTGGGGAAATACTAGCCAATCATCTGTTTTATGAATGAAATAATCAGGCTCTATGCCTATTATATTTCTCTCTGGCTTGTACCAGGGCATTGCCATTTTAATTTCGTGAGGAATATTTTTTCTAGCTTTTTCATTAAGCGTATCAAGAATAGCTTTAATACTTCTTCCTGAGTCAAATACGTCATCAACAATAAGTAGTTTATCTTCTGCATTCATATTGCTCACAAGATAGTCAATGCCATGAACTCTTACCTCTTTAGATTGCTGATTAAGGCCATAATATGATGAGGTTCGAATGGCAATATGATCAGAATCATTACCAAGGTAAGCAAGTATTTCTTGAATGGCTATTCCAACAGGAGTTCCACCTCGCCATACGCCTACGATAAAGTCAGGTTTAAAACCACTATTATGAATTTGAACTCCTAATTTAAAAGAGTCGTGCACTAGCTCATCAGCTGTAATGTAAGTTTTTTCTATTGACATAATAAGTTTTCCAAAAGTTTATGAATAAATTTTAAAGGGTTTTTAGCTTTGAAATTTCTGAATTTCTTCTATCAACCTAGATTTAATTTTAGAGTTAGCAAAGGAGGCCTTCATAGCCATTACAGAAATTCTTTTTAACTCATCAATATCAAGATTAAAGTGTTTTGCGCTGTCATAATATTCTTGACCGACAGTTGTATTAAAAAAAGGTGGATCATCAGAATTGAGACTTATGCTTACAGCTTTATTCATGATAGATGGAAGAGGGTGGCTATCCCAGTCAGGAAAAATAGAAAGCGACAAATTACTGCCTGGACAAATCTCAAGGTGAATATTACGTTGAACGAGCTCATTCATTAACTCATGGTCTTTGATGCTATTTACTCCATGCCCAATGCGACTTATAGGAAGGTAATTGATTGCATCCCAAACACTTTCAGGCCCGCAGATCTCCCCAGCATGAACAGTGCACTCATAACCTGCCTCTTTAGCGATGTTGTAAATGTCTGCAAATTCTTCTAATGTATATGCGTTTTCGTCACCACCCATTCCAAAGCCAACAACATAGGGGTGGGGATTGTCCACCATTGTTTGAACAACATTTAGTCCTTGTTCTGGCCCCAAGTGTCTTACACAGGTAACAATAATACGACCAACGATTCCAAAATCACGTTCAGCATCGTCAATCCCTCTAGCAATACCTGAAATCATATCATCGTAACTAATGCCACATTCTGCAGCATGATCAGGCGAAATAAAGGTTTCGGCATAAACTACGTTTTCTTTAGCACAATCTTTAAGATATTCATAAGTAATATCGCCATAATCCTTACCCAGTCTTAAACAAGAGCTCACATTATCATATGCAGTTAAAAAACTAGGAAAGTCACTCCATGCATAACCTCCATTGGAGTGAAAAAGATTACTATCTAAGGAGACATCATTGCGCTGCGCAATCTCTTGAGCAAGCGCTGGCTTAATAGTGCCCTCAAGATGACTATGAAGCTCAACTTTTGGAAGTTTATGAATTTGCTCTTGCATTTAAATTAGCTCACAAGCCTTGCCATTACTAAGAGGTGTAATTTGGAGATGCGTGGCAATAGTTTGACCCATGTCAGCAAAAGTATCTCTTTTGCCCAGGTTTTGGGCTTTGATGGACTTTCCATAAAACACCACAGGGACATGCTCGCGGGTGTGGTCACTCCCTGGCCAAGTTGGATCACAGCCATGATCAGCAGTAATCAAAATAAGATCATCATGAAGAAGTTTAGATTCAATTTCTGGAATACGCTTATCAAATTCTTCAAGCGCTAGAGCATATCCAGGCACATCTCTTCGGTGACCGAAATTTGTATCAAAGTCTACAAGATTTACAAAAATTAAGCCATCCTTAACTTTATCCATTTCATTTATTAGTTGGTCAACCAGGCCCATATTATTAGATGCTTTAACGGTATAAGAAACTCCTTGATTTGAAAAAATATCACCAATTTTACCCACTGAAATAACTTGTCCATTGGACTCCTGAATTAGATCAAGCAGAGTCAAGCCATTCGGAGGCGTTGTTAAATCCTTTCTATTAGAAGTTCTAGTAAAGCCATCTTTTGAATTCCCTACAAAAGGCCTTGCAATAACTCTTGTAATATTCAAAGGGTCTACTAGTCTTTTGGCAACTGTGCAAAGTTCATAGAGCCTATCGAGACCAAAGTGTTCTTCATGGGCCGCAATTTGAAAGACAGAATCAGCTGAAGTGTAACAGATTGGAAATCCAGATTGAATATGTTGATCTCCATATTCTTCGATAACCTGGGTACCTGAAGCGTGTTTATTTGCAAGTGTTCCAAGAATATTGCCCTCTATTATAAGCTCATCAATCAAACTCTTTGGAAAACAGTTTTCCACTTTTGGAAAGGTTCCCCATTCAAATGGAACTGGGAGGCCACAAATTTCCCAATGACCACTCGGAGTATCTTTTCCAGCGCTGATCTCTTTGGCGAAGCCATAAGCCCCTTCAGGCTTTATTCTATCAATTGGAAGAGATGCCCCACGACTTTCAATGGCAGCCTCACCAAGTCCCCATCTAAGTAGATTTGGAATTCTTAGAGGTCCACTTCGTTCTCTACTATTGGCTTTGCCTAAAGCACATTCTTCAATAATATGCCCAAATGTATCTGAACCTTCATCACCATAGAGATGAGAGTCATCACTTGAACCCAGTCCTAGTGAGTCTAGAACTAAAATGATTGCTCTTTTCATGACTTTAAGTCCTGATTTGACTTGAATACCTCTTTGATTAAATTTGGAAGTTGGGGTTCTTTCTCATCTAGCTTTATGAGAGATGGAAATTCTAATTGCAGATAATCTAGCTGCTTTTGATCACGACAATGTGCCATTGCAATAGGATCACCTTTACTCACCCATTGCCCCTTGCTCACTATATTACTGAGACCAACCCCATGATCAATAGCATCACTTGACTTGGTTCTACCAGCCTTTAAGTGAATCATGCTGAGTCCTATAGCTCTGGCATCGATCTCTGAAATGTATCCGGATGAATTTGATCGAATAGGGGTAATTACCGGCATCGGCTTTAAGTGTTTTTCTGGCCTTTCCATTAAATCTGAAGGACCACCAAGTTCAGTGATCATTTTTCCAAAAATTGATGCAGCTTTTCCAGACTCTAGTGCATTCATAGATTTAATTCTTGCAGTTTTTAAATCAGATGCCAAACCACTCAATTGAAGCATGTAGGCTGATAATTCAATAGTTAGCTCTAAAAGTCTATGATCAGCATTATTAGGATTTTTCAGGAAATCAATACACTCAACTACCTCAATTGCATTTCCAACACTATGACCAAGAACCTGATCCATGTCAGTTATTAAACAGCTTGTTGGAACCCCAGAATTACTAGACACATTAGCTATACTTTGGGCTAATTCTTGGGCCATTTTAAAATCAGCAGCGAAGGCACCATTACCAGTTTTAATATCCATAACAAGGGCATCAAGCCCAGATGCTAGCTTCTTAGACAAAATAGAAGCAGTAATCAAATCAATTGACTCTACGGTTGCAGTAACATCTCTAGTGGCATATAAACGCTGGTCTGCTGGAGCTAAATTTGCTGTTTGCCCAATAATTGCACAGCCTATTTTTTTAACTAGAGACTGAAAAACTGAATTATCGGGGGTGGCATCATAACCAGGAATGCTCTCTAGCTTATCGAGTGTGCCCCCCGTATGACCAAGTCCTCGACCTGAAATCATTGGCACATAGCCACCACAAGAGGCCACAATAGGGGCTAGCATCAAACTAACTTTATCCCCAACACCACCAGTTGAATGTTTATCAACAACAGGACCATCTAGATTATGCTGATCCCAATTTAACGTTTCACCAGAGTTCATCATATGCCTTGTTAAATTGACTCTCTCATCCATTGTCATGCCGCATTTAAAGACAGCCATAGCGAAGGCTCCCAGTTGCGCGTCTGTTAGGCTGCCATCAGTAATACCTTGAACAATGTATCCAATTTCAGGGTCGCTCAACGATATGCCGTCACGTTTTTTTCTGATAAGCTCTTGAGGTAAGAATAGTTCACTCATTCTTATTTAATCACCATATGGCGTCCAAATATTTTTGATTTCTGAAGCATTTCTAAGGAATTCTAGACCTTCACCTTGCATTGGGTCAATCCAGTCTCTATCAGCATCATCGTTTACCCATAAACGTTTTAAATCTTTAGCACTAATAGATTCCACTGAAGACACTAATTCAGGACCAGCCCAGCACCACATTGCGTCAGCCTCAGCATGGCCAGCTAGCTGTTCGGCAAGCTCTTGTTTGTTTCCAGTTACAATGTTAATTACACCGGCTGGGACATCTGAAGTTTCAAAGGTTTGAACTAGTTCCAATGCAACACTTGCAAATTTTTGGCTTGGAATCATTACAACACGATTGCCCATTGCTATAGCAGGAGCAATCAATGAAATTGTTGAAAGAAGTGGGGAATTCTCTGGCGCAATTTGTGCTAGAACCCCTATAGGTTCAGGAAGCGCCATGGTTACGCCTCTATATGGAGCGCTATGTACAGCACCGTCATATTTGTCCGCCCATGCAGCATAACTAAATAATCGACTGATGCTCTCATCAAACTCAGTTTTTGCTTGTTTTTTAGTAATTCCACAAAGAGTTATCAGACGCTCAACCCATTCTGACTCACGTACCGCTAGATTCTCAGCAATAAAATAGATGACTTGAGCTCTTGCATGACCACTAAGAGAGCCCCATGCCGATGCTTTAGAGGCAGCACTGATAGCATTTCTAATATCTTTTCTATTTCCTGAGCCAACATAAGCTGCCTGAGAGCCATCCGCATTGTAAGTTGCAAGGCTATGCCCACCATCAGGTCTAACCTGCTTTCCACCAATATAAAGCTTGAGAGTTCGATCTATCGCTTCTTCTCTAACTGAAACTGAAGCAGAATTAGATGGACTTGACGATTTTAAACCTTGAGGTTTAAGGTACTCATATAAGCCCTCTTTGCCTCCCTCTCTACCAAAACCGGACTCCTTAATACCTCCAAAACCGCAAGAGGCATCAAATTGATTATGACAATTTATCCATATGACACCAGCTTTTACTTTTGGCGCAACATCCATAGCTCGATTAATATTTTCACTCCATATGCTGGCGGCAAGACCATACCGACTATTATTAGCTAAATCAATGGCTTCAGATTGAGTTCTAAAAGTCATAGAAACTAGAACAGGTCCAAAAATTTCCTCCTGCACAAGAGGATGACTTGAGTCAACCTCAGTAATTAGAGTTGGAGGGTAGTAATTCCTTTCTGAGTTTAAATCGCAGGCCTGGAAGAGTTCTCCACCATGATTTAGACCTTCACCAACCATTTCACTAACCCTTTGAAATTGAGTTTTGCTAACGAGACTTCCTATATCAGTTGATTTGTCAAGTGACAAACCCAGTCGAAGTGTTTTGATTCTTTGCTTAATTTTTTGGTGCAGTTCATCTGCAACCTCAGCTTGAACTAGTAATCTTGACCCTGCGCAGCAGACTTCTCCCTGATTAAACCAAATTGAGTCAACTAATCCCTCTACAGCAGCATCTAGATCTGCATCCTCAAAAACAATAAATGCAGACTTTCCACCAAGCTCAAGGGTAAGTTTTTTCCCTTGACCTGCTGTACTTTCCCGGATTGACCTGCCTACAGCTGTAGAACCAGTAAAAGCCACTTTATCGACTCCTTTATGCGCGGCAAGCTCAGCTCCAATAACTCCATCCCCATTAATCATATTAATGACTCCAGAAGGTAGTCCAGCCTCTTCACAAAGTTGAGCAAAAAACATAGCTGTTAATGGGGTCTGTTCAGCCGCCTTAAAAATAATTGTATTTCCCATAGCTAGTGCTGGAGCAATCTTCCAGGAAAGCATTAATAGTGGAAAGTTCCAAGGAACAATTTGTCCTACAACACCAATTGCTTTATAACTTGAAAATTCTTTTTCTTGAAGTTGCGCCCAACCAGCATGATAATAAAAATGTCTTATCGCGAGAGGTATATCAATATCTCTACTTTCCCTAATTGGTTTACCATTATCAAGAGACTCGAGAACAGATATAAGTCTGGAGTGTTTTTGAATTAATCGTGCAAGAGCATAAAGGACTTTAGCTCGCTTATGGCCTCCAAGATTTTCCCAGGCCGGCTGTGCTTTTCTTGCAGAAGAAACAGCAGAATCCAATTGTTGAGAGTTAGCAATTTCAATATTAGCTAAAAGTTCGCCATTTGAAGGATCAAGAGAGGCAATCAAATCAGAGTCATTGTTTGAAACAAACTGACCATTGATAAGTTGCCCAAATCTTCGACTATTTTTCTCTAGCCATTCTTGAGCTTCTTTGCTGCTTTCAAATGCTTCACTATATTCAAGATTATCAAAAGATTTTAAAATTGTCATAATTAAATCCTATGCTAGGGGATGACGATACGATGAAGAGTAGAAGCCAGTTGAGAAGTGATCCAATTGACGTTCGATATCACCAAGAAGACTCGAAGCACCAAATCTAAACAAATCAGGCTCTAGCCATCGACGACCTAGCTCTTCTTTAATCATGGTCATATATAAAAGTGCTGTCTTAGTATCACTGATACCACCTGCTGCCTTAAAACCAACTTTTATGCCAGTTTTATTAAAATACTCTCTAATCATCCTAACCATCACTAGACTCACTGGAAGGGTTGCATTAACTGGCTCTTTACCCGTTGATGTCTTAATAAAATCTGCACCAGCCATCATACAAATTTGAGAAGCTTTTGCAATATTTGTAAGATTCCCTAATTCTCCAGTCGCAAGGATAGTTTTCATATGGGCATCTCCACACTTATCTCGAAACATCTTAACTTCTTCATAAAGCGCTTTCCAGTTACCCTCTAAAACATGCCTTCTGCTAATAACTATATCTATTTCGTTAGCACCAGAGTCAACAGAATATTCAATTTCTTGAAGTCTTAGTGGTAATGGAGAAAGTCCAGCAGGGAAACCAGTCGAGACAGCAGCGAGATTAATTTTTGAGCCTCTAAGTGCCTCATTCGCAGCGCTAAGCATGTCATGATAAACACATACAGCAGCAACGCTTATATTCAAAGATTCAACGCCTAAATTTTTTTCAAGGTTTAAGCTGATAGGTTGTCTTGCCTTACTACAAAGTCTTCTTACTCGAGCAACAGTGTCATCACCAGATAAGGTGGTTAAGTCTATTAAGTTAATCGCCTTAAGCAACCATGCAGCTTGATTGTCTTTTTTAATACTTCTTCTGGGACCATAATTTGCGCACCGCCTCTCTACAGCACTTCGATTCACAGATATGCTTGAAATGAAATCAAGACTAAATTCCATTCCCGGATTTCTTAAATCACTATGATTAGTCTCCGCCTCGTTAGACCCAACAAGATTAAGAACTTTCTTATCGTCCTGTAATTTCTCATCTTTAGTAGAATTTTTATTAGTATTCATAATGTTTATACCCAATTGATCTTACTGGCTTTCTAGATAAGTATTTAATAATTTCTCTACAGTATCTGCTGCTTTACTTGCAAAAGCAATAGTTTGTTCGTGGCTAATATCTGTTTCACTCATACCCGCGGCATAATTTGTAATGACTGAAAGTGCACAAATTGGAATACCCTGATGTCGGGCTAGAATGACCTCTGGAACAGTTGACATGCCAACAGCATCTGCACCAAGAGACTTTACCGCTCTAATTTCAGCTGGTGTTTCAAATTGTGGGCCACTGAACCAAGCATATACTCCTTCATGTAAGTTTATTTTATTATCTCTTGCAGCGCTTCTCATATCATCACTTAGTTTAGGGTCATAAGCATCCACCATATTGACAAATCGCTCATTGCCATCAGCTCCAAATAACGGAGAAACACCTGTCATATTAATATGGTCAGTAATCAGCATAACGCTCCCAGGAGAAGAGTCTTTTACGGTGCTGCCAGCAGCATTTGTTAGAACCAAACTTTTGCATCCTATAGCACTTAAGACTTGAATCGCAACAGACATAATATCTGCTTGTCCATACTCATAGTAATGAGCTCTTCCTTGCATGACTACTACATTAGTTCCTTTTATTTCACCAAATAAAAGTTTTCCCGCATGACCTCCAACACCAGCAACTGGAAACCCGGGTAAATCTGTAAAATTAAGTGAGCTTTTGGTTACTATATTGTCACTAAATTGACCAAGACCCGAACCAAGAATAAGGCCCACCTTTGGCTTAAAGTTTTTAATGTGCCGACTAATAATCTCAACACATTCCTGGACTTGACTCATTAGAGATGCTCCGGCCCAAAAGACTGAGGAAGAAGGTCTGATAAATGGATTCGATTTTTGATTCCATCTGGTGAACACATTATGACCTCAGTAGACGCATCAGAAAACTCCCTTATTCTTTGTCTACAGCCTCCACAGGGTATTCCACCCTCATCATTTTTGGTCATGACATAAATTTTATTAATTTTGCTTTCCCCGCCCATCACCATAGAAGCAATTGCAGAGGCTTCTGCGCAGTTACCAAGAGGATAGCTAGCATTTTCAACATTACAGCCCATATATTGATTACCCGAATCCGTAATGATTAATACGCCAACAGGATAATTAGAATAAGGAACGTAAGCTTTGCTCATTGCTTCTTTAGTGATTTTTACATTGCTTTGTTCACTCATTCTATAACTCCTTGATATAAGGTTGAGCTGAAGCCTTAGGAGGAACAGCTTTGCCAATAAATCCAGCCAACAAAATAATAGTAAGAATATAAGGTGTTGCCTCAATGAGCTGGACAGGGATTTCTCCAATACCAGGAATTACTATGCCCTGAAGTCTAATCGAGATAGCGTCTAAAAAAGCAAAAAGGAAACATGCAGCGAGTACTTTATAAGGATGCCATTTTCCAAAAATAAGAGCAGCAAGAGCGATAAACCCACTTCCAGCAGTCATATCTTTGACAAACTGGGCATTGTAAGCTGTAGAAAGATAAACACCACCAATACCACACAAAATTCCGCCTATTAGGAGCGCTTTATATCTCAGAGATTCAACTGAGATTCCAGCAGTATCAACCGCTTTTGGATTCTCTCCAACAGCTCGAAGTCGAAGACCAAAGCGAGTTCGAAAGACAACCCACCAAACTATTGGAACAATTGCGAAAGCAAGGTAAACCAGAATATTGTGTCCACTAATTAACTCCCGATAAATAACACCTATAATCGGGATATTGTCTATCAATTCAAGTCCTGGCAAATCAATCGAAAGAAATCTTTGATCATTTTTTAAAGTTGGAGTGATTCCAGCCTTTTTAAACCATGCAAGGCTAAGAATCATTGTTAGTCCAGCTGCCAAGATATTAATTGCAACTCCACTCACAATTTGATTTCCTTTATATGTGATCGATGCAAACCCATGCACCATTGCTAATAATGAAGAGGCAATAATACCTGCCAATAAACCAACCCAAGGAGATCCAAAAACTACTGCAGCGCTTGCAGCGATAAATGCAGACATCAGTAATTTACCTTCTAGACCAATATCAACAACTCCAGAGCGCTCTGCAAATAGGCCTGCCATTGATGCAAAAATTAGAGGAATACAAACACGAACAGATGCATCTAATGTCAATACTGTGCTTAGAAAGATCTCACTCATTCTGCCCCCTCAATTGGTGCTAAAAAACGTATTAGAATTGGTCTATATAAATACTCAAGGCCACCACAAAACAGAATAACAAGGCCTTGCATGACCACAACAATGTCTCTCGAAACATTTTGCAGTTCAAAATCTAGCTCAGCTCCACCTTGGTAAAGGATTCCAAATAGAAATGCTGCAATTAGAATTCCAACTGGGTGGTTTCGGCCCATTAGTGCTACTGCAATTCCACCAAAACCATAACCATAATTAAAATTAAGGAATAAACGATGCTGAACACCCATCAACTCATTGATCCCAACAAGTCCAGCCAAAGCCCCAGAAATACACATCGTTACAATAATAATCTTCTTGGGATTAATACCGCCATAAACCGCTGCATCATTACTTTTACCAACAGCTCGAATTGCGAATCCCCATCGAGTATGCCAAAGAAAAAACCAAACTAACCCTGAGAAAAACAAAGCCACTAAAATTGATAAGTTAAGAGGTGATTTTGCGATCTTATAGCCAAAACTTGCAAAAACGTCATGAACAAAAGGTAGCCATGAAGCTTTAATGAAATCTGCACTCTCAGGAGACATTTCTCCAACTTCTCTTAACACATTAACCAAAACATAAACCATCAGTGCAGATGCTAAAAAGTTGAACATAATTGTTGTTATAACAATATGACTTCCTCTATACGCTTGCAAATACGCAGGAATAATAGCCCAAAGTGCTCCAAAAAGAAGCCCACCTGAAATAGCAAGTGGAATAACTATCCATGCACTCATCGCGGGATTTAAGTAAAGAGCAACAAGGGCAGTCCCCAATCCCCCAACATAAGCTTGGCCTTCCCCTCCAATGTTGAATAAACCAGCATGAAAGGCAACCGCTACTGCTAATCCAGTGAATACAAAGTTGGTTGCATAATAAAGTGTGTAGCCCAAGCCTTCGTCATAGCCCAGTGCACCATAGATTAATATTTTTGTTGCTTTTATGGGGTCTACGCCAATTAAAACAAATACAATGGCTGTCGCAATAAAAGCAGTTAAGACATTAAGGAAGGGCAATAGAAAGCCGTTAATCCATGATAAGCGTCGTTCGCGAGTCATAATTTAACTCCAGTCAATTCATCATCAGATTCGAGTGCATTGGCCATCATCATTCCAAGTGTCGCTTCATCTGCATCTGTTCCATTTACTGTTCCAGTAATTTCACCATCGCACATGACAACGATTCGATCGCTGAGTGACATAATTTCTTCTAACTCTACTGAGATTAGAATAATTGCTTTTCCAGCATCTCTCATGTCTATAATTCTTTTTCTAATAAACTCAATAGCCCCAATATCAACACCTCTAGTTGGCTGACCAATAATGAGGACATCTGGATCTCTCTCAAATTCTCTAGCTAAAATAAGTTTTTGCTGATTACCACCTGAAAAGTTTGAAGACATGAGGTTAGGATTATTTGGACGAACATCAAATGCTTCCATTATTGACTCACAATTCGCTTTTACTGAAGCGCGTTTAAGCCAAACACCCTGATTAATATTTTTATCATTATGATATCCAAGTAACGCAGTTTCGCTTGCAGTGAACTCGGAAATCATTCCCATTCTTTGCCGGTCCTCAGGAACATGAGCAACACCCAGATTCCTCAGTTGTTCAGGGTTTAAAGTGTTTTTAGAGGTTATCTTTTCTCCCATAATTTCAATTGTGCCACTTGAAATTGGAAGTATTCCAGCTAGAGCCTTAAGAAGCGTTCCTTGGCCATTACCTGTTACCCCAGCGATACCTAGTATTTCTCCTGAGCACGCCTCGAAACTGACATTCGAAACTCTTTTTAACCCTTGCTCATTTTCTATTTCAAGGTTCTTAGCAATAAGCACAGGATTGCCAATTTTGGCTTTAGACTTTTTAATATTCAGTAAGACTTTGCGACCAATCATGAGCTCAGCTAACTCTTCAGGGTTAGTTTGACTTGTTTCTCTGTGAGCAACCATCTTCCCAGCTCGCATGACTGAAACATGATCGGTAATACTCATAATCTCACGGAGCTTATGGGTTATCAGAATAATGGTTACGCCTTGCTTTTTAAGTGCTTCAAATATACGAAATAATTCATCTGATTCTTGAGGGGTTAATACGCCTGTAGGCTCATCAAGAATTAAAACCTTAGCGCCTTTATAAAGACCTTTTAAAATCTCCACTCTTTGCTGCATTCCAACAGAAAGTTCTTCTACAGCTATGTCAAGTTCAACTTCTAATCCATACTCGTTAGCAAGCCTTCTAAGTTCTATTCTAGCGTTAGATAAGCTTTCAGTTATTAAAGCTCCACCTTCGCTTCCAAGAACAACATTCTCTAGGACCGTGAAGTTGTCCACCAGCATAAAGTGTTGATGAACCATTCCAATACCAGCTTCGATAGATTGTTTTGAGCTTGTCGCTCTAAACTCTTTATTGAAAACCTTGATTTCACCAGAATCAGCCTGATAAAAGCCATACAAAATACTCATTAGTGTTGATTTGCCAGCACCATTCTCTCCAACAATTCCATGAATTGTTCCAGATCTGACGCTCAGGTTGACCTTGTCATTCGCATGGACGGCACCAAAATGTTTATCAACATTGATCAGTTCAATGGCAATGTTCGACTCAGTCATAGATACTTATTTTAACGAAGAAATAGATTAATTATAGTTATATAGATTTGAAACTTTTAAATATAGTTTTGAAAAAAAATTCTAAAAGATTAAAAAAAAACATCCGGCCAGAAGCCGGATGTTTTTAGATAAAAATTACTGTTTATTATAGAGGGCAAGTATTGTCGCTCATGTAATCATGAACAACAATAGAACCATCGATAATTCCAGCTCTAGCAGTGTTAACAGCTGCAAGCATATCAGCAGAAACTAAATCTGCGTTGTACTCGTCCATAGCTGCGCCAACACCATCTTCGGCTACACCATTTACTTTAAAGCCACCTGACCATGAGCCATCGACAGCAGCAGCAAAACTTTCGTAAGCAGCTAAACCTACTTTCTTGTACATTGAAGTAAGCATAGTTCCAGGTTGCATATAGTTTTGGTTAGAGTCTACACCAATTGCTAGAACACCCATATCTGCAGCAGTCTGATAAACGCCGATTCCAGTTCCACCAGCAGCAGCATAAACTACGTCAGCACCATTCTCAACTTGGCTCCGAGTGATTTCACCACCCTTAGTTGGGTTACCCCAAGCTGCAGGAGTTGAGCCAGTCATCTGTGCTAAGACATTCATTGAACTGTCATGATGCGCTACACCTTGCTTGTATCCGCACTCAAAGCGACTAATTAATGGAATATCCATTCCACCAACAAATCCTACCGTACCAGAATCTGACGCCATTGCAGCCATAACTCCAACAAGGAAAGATCCTTCATGCTCTTTAAAGATAACGTTTTGAACATTTGGAGCATCAACCACACCATCAATAATAGTGAACTGTGTATCTGGATATTCAGCTGCGGCAGCTGCAACAGCATTTGCCATAGTGAATCCTACTGCAATTACTGGTGTATAACCACGCTGAGCAAATTTCTTAAGGCTTTGCTCCATCATAGCTTCATTTGTTGGCTCCAATTCTGTAACCGCAATACCAGTATCGTTCATAAATTTTGTCACACCATTAACAAATACAGCTTCGTTGAATGACTTATCATTTTTACCGGCAGTATCATAAACAACCGCTGGTTTGACATGTCCATCAGCTTGAGCAATTGGTGCTGCTAATAGAAACGTAGAAGCAATAACCGCTAAGCCAGTTTTTTTGATCAATCCACTGAAATGTGAACGTTTCATGTTTTTCATTGTGTACTCTCCTTAGTTATTAATCTTATTTTTATAAAATAGAAAGAAAACCGTCATTAAAGAAAAGACAGTCAAAATATCTTTAATATTTAACTCAAGTTTTGATCTTAAAAGTATATAGAAAATAAATTCCTGAGTTGTGAATATTCTATTCTGGAAAAAGGTCTTTGTCAAAAAAATATCAATATATTTTTCAAACTTGGTTAATTGCTATCTGGAAATTAAGTTTGGTATATTTTTTATACATTCTTTAAACGGTTGAAAAATGATTGTTTACAATAATTGTTAACAAATTTAAGCTTATAATTGTTACATTAAAAATATTTAGGTTATTTCTTAATGAATACTGAGCTTAATAAGAATTCTGACCATATAGTTGACATTGTTTTTGAGGCAATTCTAAAAAATCGCTTAAAACCAGGAGTCAAGCTTTCAGAAATTGCCTTACAGGAAGAGTTTGGGTATAGCCGATCAGTAGTCCGTCAAGGGTTTGATAAACTTGTAGATTCTGGACTTCTACAACACAAAAAGAATCAAGGGGTAAGAGTTGCATGTCCAAGCAAAGAAGAGACTATTCAAATCTATGAAGCAAGAAGAGGTATTGAAAATGCTGTAATGATGATTTTGGTAGAAAAGCATAAGAGTCAAAATTTAGATTTATCTGCTATTGATGATTTAATAACTGAAGAGAAACGCCTTCATAATACTGCTTACAATGATGAGCATACAAAGTTGTCTTGTGACTTTCATCTAAATTTAGCTGAGTTATGCGACAACAAGTATATTGTTGATAGTCTTAAACCACTTATTCCACTGAGTACACTTGCTGCTTCAGTTTATTCGAACCCTGAATCAACATTTTGTTCCTTTGCTGAGCATCATGATTTAGTTCAAGCAATTAAAAGCAATGATTTTCTTAGAGCCACTGAGTCAATCAATATACATCTCAATAACTGTGTCCAGTCACTTGATTTTAGTAAGTCTATTAAAAATAGAAGTTACAGTCATATTTTTAGTTAACAAGTTATGAATAAAAAAGTCATTCAAAGTCTAAGTAACTATCCTCGAGATATGACAGGTTATGGAAAAGAATCTATTCATCCAAACTGGCCAAACAAAGCAAGGATTGCAGTTCAATTTGTTTTGAATTACGAAGAAGGGGGAGAGAACTCTATCCTTCACGGAGACCATGCTTCTGAAACTTTCCTTTCGGAGATAATTGGCGCAAAGGCATATGAAGGTGCAAGACATATGAGTATGGAGTCAATCTATGAATATGGATCCAGGGTTGGAGTTTGGAGAATATTAAGGCTTTTTAAGGAGTTTGATATTCCAATTACTATCTTTGCAGTCGGGCTTGCGATTGCCAGAAATCGAGAGCTAGCTGATTATATTGCTGAACATGATTATGATATTTGTGCCCATGGCTTTAGGTGGATAGATTATCAATTTGTTGAAGAAAGTGTCGAGCGAGAACATATGCAAGATTGTATAGCAATTTTGACAGAATTTTTAGGTAAGCGGCCTGAGGGCTGGTATACCGGAAGAAACAGTCCAAATACCAGAAAACTCGTTATTGAGGAAGGTGGATTTTTATATGACAGTGATGCTTACGATGATGATTTGCCTTATTGGGCTAATGATTTTGAGACCGATAAAAAGCACCTTGTTATTCCTTACACTTTAGATGTCAACGATATGCGCTTTGCATCCCCGCAAGGATTTAATTCGGGAGACCAATTTTTTAATTATCTCAAGGACAGTTTTGATAACTTGTATCTTGAGGGAGAGGTATCTCCCAAAATGATGTCAGTAGGTATGCATGCTCGAATTTTAGGAAGGCCTGGAAGGATTATGGCTATGAGAAAATTTCTGGAATATGTATCAACTTTTAATGATGTTTGGTTCTGCTCTAGAAGGGAGATAGCAGATCATTGGTATAAGAATTTTTAGATTTAAAGATATGAAGTTACCTCATGAATTAGCAAAACAATCGACAGATAAGTTTTTAAATGTTTTTAAAAATTTATATGAACACTCGCCATGGTTTGTAGAGCAATCTATAGAGAAGGTTATAACAGATGAAAAGTACGACAACTTAGAAACATTCCATAAATTACTTTGTGAAATTATGCTTGCATCAGATACTGATATGCAAAATAATTTAATTACTGCTCATCCAATGTTGGCGGGCAAAAAGGCTCAAAATAATGAGTTAACAGATTTCTCAACAACTGAACAAAAATCAGCAGGATTAAATGATTGTACTGTTGACGAAATTAAGCTTTTTGAAAAGCTTAATGAAGAGTATTTTTCAAAGTTTAGCTTTCCATTCATAATGGCTGTAAAAGAGAAAAATAAATCAGAAATTATTTCAAACTTTATGACCCGTAAAAATAATTCTAAAGAGGAAGAAAGAGCTAATGCTTTGGAACAAATTAACAAGATAGCCTGGCTTAGAATTAAGGAGATTTATGGAAAACAATAGGCTCATTGATGTTGCTTGTTCTGATAATGGAACTAAGGTAATTTATTGTAGTGATGAGTTCTTTGCTGACTCTTCTCGAATGCTTCAATCTAGTAATCCAGTCTGGGTTGAAGGTAAATATGATGACAATGGAAAATGGATGGATGGGTGGGAGAGCCGACGCAGAAGAGATGGAAAGAATGATTTTTGTTTTATTCGTTTAGGTAAGAAAGCATCTATCCATAGTTTTAATATCGATACAACCCACTTTACTGGAAATTTTGCCCCTGGCATCTCAATTCAGGGCTGCTCAGTCCCTGGAGGCACGACAGACGATTTAGTTGTAGACGGCAGTGCAGTTTCAGAATGGTTTGATCTTCTTGGCAAAAAAGAAATTATGGGGGACTCGCACAATCGTTTTGAATGCCCTGTGAATAATCCAATTACACATTTAAAAATTACACTTCACCCAGATGGAGGTATTGCCAGATTCAGGGCTTATGGTGAATTTTGGGAAGAAAAAAGAGACCCTAGTTTTGATGGTGTTAATGTTCTTTCTAAAGAGAATGGTGCTAGAGCTATTTATGCAAATGATGAGCATTTTGGTAGATTGAGTAATATATTAGAGAAACATGAGCCATTGAGTATGGCTGATGGCTGGGAAACTAGAAGAAGAAGAGAACCGGGAAATGATTGGGGAGTTTTAGCGCTCTCAAAGCCTGCTCAGGTTGATAAAATCATTGTAGATACAAAGCATTTCAAAGGTAACTTTCCCCATAAATTCTCTATTTCTACTGCACATATTTCTGATGTAGAGGACTCGGTCATTTTAGAAGACAGTATGTCTTGGAAAAAACTGTTAGACCAACAAAAACTGGGCATGAATCAAATTCACACTTTTGAAAAAAACGACATATTGCATAATGAGCCCTTTAGCCATGTTCGAATTGATATTTATCCTGATGGCGGGATTGCTCGTTTGAAGTTTATTGGTAAATTTATTTAGATATGAAAAATATTACACTTATTCCTGAAAAGTTGACTGAAAACAATTTTGCTGATTTTGGTGAGGTTGTATCCATCCATAATAAAGAATCAAAAACAATCAATAATGGCTTTGCTAGCAAATACTCTGATGTTGCTTTATTGGATACAAATGAAGCGCAAGGTCATACAAGTGTTCATATTTTTGTAGCTAAAAGCAGACAATTTCCTCTTCATATCTCAATGTTAGAGAAGCATCCTTTTTTCAGTCAAACCTTTATACCGAGGCATTCATCACCATTTTTAGTGGTAGTAGCGCCTCCTGCAGAGAAGCCATCAATTGAAAAACTTAAGGCTTTTATAACTAACGGTGATCAAGGGATAAGTTATTCACGGGGTGTTTGGCATTTTCCTCTTATCAGTATGAATGACAATTCACAATTTATTGTCATAGACAGAAAATATAATGAAGAGCTCGATACGATTGAGCAGTGTGAAGAGGTTTCTTTAGGTGACATTAAAGTGGTTTTGGAGTTGGGCTTATGATGCAAATATACTTACTTGACTGGCTAAATTTGGCATTAAAGCTGCTCCATGTCATTGCTGGAATTGCTTGGATTGGAGCATCATTTTATTTTAACTGGCTCGAAAACAAGCTTGATCGATTAAATAACAGAGATGAAATTGCAGGTAATCTATGGGCAGTTCATGGAGGCGGTTTTTATCATCTAGAGAAATATAAGAAATACCCTCAAACTCTACCAGAGCCATTGCACTGGTTTAAGTGGGAAGCATATGTAACCTGGCTGTCAGGAATTTCTCTTCTCTCGGTTGTATATTATTTTAATGCGAGCACCTATTTATTAGCTACCAATAGCTCAATATCTGCAATTTATGGTGTTGGTTTAAGCTTATTAGGATTAATATTTTTCTGGCTGATATATGACCTTTTATGTAAGTCAAAATTGGTTAATAAATCAGCAGTATTTATTGCAATCATATTTATAGTCGTGTCATTTTTTGCGTTTTTCTACAGCAATTTTTTCAATCCTAGGGCTGTCTATATGCAAATTGGCGCTATGGTTGGAACGGTTATGGTTGCCAATGTTTTCTTTGTAATTATCCCAGTGCAGAAAAAGCTTGTTGAGGCTTGTGAAAACTCCACAGAGGTTAGTTTGGAGCTCGGAAAAACAGGTTATATTCGCTCTCGACACAACAATTACTTCACCTTACCAGTGCTGTTTATGATGATCAGTGGGCACTATCCTACTATATATAGCGGAGAATATGGCTGGCTCGTACTAATTGCAGTCATTGGAATTTTAGTCATGGTCCGTCATTACTTTAATTTAAGGGGGGTTGGTAAAGCAAAGAATAGCCTAATCGCCGTTATTGCATTATCAACGTTAGCTTTAATCTATGTACTGGCTCCATCACAAAGCAAAGTTCAGGTTCAGAATAAAGGCGAAGTTACTATTGCTGAAGCTCAAATGATTATTGAAAAACATTGTGTTAGTTGTCACGCGGAAGAGCCTTCAAACAAAGCTTTTGCGATTGCTCCAAAAGGCATTATGCTTGACACCATCGAAAAAATTATGACGCATAAAGATCAAATATATAAGCAGGCAGTTTTATCTAAAGCAATGCCAATAGTTAACACTACAAACATGACTGACCAGGAGAGAGAGAAGTTAGGCGTTTGGATTGAGGCAAATTAATGAGCAACAATAGCTACTTTCGAAGTTCAATCTATCACTGCGTTGAGACCAGTGCGAGTCTGACACCTGTTTATTTTGAAGATGGCCTGTTGGTTGTTGATATTGATTCAGGAAAAATTATTGATGTTGGCAACTTTTCAGACATTGAATCAGGCTATGACGTATCAAGTAATTTGATTCATTTTAAGGATCGTTTAATCATGTCTGGCTTTGTTGATACGCATGTTCATTACCCTCAGTATAAGGTAATTGCATCATATGGAACTAGCTTGTTAGAGTGGTTAAATCAGTACACATTTGTTGAAGAGCAAAGATTTGAAGATGAGGATTATGCTGATCATATAGCTAACCTGTTTTTAGACGAGCTCATTAAAAATGGGACAACAACTGCGATGACTTTTTGTGCTTCCTTTAAGCAATCAGTTGATGCTTTTTTTAATGCATCTCAACAAAGAAATTTAAGGATGGTTGCAGGAAAAGTAATGATGGATAGAAACGCTCCTGAAATGCTTTGTGACAGCTCTGAAGGCAGTTACATTGATTCGAAAGAGCTGATTGAGAAATGGCACAATAATGGGAGGTTGAGATATGCCGTCACCCCAAGATTTGCCATTACATCCTCAAAGTCTCAACTAGAGCAGGCCTCAAAGCTGTTGAGTGAATACCCAGACGAAGATGGACAAAAGGGCGTCTTGCTTCAGACTCATCTAAATGAAAATGATGAGGAGATAGGCTGGGTCAAAGAACTGTTTCCAGACTCTGATAATTATTTCGGTGTTTATGATGATCTTCGAATTACAGGTAGCAATTCTGTTTTTGGGCATTGCATTCACAACACAGATGATGAATATCTAAAAATGGCTGAGACTGGCTCTAAGGTTTCCCTTTGTCCAAGGTCAAACCTTTTTCTAGGGAGTGGGTTGTTTGAATTAGAGAAATTAGAGAGTTACGGTATTGATGTTTCTTTGGCGTCAGATGTTGGTGGAGGAGATAGTTTTTCAATGTTTCAGGTCATGAATGAGGCCTATAAAGTGAGCCGAATGAATGATTTTAATTTAGACCCAGTCAAAGCGTTTTATTTGACTACTCTGGGCGCTGCAAAGGTCTTAAATATGGATGACTCCATTGGTAATTTAGAGCCAGGCAAGGAGGCTGATTTTATTGTTATTGATTTAAATGCCACTGAAATAATAAGTCAAAAAAACAAAATTTCATCCAGTATTAAAGAGACACTATTTAATTTAATGACTCTTGGGGATGATAGACTTATAGATGAGGTTTATATCATGGGCCAAAGAACTTATAAAAAATAGGAATAATCTATGGGAAAACTGACTACACACATACTCGACACATCAATGGGATGTCCTGCTGAAAGAGTTGAGATTAAACTTTATAAGAGAAATGATTCTTCCCTGACACTGATTAATTCAGCAGAAACAAACAAAGATGGTCGATGCAATGAGCCTTTATTGTCAGGAGATGCATTTGAAGAGGGCTGTTATGAGCTTGAATTTAATATAGATCAATATTATGCAAAAAAAGACATAGGCTGCCCTTTTTTAAAAGATGTTGTGATTCGTTTTTATATTTCGAATGCTGATGAAAGCTATCATGTGCCTTTATTAATATCACCTTTCGGTTACTCAACCTATCGAGGAAGCTAGTGTCAATTTTATTGAATCAAAGCTATGTTCCATTTGACTTGGGAGAAATTAACCCCAACACTACCGTGCTTGAATGGCTAAGAAGTAATCAATTGGTTGGTACTAAGGAGGGTTGCGCTTCGGGAGACTGTGGTGCTTGTACTGCTGTTGTTGGTGAACTTGTAAACATTAACAATAAGGATTTGATTCAGTACAAAAGCATCAACACGTGTATTGCGCTTGCATACACGCTTATAGGAAAGCATTTAATTACGGTTGAGGGTTTATCAGAGGGTGAAGAGCTTCACCCAGTTCAGAAGTCAATGATTACAGAAAATGGATCTCAGTGCGGATTCTGTACACCTGGTTTTGTGATGTCTCTGTTTGCTTTGTATCATAATGAAAAGTCGCTGGATTCAACAAAGATAAATGATGCTTTATCTGGAAATTTATGTAGATGTACCGGTTATAAGCCTATTATTAGTGCTGCATACAAGTCTTTTAGAGAAAAAGAGAAAGGCCAACTTGATTTTTATGAAAGGAATCAATCTGAGTTTGTCGAAGCTTTAAATGGCCTTAAAAATCAGAAAAATATTAACTTAAGATATAACGATGGAAATAAGACACTTCTCTTTGATGCGCCGTCAAATGTTGATGATCTTTCTGAGCTCTTATCTGAAAACCCATCTGCAAATATTCTTGCTGCTGGAACTGACTTAAATCTAGAGATTACCCAATCTATGAATGAGTTTAGCCATATTGTCAGCGTCAATAGAGTCTCAGAGCTCAAACAGATTAATGAGCAAGATTCAGAAATTGAAATTGGTGCAGCTGTTAGCTATGAAGAGGCAAAGTCAGTATTAGTCAAAAACTGGCCAGACTTAGACTCATTTCTTGAGCGGTTTGCGTCATTACCTATTAAAAACTGGGCAACTATTGGCGGCAATATAGCTAATGCCTCACCCATTGGCGATATGGCTCCAGTTCTTATAGCTCTTGAGTCAAAGTTAAAACTCAGAAAAGGGGTGTCGAGTCGAATAATTGCACTTGAGGATTTCTTCGTAAGCTATAAAAAAACATTGCTAGAGCCTTCAGAATTTATTGAAAGTATTGTAATCCCAATGCCCTCCAATGGAGAGCGACTCATTACTCATAAAATATCAAAGAGATATGAAGACGACATTTCAGCAGTTTGCATGGCAATTAATGTAAAGGGTATCGAGTCTTCATCTCTATCAGTAAAGATTGGGATGGGAGGCATGTCAGGGATTCCTCAAAGAGCAACTGAGCTTGAAAAAGTTTTTAAAGAGAGTTGGGATAAAGATGAGCTTCTTCAAGCGGCATATGAGGCCTTGAATCGAGAATTTTCTCCATTCACTGACGTAAGAGCGTCTGCTAAGTACCGTCTAAAAGTTTCAGCTGGTCTAGCGAAAAAGTCTTCTTTGATGCTTCAAGGTTATGCAGTTGAAGATCTTGCTCATTTCTCAGAATCGAAATCCTAAAAGTGGGAGTTAACATCAGTCAAAAGGCACAAAATTTAGGTCAAATAAAAAGCCCAGTTGGTCTTCCACTCCATCATGATAGTGCTCGAATGCATGTGCAAGGAAGTGCGCAGTATATTGATGATATTGCTGAACCAAATGGAACTCTCCATGTCGCTTTTGCTCTCAGCAACGTCGCTCATGGAAAAATTCAAAGTATTAATGTTGATGATGCGAAGAAGGCACAAGGAGTCCATAGTGTTTTAATTGCAGAAGAAATAGAACATTTATTAATTGGACCTATTCGCCATGACGAGCCTATTCTTGCATCAAAAGAGGTTTTATTTTTTGGACAAGCAATTGCTGCAGTTTTAGCTGACAGTCACGATCTAGCAAAAAAAGCAGCGCTATTGGTGAGTGCTGAAATAGAAGAGTTAAAACCCATCGTAACTATTCAACAAGCAATGAAAGCAAAAAGCTTTCTAGATGATCCAATTGTCGTTAGTTCGGGTGACTCCAAATCAGCAATTAAAAGTGCCAGCAACCAACTAACTGGATCATTAGAAATAGGCGGCCAAGAGCATTACTATTTAGAAGGTCAGGTGGCTATTTCAATTCCAACTGAAGACAACGAAATGGTGATTCATTCGTCAACTCAAAACCCTACCGAAGTGCAGCATTTAGTCTCGCATGTATTAAACGTTCCTCAGAATGCGATTGAGGTCGTTACTCGGAGAATGGGGGGAGGATTTGGCGGCAAAGAGACAGATGCTTCTCAATTGGCATGTGTTTGTGCTATTTTCTCAGAAAAAACAAAAAGACCTGTCAAAGCAAGATTGTCCAGAAAGGACGATATGTTGTTGACTGGAAAGCGCCATGATTTTGTTGCAAATTATGAGGTTGGGTTTGATGATCAAGGTTTAATTAAAGGCATAACTATGGACCTTGCTGCTAGATGTGGATATTCATTAGATCTTTCTATGGCAATTGTTTCCCGAGCACTTTTTCATTCAGACAATGCTTATTACATTCCAAACGCTACCTTTACAGGTTATTTGTGCAAAACAAATACTGCTTCAAATACTGCATTTAGGGGCTTTGGAGGACCACAAGGCATGCTTGCAATTGAAAATATAGTTGAAGAGATTGCAAATACACTGGGTCTGGATCCTTTAGAGGTCAGAAGGTCAAATTTCTATCAAAAAAATGAAAATAATGTAACCCCATACAGTCAGGTGATTGAGGATAACATTATTAGTGAAATTACAGATGAATTGATATCAGATAGTAATTATCACTCGAGAAGAAAAGAAATCGATAAATTCAATAAGGACAATAGATATTTAAAAAAAGGACTGGCATTCTCGCCCGTCAAGTTTGGGATCTCATTCACCACACAATTTCTGAATCAAGCGGGCGCTTTGGTAAGTATATACAAAGATGGCAGTATTCATTTGAATCATGGTGGTACAGAAATGGGTCAGGGGTTATTTATCAAGGTAGCTCAGGTCGTTGCAAATGAATTCGGTGTAGATGTCTCAAGAGTCAAAGTATCTGCAACCTCAACAGCAAAAGTTCCAAATACCTCGCCAACTGCTGCCTCATCTGGCTCAGATCTTAATGGTATGGCAGCAAGAGAAGCTTGTCTTCGAATTAAGAGTAATTTAATTAATTTTGCTAAAGAATATTTTGATGTTAATGAGGGTGCAATCAAATTTGAAGATTCAACAATTTTAGTAGACAAGAAACAAATTCCTTTTGATGATTTCATTTCTTTAGCCTATTTGAATCGTGTGGAATTATTTAGTAATGGTTTTTATAAAACACCTAAAATTCATTTTGACCCAGCTACTCAAAAAGGTCGTCCATTCTTTTATTACTCCTATGGTGCGTGTGTTAGTGAAGTAATAGTAGATTGCTTGACAGGTGAGTATAAGCTTTTAGCTGTTGATATTTTGCATGATGTGGGGGCTTCTCTAAACCCTGCTATCGATATTGGTCAAATAGTTGGTGGCTACATTCAGGGCATGGGTTGGCTTTGCTCAGAAGAGTTAAAATGGAATGATTCGGGCGCTCTTCTAACAACAGGAGCTTCGACTTATAAGATCCCTGCAATAGGAGATACTCCAGAGCGTTTTGAGGTAAAAATTAAGCCCCATATCTCCAATCATGAAAATACCATTCACAAATCAAAAGCGGTTGGTGAGCCACCCTTAATGCTTGCAATCTCAACTTGGCTTTCTATCAAAAATGCTATTTTTAATGCAAACAATGAAAATATTAGTGGGCTTAATGCGCCTGCAAGTTTTGAGCAAGTATTTTTCAGCTTAAATAAAAGTTCTTAAAACATAATTATGAATAGTTGGCTTAAGCACCTAAGGACATCAATTGCATTAAACAATGGCCTTGTAGTCATAACAATCATTGCCACTAAAGGCTCTACTCCATGCACTAACGGTGATAAGATTGTTTACACGTCAAATGACGCTGTGTTTGGCAGTATTGGAGGAGGAAATCTCGAATTTAAAGCATTATCCCTTGCTAAAGAAATGCTTGAACTCAAAGGTAATAGCAATCAGCTCATAAAATACCCTTTGGGGGCGACTTTGGGGCAGTGTTGTGGTGGCTATGTAAAGGTTCTATTCGAAAGCTTCGTAACTAATAATTCATCTCTTAAAGACAAAGACTCATGGGTTGAAAAAGTATCCAGCCTGTATCAAGAGAGCGAAAATTTTATCTTGGGCACCAGCATTGATAATGATAAAAATCCACAGCTAGATAAACAAAAGTTTCTCTTCACAAAAAAACACTTTTTTTCTTCATCTAATAACAAAAAATTATCTACATTTGTACAGGACTATTCATCAAAACTTTTACAAAATACTCAAAGCTCAACGCTCGTTGAGTTTGAGGATGAGAAAGGTTTAAAGACTGATATTTGTTTGGAAAAGGTAACTTCAAGTGATTTATTACCAGTAGCAGTCTTTGGCGCTGGACATATATCACGGGCTCTAATGCCTATCCTCATCAATCTCCCTGTTAAATTATTTTGGATCGATGATCGCCAAGAACAATTTGATAAGTTTCAAGGAGATACTTCGCAAGTAAAAATTATCTGTGATGATATAGTTGAGAGTGTTTCAGAACTCCCAAAAAATGTTTACTGTTTAGTAATCACCTATAGTCACAAAATTGATTTTGAGATTTCAGAACAAATGATTCTTCAAAACAACTTCAGTTATTTGGGTATGATTGGCTCAACAATTAAGGGGAAAAAATTTAGAGATCGATTCATTCAAAAGAATTATCCTGAAGAAGTGGTTAATAAATTTACTTGCCCAATTGGTGAAAAACAAAAATTTTTAAAGTCTCCCACTGCGATTGCTGTAACCATTGCAATGGACTTAATTAATTTTATTGAAAATAAAAAACAAATTGAAGCGCTATGAATTATCAATTAGAAGTTTCCAATATTACTAAATCTTATGGTGACCTTAAGGCAAACGATACTGTTTCTTTGAACATTAAGGACTCAAGTATCCATGCACTTTTGGGTGAAAATGGTGCTGGAAAATCAACATTAGTAAAAATAATTTATGGCTCCTTGATGCCAGATAGTGGTGAAATGAGGTGGGGTGGAAATAGTTATAGCCCTAAAAATCCATTTGAGGCCAGAGAGAATGGAATTGCAATGGTCTTTCAGCATTTTTCATTATTTGAGTCTTTAACTGTGGAAGAGAACATTATTTTGGGACTGGATGGAGTCGGGCTTAACCAAAACTTTACTGATGAAATCTTAAAATATTCAAAGCAATATGGGCTGGATGTGAATCCTCAACAAGTTGTTGGTGACCTTTCTGTTGGTGCAAGGCAGAGAGTCGAAATCATTCGCTGCTTACTTCAAAATCCAAAATTATTAATTATGGATGAGCCTACTTCAGTTTTGACCCCGCAAGAAGTTTCTGATTTGTTTGTTACTCTAAAAAAGCTTGCAGATGATGGTTGTTCTATTCTGTATATTTCGCACAAACTCGAAGAAGTTCGAGAGATTTGTAGCGAGGCAACAATCCTTAGAGGAGGTCAGCTAGTTCAAAGCTGTGTACCCCAAGATCATTCCCAAAAAGAACTTGCTGAAATGATGATTGGAAAAAAACTTACCGAGCTAGCCAGAAGCAAAATAAACATTGGATCTGAGATTTTTTCTATAAATAATCTAAGCGAAAAAAGTGACGATTTGTATGGGGTAGATTTAGAGAAAATTAATTTGACTATAAAACAAGGAAGTATTGTTGGTATTGCTGGTGTAGCAGGCAATGGTCAAGATGAGCTGATGGAGCTACTGATCGGAGAAAAATCTTCAGGTGATGGAGTTCTAAATTTTAATGGCCAAGATGTTGGCTTATTAGGCTCTCATGAGCGAAGACAGCTTTCAATGTTCTTTATTCCAGAAGAGCGCTTAGGGCATGGAGCCGTTCCCGATATGAGTCTTGATGAGAATATGTTGCTGAGCAGGCCTGACTCCTCTGGTATGACTTCAAGTGGAGTAATCGATTGGAATAGTGTTGCAAATTTTTCTGAGAAAGTCATTGAGGATTATAAGGTTCAAACACCTTCAAGTAAAATGTTGGCCAAATCTCTCTCAGGAGGAAACTTGCAAAAATTTATGGTTGGAAGAGAGCTTATCAGAAATCCACAACTGCTTATAGTTTCTCAGCCTACCTGGGGAGTGGATGCAGGATCTGCGAATAATATTCATCAGTCATTAATCTCATTAGCAGATAATGGTTCAGCTATTTTAATTATTTCGCAAGATTTAGATGAAATCCTAAGTTTGTGTGAACAAATCCATGTTTTGTCAGAAGGAAAGCTTTCAGAAGCCGTTGATATGAAAAATAATGGGCTTGAAAAGATTTCACAGCTTATGGTTGGGAGTGAAAGCTAATGATTAAGCTTATCCCAAGAGTTGAAAATTCAAAAGTGATGATTTTATTATCTCCATTGCTTGCACTGACACTAACTGCGCTATCAGCATTAATAATATTTATATTTATTTTGGATGATATTAAAGTTTCAAGTGTTTTTTTCACACTATTTGTTTTACCACTTACTGACTCCTACTTATTCCCAGAATTATTGGTAAAGGCAGCTCCATTAATCATTATTGGTCTTGGTTTATCAATTGGCTTTAGAGCTGGAATATGGAATATTGGAGCTGAGGGTCAATATGTAATTGGCGGAATTACAGGTGGTGCAGTAGGGCTTTATTTTTATAATGTTGAGGGCTTTTGGCTTTTACCTTTAATGGCTTTAGCGGCAATTTTGGGAGGTATGTTGTATGCGAGTATTGCTGCATTTCTTCGGATTAGATACCAAGTCAATGAAATATTAGTTACTCTGATGTTGACTTATGTTGCTGTTTTGCTTTTAAGTGCGATGCTCCAAGGTCCTCTAAGAAATCCTGCAGGGTTTAACTTCCCAGAAAGCAGAATGTTTCATGACGGTGCTTTACTCCCAATCATATGGGATGGGACTCGACTACATATTGGATTCATTTTGGCTATTATTCTTTCCTTTATTGCTTGGTTTGGCATTAAAAAACATATGTTTGGCATGCAGATTAAGATTACAGGAAGCGCTCCTAGGGCAGCTAAATTTGCTGGTTTTAATGATAATAAAACGGTTTTATACTCATTACTTATTTCAGGAGGGCTTGCTGGGTTGGCTGGATTTTTTGAAGCCTCTGGTCCTGCTGGCCAATTAACTCCAGGACTACCTCAGTTTTATGGGTTTACAGCCATTATTGTTGCATTTTTAGCACGATTGCATCCAATTGGCATTCTGTTTTCATCTTTGCTAATTGCGCTCAGCTATGTAGGAGGTGAAGAGGTTCAGATTGAGTACAATCTCCCAAGCTCAATTACTCAAATTTTTCAGGGGATGCTTCTTTTTTATTTTCTTGCATGTGACATATTAATTAAATACAAAGTAGTATTTAATAAAACTAAAAACTAAAAAACTATGAATGAAAGTTTATTTATAAATATTATTATTGGAATAAGTATTGCCTCTACGCCACTTATTTTTGCAGCAATTGGTGAGCTTTTAGTGGAAAGATCTGGAGTTCTTAATCTTGGCGTCGAAGGTATGATGATTGTAGGCGCACTTCTTGGCTTTATTGTTCAGTTCCATACTGGTAATCCATTTTTAGCTGTATTTGCGGCCCTTTTGGGCGGCATGGCTATTTCCTCTATTTTTGCTGTTTTAACCCAATTTTTGCTGACAAATCAGGTTGCAACTGGTCTTGCATTAACCCTTTTTGGTCTGGGTTTTTCAGCATTTGCTGGACGGGGTTACACAGAAGAGACGATAGTTTTAATTAAGGCTATTCATATCCCTGTTTTATCCGACATTCCATTTATTGGTCCATTAATTTTCTCTATGAATCCTCTTGTTTATTTAGCCTTCTTGATGGTTTACTTGGTTTGGTGGTTTCTTTTTAAGACGAAGCAAGGACTTATTTTGCGATCAATAGGCGATAATCATGATGCGGCACATGCAATTGGCCACAACGTAGTCAGGTATAGATTTATGGCTATTTTATTTGGTGGAGCCATGGCTGGTGTTGGCGGTGCCTTTTTATCACTTGTTCAAGTCCCGATCTGGGGTGAAGAGATGACTGCGGGAAGAGGTTGGATTGCACTTGGATTGGTTGTATTTGCATCTTGGCAACCATTTAGAATTATTTTAGGTGCAATTCTATTTGGTGGAATCACTGTTCTTCAGCTTCATGCTCAAGGTTTCGATATTAGGATAAGTGCCCAGTATTTATCAATGCTGCCTTATCTAGCAACTATAGTGATATTAGTTAGTTTAAGAATTAGATTAAAAAATAAAACAAATCGCACAGTTCCGAATTGTTTGGGTAGAATATTTCATTCAACATCCTAATTAGGTGATTGTATTTTTAAAGAAGTAAGAAGTAAGTTAATTTGTTCAATAATTAAAAGGAGAAGAAGTATGTCTAATAGTAGATTCTCTAGTATTTTAAAACTATCTTTTTTGAGCGTAGTTTTAGCGTTTACTAGTAATGTCTCAGCTGATCCAGTCAAAGCTGCATTTGTTTACATTGGTCCAACAGGTGACCATGGTTGGACCTATGCGCATGATGAAGGGGTCAAATATGCTAAGGAAAAATTGGGTGACGATGTAATAATGACAACAATAGAAAGCGTTGCAGAGAACTCTGACTCTGAGCGAGTTATTACGAGTCTTGCCCGAAAAAATGATATTGTATTTACAACTTCATTTGGATACATGAATCCAACCGTTAAGGTTGCTAAGCGTTACCCAGACGTTAAGTTTGAGCACGCTACTGGTTACATGTTAGAAGATAACTTATCTGTCTATTCAGCGAGATTCTATGAAGGAAGACATGTTATTGGTAAGATTGCTGGAAGAATGACAAAGAGCAATGTTATCGGTTACATTGCATCATTCCCAATACCTGAAGTAATTCGCGGAATTAACTCTGCTTTTTTAGCTGCAAGATCAGTTAATCCTGATGTCCAGATAAAGGTTGTTTGGGTTTACACATGGTATGACCCAGGCAAGGAAGCGGATGCTGCTAACGCTCTAATTGCTCAAGGCGCTGATGTATTAATGCAACATACTGACTCTACTGCGGCAATGTCAGTTGCTGAGGAGAAAGGTATCCATGCATTTGGTCAGGCTTCGAACATGAGTGAATGGGGTCCAAATGCTCAGTTGACTGGAATTATTAATGATTGGGGCCCTTACTATGCAGATAGAATTGCAGCGGTAAGAGATGGAACTTGGAGTTCTTCTGACACTTTTGCGGGTGTTCAGCAAGGCATGGTTAAGTTTGCTCCAATGAATAATAATATGCCTACTGACGTTAAGAATGAGGCAATGCAAACTATTATCGACTTGTCAATGGGAAAAATTCATCCATTTACAGGACCAATTAATAAGCAAGATGGTAGCCCATGGTTAGCAGAGGGTGAAACGCCACCTAACTTTCCTGATCTACTAACAATGGATTTCTATGTTGAAGGTATTGATAGTCAATATCCAAACTAAAATCCATCGAGTAATACTAAAAACGCGCCTTAGTGGCGCGTTTTTTTTGTTCTGGAATTATCTTTAGATTAGAGATTATTTTGTATCAATTTTTTAGATTATTTCTTTTTGTCATGCCTTGTAACATTGTCATTCATTTCTTTCTCTACCTTATCCATCATGTCGTTATGAGACTTGGATGTCCAATCATTTTCAGAGCTATTTGAGCTTCTTTGCTTGTCATTCTCACGAACTTTAAAAAACGAAGAAAATATTAAACCCGCCTCAAACAAAAGCCAAATTGGTATCGCTATTAAAAATTGTGATATGACATCTGGAGGGGTAAGAATCATACCAATAACAAAAGATCCAATAATGATATAAGATCGATTTTTCTTGAGTTTTTGCGGGGTTGTCACACCAAAAATGATTAAAAGGATTGTAATAACGGGAACCTCAAAAGCCACCCCAAAAGCAAAGGACACTTTCAGTATAAAGTCTAAATAGTACTGAATATCAGGGGCAAAGTTAACCGAGTCAGGTCCTACTCCAGCTAGAAATCCAAAGATTACTGGAAAAACTATATAGAAGGAAAATACTATTCCAGCATAAAACAAAAGCGTTGAAGAAACAACAAGGGGTAGTACCAATCTTTTTTCATGCCGATAAAGGGCTGGCGCTATAAACATCCATAATTGATAAAGAAGATAGGGCATAGCTATATAGATAGCTAGGATTAAGGACATTTTTAGAGGCGTCAGAAAGGGAGAGATGACGCCTATAGCAATCAGATTTGATCCAGGTATTGCTTGAACAATCGGCGCTGCAATGAAATTATAGATTTCATCAGCAAAAGGAAACAGAATAACAAAAAAGATAGCAATTGAAATGACAGAGCGAAGTAATGATTTTCTAAGTTCAATCAGATGTTGAACTAAAGGAAGCTTCTCCATTGAATTCTTTTGGTCAGTCATCGCTTATTTAGTCTTCTTATCAGAAAAAATATTTTCCTCTTTGAGAGAATCTACGCTGGATTGAATATCTTCAGTAACTTCGGAGAGTATGATTTTTTCCTCATCCATGGACATTTGCTCTTTGATCTCGTCCATTCTAAGCTCTTCATTTATGTCTGACTTTACTTTATTGAAAAACTTATTAAGCTTGCCAAAGTAAAGCCCCGCCTTTCTTGCAAGTGTTGGCATCTTCTCAGGGCCAACGACGATAAGAGTGATGATGCCAATAATGGCAATTTCCCAGAAGCCAAAATCAAACATAAAATTGTGTAATTAGAAATGAAATTTATTTCTTATCCGTTTCGTCATCAGCCTCAACTTTAGCCTCAATGACTTCATCCTTTTCTTTGGATTCTGATTCTTTCATCGAAGACCTGAAGCCTTTGATTGCGCCTCCAAGATCATTACCAATATTTTTAAGTCTTTTACCACCGAATATTAAAAGCACAATCACTAAGATAATAATTAGTTCAAATGGTCCTGGCATACCCATAACGTCACTCCTGAATAAGAATATGTACATTTTACACTCTAATACTAAACGAATTTAATTACGTGTTAGTATTGAAATCCCTATAATTTTTTAGCTTAGTTTCATATAGTGGAACCCTGTACTAATAGTTGGACAAATATATTCACATGAATACATATTGATGTATACTTACTCTTGATTTGTCATATTTAAGTGAATTTCTTCACAAAGGTATGTAATCAAAAAGAAGTTTACTTTTTTAATAATAGGAGATAAAAAGTGAAAAAAATATTTAAAAACCAAATAGCTTTAGCACTCGCCGGTATTCTGGCTGGTACTTCTGCTGTTGCTGGAACACTTGTCATTAATGGTGACACTTCAGATCCAGCACCTAAGGCTGCATTTCAGGCTGTTATAGATGGATTCGAAGCTGAAAACCCAGATGTCGATGTTGTTTATAACCTGTTTGATCATGAAGGCTATAAGGCTGCAATTCGTAACTTCCTAAGTGCTGATGCACCAGACATTGCATTCTGGTATGCAGGAAATAGAATGGCTCCATTTGTTGAGGCAGGTTTATTTGCGCCAATTGATGATGTATGGGCTGATCAAGGTCTATATTCATTGATGGCTTCATCAGCTCCAGGTATGACGATGGATGGCCAGAAATGGGGTATTCCATATACTTACTACAACTGGGGAGTTTATTACCGCCAAGATATCTTTGAAGACCTAGGTATTGCTGTTCCTACTAATTGGGATGAGTTTATTGCTGCTGGTGAAACTTTAAAAGCTAACGGCATTACTCCAATCACTATTGGTTCAAAGTATCTTTGGACTGCAGGTGGTGTATTTGACTACTTAAACCTTCGTACAAATGGCTATGACTTCCATATGGCTCTTACTAGTGGTGATATCGCATGGACTGATGAGAGAGTGCGCGCAACAATGGCGAACTATCAGCAGTTGATTGATGGTGGTTTCTTCCTAGAAAATCATGCTGCACTGAGCTGGCAAGAAGCTTTAGCGCCAATGGCTAACGGTGAAGCTGCAATGTACATTATGGGTAACTTCGCTGTTGCTCCATTAAAAGAGCTAGGTCTTGATGATAGCACTCTTGGACTGTTCCAGTTCCCTGAAATAACTCCAGGGATACCTATGGCTGAAGAAGCGCCTACGGACACAATCCACTTGACTTCTGGTGCTAAAAACGTTGCAGATGCTAAGCGTTTCTTAGCTTATGCAGCACGTCCTGATGTTCAGACAGCTTGGAACAAAGCGCTTGGACAACTGCCAACTAATGCTGGTGCAGGAGTGACGAATGACAAGTTCCTAAACCAAGCATTTAGCATGCTGAATAACGATGCCCCAGGCGGTGTTGCTCAGTTCTATGATCGTGACACTAAAGCTGAAATGGCCTCTATTGGTATGGAAGCTTTTCAAGAGTTCATGGTTAAGCCTGAGCGTTTAGAGAAGATTCTAGAGCGTCTAGAAAAAGCTCGTCAAAGACTTTATTAATCAATAAGGTTTTACTATGTCCCGTGTTCAAGTATTCTTGACACGGGACTTTTTTTTTAATTTTTTAATCTTAAGTAGGTATGTATTCTTACTGGAAAAATAATCAACTCAAGATAGCGCCATGGATTTTTTTGGCTCCTGGCATATTTATGTTTTCTCTTTATGTTATTTTTCCTATCTTTCAATCGATTAATTTAAGTTTTTATCAGTGGGATGGTTTAGGTGCAAAAACCTACATTGGAGCTGAAAACTATATCGAACTTTTGGATGATGAGTACTTCATTGTTTCATTAAAAAATAATGTTATCTGGCTTGTTTTGTATCTCTTAGCAGTTCCAGCAGGACTTTTTGCAGCACTATTTCTTAATCAAACAGTCAGAGGGATACGGATTTATAAGTCTATATTTTTCTTTCCTTTTGTTATATCTCAGGTTGTAGTTGGCCTGGTTTTCAGCTGGTTTTATGATCCCTCTAATGGGCTACTTAACATCATTTTAGAGTTTTTTGGTTTTGATACAATTGCCATTCTTGCTGAGGAAGATTATGTCACTTATGGCATCATTGCTGCTGGCTTATGGCCTCAAACGGCTTACTGCATGATTTTATATTTAACTGGATTAAACTCAGTCGATCCAGAGCAAATTGAAGCAGGTCGAATCGACAACGCAAGAGGTTGGAGAATGCTATGGTACGTAATCTTACCTCAACTTAAGCCTGCAACTTTCATTGCAGTCGTTGTAACTATTATTGGCGCTTTAAGATCCTTTGATCTCATTGACATTATGACTGGGGGTGGCCCTTGGGGATCTAGTCGCGTGCTCGCCTATTATATGTACGAAAAAGCATTCTCAGAGTATGGTTTCCGGATGGGTTATGGTGCAGCTATTGCAGTCGTCCTATTATTAATAATGATGGTTTATATTGCAACAATTCTGTATAGACTTTATCAAGATGAGAAAGGTAGCTAATTATGTTCCCTACCCCAGTTGAAAGAACTAAACCATCGACCCAGCTTCTTTATAAGATAGCGCTTCCCATTTCAATTATTATTTGGCTGCTTCCGCTGCTCGCAGTAGCTTTAACCTCAATTCGCTCTGGAGCAGATATCAATTCAGGAAACTACTGGGGAATGCCAACTTCAATTAACTTCATGGAGAACTATACGGCAGTTTTTACAGATTCTCCTCTTGGTTATTACATACTCAATAGCTTCAAGATTACTATTCCTACTGTTATTGGTGCCATTGTGTTGTCAAGTCTTACTGGTTTTGCTTTAGGAGTTTATCGATTCAAGCTAAACCTGTTTGTGTTTTTTATGTTTGTCGCAGGAAACTTTATTCCCTTCCAGATACTTATGGTTCCAGTAAGGGACCTTTCACTTTCTCTTGGTTTATACAACTCTGTCTGGGGATTGGTGGTCTTTCATATTGCTTTTCAAACTGGCTTCTGTACCTTTTTTATGCGAAACTTTATCAGGGCATTGCCTTATGAGCTTATTGAGGCTGCTCGAGTTGAAGGCGTTTCAGAATTTAAGATTTTCTGGTACATTGTGGTTCCTTTAATGCGTCCAGCAATGGCTGCTCTATCGGTATTAATTTTTACGTTTATTTGGAATGATTATTTTTGGGCTATTGTCTTGACTCAAGGTGCCGATGCTATGCCAGTGACTGCAGGACTAAATTCACTTAATGGGCAATGGGTTTATAACCAGCATTTGGTTTCAGCCGGTTCAATCATTGCTGCGCTACCTCCAGTTTTGATGTTTTTCCTAATGCAAAAACACTTTATTGCTGGCTTAACTTTGGGTGCTGTCAAATGATAAAACAATGGCGACTTGATACTAATAATCAATCATTGGTGTTGTCATCTTCAGGCAATCGATTGCCCTGTGTTATATATTGGGGCGAGAGTTTGCCAAGCCATGAAAGTCTAGATGAAATGATTGAGGCGTCAAAAAAAGACTGGGGAGACAACCTCATAGATTTAGTCCCTGAGCTATCAATTTTGCCAGAACAGTCGGCTAACTTTTCCGGACAGTTGGGATCTAAGATGAGGGATATTAATGGTCAGTTACTCTTATCTAGTTTTGTTTTTCATTCTGACAAGGTCAGCGCTAACTCCCTAACTTTAATCTATAAGGACAAAGAACTAGGATTAACGTATACAGCCACGATTGATGCTCTGATCGAGGATGATGTATTTGCTTTAGGTGCCAAAATTGAAAGCGTTGATCCAATCGTTATGGAGTGGTTATCTGCTCCCGTTATAGAGGTTTCACAAAATACCAATGAGATCGTTGGCTATGGCGGTCACTGGGGCGGCGAATTTAGAAGACAGACAACGCCATGGGTCACAGGAACACACTTAAGGGAATCAAGGGTAGGAACCACAAGCCACGCTCATTTTCCAGGGCTATTGATTCCTGCTTCTGGAAGCTCTGAAAATTCAGGCTCTTGCTATGGTTTTCACTATGGCTGGTCTGGTGGTCATCGCATGGTTGCAGAGCAGCTCCAAGATGGACGAAAGCAAATCCAATTTGGGCACACAGAGAATAGTGAATTAAGTCCTGGCAAAAGCTTTGAAACTGCAAAACTTTATATTACTCATTCGGAAGATGGAGCAGGTGGTGTAGGTTGTAACTTTAGAGGCTTTGTGTCTAACTCAATTGTTGATCTTCCAAAAGATTCTATTAGGCCTGTTCACTATAACTGTTGGGAGGCGGTTTATTTTGATCATAACATTGAAGAACTCAAAGAGATAGCAACCATAGCTGCTGAAATTGGTGCTGAAAGGTTTGTTCTAGATGATGGATGGTTCAAGGGAAGAAATACTGCCAAAACAAGTCTTGGAGACTGGTCTGTTGACGACCAAAAATATCCAGAAGGTCTGCATCCACTTATAAAGCATATTCATTCTACTGGTATGACTTTTGGGCTTTGGTTTGAACCCGAGATGGTCAGTCCAGATAGCGATTTATTTCGCTCTCATCCAGACTGGATTATGGGAGAAGTAAGCCAATCTCTTGGAAGAGGACAATATGTTCTTGATATTTCTATCAAAGAAGTACAGGAATATCTTTTTGAAAGCATCGACTCGATATTAAATGAGTATCCAATTGAATATGTCAAATGGGATCATAATAGAGTTCTGCCTTATCCAGATGCATCACAAACGAGGGCTCTATATAGTCTTTTGGGTAGGCTAAGAGAAGCTCATCCAGGCCTAGAAATTGAATCCTGCTCTTCGGGCGGTGGAAGGATTGATTATGGGATATTAGAGCATACTCAAAGAGTCTGGTTATCCGATAGTAATGATGCTTTAGAAAGATTACGCATACAGCATGAGGCGCTTATTTGGTTACCGCTGTCCGTAACCGGAAGCCATGTGGGTCCAAAAGTTTGCCATACATCTGGGCGAGAGTTGTCAATGTCCTTCAGAGCATGGGTAGCAGCACAAAGACATATGGGTTTTGAGATGGATCCAAGAGAATTGTCTTCTGAAGATAAACAACTTCTTAAATCTGTAACATTATGGTGGAAGCAGAATCGAGAATGGATGATGAGTGCAAATATTCTTAGACTTCCCTGCATTGATAAAAGTGTAATTGCGGAAATCCAAATGAATTCAAATGGAGACCATTTTGTAGTTTTTGCTGGTCAAAATGCTGCTTCAGAAGTTAGTTCATCTGCACCATTAGTGCTAGCTGGGCTTGACTCAAAGTCGATGTATAATATTTCTCTTCTCAACACAAAAGAAATCAAATCATTAGGTAAGTCAGAGAAAGGCTTATTGACTAAAAAATTAATGTTAAGTGGACAATTTCTAATGACTCAAGGTCTTCAATTACCTAAAGTTTTTCCAGCCAACATAATGGTTATAGAGGGAGAGAAGGCGGCATGAGTAAATCAAATAATCGACGATCTTCAAACTGGTACGGAAAAATGGATAAAGATGGCTTTATTCATCGAAGCTGGATGAAAAGCCAAGGGCTTCCAGACCATGTGTTTGATGGACGACCAATTATTGGTATTTGTAATACTTGGTCAGAGCTTACTCCATGTAATGCAGGCTTGAAGCATCTTGCTGAGGGAGTCAAGAGGGGTGTTTGGGAGGCTGGAGGAGTCCCACTTGAGTTTCCTGTAATGTCTCTAGGCGAAACTCAAATGAAGCCAACAGCAATGCTTTTTCGAAACCTTTTGTCAATGGATGTTGAGGAGAGTATTCGGGCTTATGGAATGGATGGAGTTGTTCTTTTGGGCGGCTGTGACAAAACGACCCCAGGCCAGCTTATGGGTGCAGCTAGTGTTGATTTACCAACTATTGTCATCTCCGCAGGCCCAATGCTTAATGGAAAATATAAGGGCCAAGACATAGGCTCTGGAACAGATGTCTGGCGATTCTCAGAAGAGGTTAGGGCTGGAGATATGACTCTAAAAGAGTTCATGGCAGTTGAAACCGGTATGAGCCGATCCTCCGGCGTTTGCATGACTATGGGGACGGCTTCAACTATGGCAAGTTTGGTAGAGGGGATGGGGCTCAGTTTACCAACAAATGCAACTCTGCCTGCAGTCGACGCAAGACGAATGACCCTTGCTCATTTGTCAGGAAAAAGAATTGTAGAGATGGTTGAGGAAGAGCTCAATTTATCCAAAGTCATTACTAAAGAAAGTTTTCAGAATGCGATCACTCTGAACAGTGCAATTGGTGGCTCAACAAATTCAGTTATTCACTTGCTAGCCTTAGCCGGAAGATCAGGAATTGATCTGAATCTCGAGGACTTTGATAAAGCTGGAGACATTCCATTGCTGGTCAACTGTATGCCTTCTGGAGAGTTCTTGATGGAGGATTTTTGTTATGCCGGCGGAATTCCAGCTGTTATGGATCAAATTAAGGGTTTCATCAAGCCAGCAAACACAATATTAAACAAAGATATATCTCATTTCTTCAATGAGGCAGAGATTCTGAATGAAGATGTCATTAGGACTATTGATAAACCGCTTAAGCCTTCTGCTGGATTGAGAGTGCTCAGGGGTAATCTTGCACCGAATGGAGCTATTATTAAACCTGCTGCAGCTTCCGATGATCTATTAAATCATGAGGGAGTTGCATATGTTTTTGAAGATATTGAGGATTTAAAAGAAAATATTGACAAACCTGACTTGCCAGTTACCAAAGATACCATTCTTGTTTTAAAAGGATGCGGGCCCAAGGGCTACCCAGGAATGCCAGAGGTTGGCAATATGCCAATACCCAAAGTGCTCGTAGAGCAAGGCGTAAGAGATATGATTCGTATTTCTGATGCAAGGATGTCAGGAACAGCATTTGGAACTATAGTTCTGCATGTTGCTCCAGAAGCCAACGTGGGTGGTCCAATCTCGATTGTTGAGACTGGTGATCGAATTCGAGTTGACGCCCATAATGGAGTGTTAGAGCTTTTAGTTTCTGACTCGGAAATTAAGGAACGTCTCAAATCTAAAAAACAACCAGAAATGAACTATTCGCGGGGATTCGCAAAGCTCTATATTGAAACGGTGTTGCAGGCT
>CABWZU010000003.1:0-56045 GCA_902510115.1 uncultured Gammaproteobacteria bacterium | reverse complement strand
GAAAGATTTCCTTTTGATAGATATCGCTCGACTATGAATGCAACAACAATTAATGGAGCTACTGAAACTAAAGCAGCTGCAGACAAACTCCACCATGGTGTAATTGAAGAGTTAAGTGCAACGATGGCAACAGGAAGTAATTGAACCTCTGTAAAAGTTAATATAAAGGCAAAAAAGAAATCAATCCATCCGAAGATAATGCAAAACATACCTGCAACAATTAAACCCGGTATTGAGTTTGGCAGGACAACCTTATAAAAAGCCTGATAAGGGTTACACCCATCTATAAGGGCCGTTTCATCTATCTCTCGAGGAACTTTATTAAAAAAGTCAACCATGATCCAAACAGCGATTGGCATTAAGAGCACTATGTAAACCATAACAAGACCCATCAAAGTATCCAGCAAACTGAGATAACCAAGCATCAGAAAAAATGGTATTGACAAAACGATGGGCGGCATAATTCTTTGAGAAATAAAGAAAAATGTGATGTCACTGTTTTTTACAAAACCCGCTTTAAAGGTAAATCTTGAAAGAGCATAAGCAGCAAGTGTTCCGAGAATAATACTAATTAAACTAGAGGTAAGCGTCACAAAAATACTATTAAAGTAAGGCTCCACTATATTGATACCACCTTCAGAAGCTGGCTTTGTTAAAACCTTCCAACCTTCAAATGAGGGTTCAAATTGAAGCCATGGAATATAAGATACGCCAGATGTAACAGAATTAAAATCCTTAAAAGATGTGGAAATCGCCCACAGAAAAGGAGCAATAACAAACATTGACCATAGAGTGACAGCTGAATACTTTAAGGTGGTGTATAGAGTTTTCATTCAGCATCTCCTTTCATAAATATTTTAGTAAGAAATTTAGCTATAAATGTTAAAGAAATAATCATTATGATTAAGTATGTGAAGGATAACGTGGCTGAATAGCCAATCTGAAACTCTCTTAAACCTTTTATAAATATATAAAAGCTTGATGTCTCCGTAGAGGTTCCAGGACCTCCTGATGTGAGGACAAATATTGTATCCATAATCTTGGATGCCTCAATCAAACGAATAATTATTGCACCAATGGAAATCGGCGCCATTAATGGAAAAGTGACATATATAAACTTTCTAATTGAGCTTGCACCATCAATTGCAGCAGCTAAAAATGGTTCTTTTGGTAATGAGAGTAAACCTGCTAGCATAAGCAAGAACATAAAAGGAGTCCACTGCCATACTTCTACAATCATTACTGTTACAAGCGCTAAAACTTCATGAGATAACCAAGGCGGGGCCATTCCAAACAAACTAAAAAAGTCATTGACAGGCCCTAGTGACTCATGAAAAAAAGTTCTCCAAATAACCGTCATGATGACTGGTGTTGTCATCATTGGTATTAAAAATAGAACTCGAAAAAATCTTTTAAATTTAATTTCCTTCCAGACTAGTAATGCTAAACCAAAGCCAATAATGTATTGTAAAAAAACTGTTGTGATCGATAGAAAACCAAGCCTAAGAAAAGACTCCCAAAACCTTTTATCATCTGTAAAAAGTCTTATATAGTTCTCCATTCCAATAAAATCTAAACCAGGATTAAAACTATCCCATCCTGAAAAACTCAGCCTAACGGTAAATATAATTGGGAAAATTAAAATACCAAGCAGAACTAAAAGGCCTGGCATAAGAAAAACAAATTTATGTTTAAAATTCATAACAAAAAATTATAACAAAAAATATAACCGCCTTCGATTGAAGGCGGTTATACAAGGAGAAGATTAATATAAATTAATTAATATTATCTTCAAGCGCAACGCCAACAGCATAAGCGTCTCTGATGTTATCAGCGCCTACTCTTTCGACGATTTTCTTCCACTCTGCAGCGACTTCGTCCATTGCTTCTTGAGGACTAAGTTGACCAGCTAAAGCTTTTGCAGTACCTGTTGCCACAGCAGATACAAACTGGTTTGTGCCTGGCACTTTAAGAGGGAATACACGATTTGTACTGTATTCTTCCATTTCCATAAGAGTTGATGCGTAGCTTAAAGCAACTAATGGATCCCATCCATTAGCCATATAAATCTCGGCATCAAAGTCAGACTTCTTATATGGATTAACACCAAATCTTCCAACACCTAAGTCGGCAACGTGGTTTGCATCATTAGCAAAGAAGCATAAATAGTCAAATGCAACTTCTTGATTCTTAGCTTTCTTAGGAACAGCAGCTGTCCAGCCCCAAACGACGTATGGAGCATGGTTATGACCCATATCCCATGAACCATCCATTCTATTCCAGACCTTTTCAGCACCTGGAAGTGGAGCGGCTTTTACCATGTTTCTAATCGCACTATCTGGCTCCATTGCAGCTACAAAAGCATCATCCCATGAGAAACTGAATAATGTCTGGCCACCACCGAATGAATTGATTTCATCACCTAGACCAAAGTTAGTTCCACCTGGTGGAATATAGTTAGTAGCTTCAACCCAGTCCGTCAGTGCCTCAACAAAACCTGGATTATTAATAAGCGGCTCCATAGTTTCTAAATCAAAATAGAAACCGCCAGGAGTTCTTGGATTTTTAGAATAACCAACTGATCTAGAGAAGAAAGCGGCATACATTAGGTCGTCCTTCTTCATCACTTCAGCTGAGCCATATTCTAGCTCACCATCATTATCCCAATCCCAACCATTAAAGTATGTTGCAATCTCTGCATACTCTTTCCAAGTTGTTGGTACTTTAAGAGTTCTACCAGTATCAGCTTTATATTTTGCCTGGTATTCAGGATTCTCAATTACGTCGGTGCGGTACTTGAGGTAATGACGATCTCCATCAATTGGAAATTGAAACATATCACCTTCCCATGTGTTGATAGCCTTGTGACTCGCAGTAACGTCTTGCATTTGTGCCATATCTAAATACTTTTGTGGAACAGGCTCTAAGTATGGCTTCCAGTCATTGATCCAGTTTGAGAAACCGAACACGACATCATATGGCGCTTGTCCAGTCTGAAATGGAATCATTGATTTTGAATATAGATCACCAGCCGGAACATGAACAACATTGACCTCTGCTCCTGTTAATTTTTGAAAAGCATCAGCATGCAATGCAGTAGGCTCACCCATTACTGGAACAGCATGAGTAAGAATTCGTAGCTTTTCTCCACTATAGTCTTTCTTAGACATTGCTTCGTACGAACATTCACCTGCAATATCTCCAGTTCCTTTGATATGTGGAAATTGATCACTCCACGTATCAGCGCTGACTCCCTGCGAAAATGTAAAAGTACATATTGCAGCGAGCAGTCCGCTCTTGTATGTTTTAAATTTCATTACTATCTCCTAGTTTATTTGTGTGAAAGTCACACTTATCTTTTTCTCTCTATTTACGGTACAAGGACGGCACGTCCTTTAACCTTTCCACCATTTAACGCTTGTAAAGCTTCATTAGCGTTCTCTAATGAAAATTCTTGTGTCGCTAGATGAACATGCCCTCTATTCGCTAGCTCCATTAGTTCTGTCAATTCAGCCCAAGTTCCAACTAAATTTCCAATAATATTTTTTTCAGTCGTAATCATCTCAAAGGCACTAACATTAATGTCTTCACCATAACCAATAACATAATAACTACCCATATCACGTGTCATCGCCAAGCCTTTAGCAGTTGTTCCACGCTCTGCAACAAAGTCTAAAACGGCTTCAGCACCTCGACCATTAGTAAGCTCGAGTACTTTTTGAACTTCATTACCATCTGCCTTAACCAAGGCATCTGCTCCACATGATTCGGCTAATGATAGTGATAAATCGGATGGATCTACAACGATAATATCTGCCGCACACATAGACCTTAACACCTGAATGCCAATATGTCCTAAACCGCCTGAACCTATGACAACACATTTCTGTCCAGGCAACAAATGGCGTGAAGCTTTTTTAGCTGCACGATAAGCCGTTAAGCCTGCATCAGCATAAGCAGCAACTTCCTTTGGAATAAGTGTTTGCGGGAGCTTAACAATATTACGAACAGACGTTTTAAGTGCTTCAGCATAACCACCGTCACAACTAACGCCTGGAAAAGCCCCATCTTCACCATGCATATCATGGCCACGACGACAGGCTATACATGTACCGCCCGTAATCTTTGGGTGAACAATAACAGGATGAATTAAAAGTTGTTTTGATGATTGAAGAAGTTCGCAATTTTAATCTTGATGATCAAGTCAAAATAAGTATGGATATGAACAGATTGTACGTTTTTGATGCGAATGGTGATTTAATTTTTTCACCATATAGGGGCAACTAATGGCAAAAATTGAATTTAAAAGTGTTGGCCATTGTTATGATGTGAGTGCTGAAAATAAAGTATATGCCCTAAACCCATTCTCATTGACCTGGGAAGATGGAGGAAGATATGCTTTGTTAGGCCCATCAGGTTGTGGAAAGACAACGATGCTTAACATTATGTCAGGCTTAATTACTCCATCTGATGGTAATGTCTATTTTGATGAAAATGATATTACAAATGTTATCACTGAGGAGCGAAACATTGCCCAAGTTTTCCAGTTTCCAGTTATTTATAACACCATGACAGTTTTTGATAATTTAGCATTCCCGCTCAGGTGTCGAAAATTTGATGAGGATAAAATCAAAACTAAAGTTCATGAGGTTGCTGAGCTATTAAATTTAACTGAGTTTTTGAATAAGCTTACAAAAAAATTAACAGCTGATCAAAAACAACTTATTTCACTGGGTAGAGGCCTAGTTCGAGAAGATGTTGCAGCAGTGCTGATGGATGAGCCTCTTACAGTAATTGACCCTGACTTGAAATTCAAATTAAGAAGAAAGCTTAAGGAGATCAATGCTAAATATAAAACGACACTTATCTATGTAACACATGATCAAAATGAAGCAATGACCTTTGCTGATAATATTATTGTCATGAATGAGGGAAATGTTGTTCAGATAGGTACACCAAAAGAGCTCTTTGAGAAACCTAAAACAACTTTTGTGGGCTACTTTATTGGCTCTCCAGCAATGAACATTTATCCATGCGATGCTGTTTCAGATAATGAGGTTTCTATTGGAGGTTTAAAGCTAAAAGTAAATACAAAGTTACCAGACTCTCAAAAAAGTAATTTAAAGCTTGGCATACGCTCTGAGTATATCAATGTAGTGAATAAGAAATCAGAAAATACAGTTGAAGCTAATATAAATTTAGTTGAAGATTTTGGCAACTATAAGCTCATTTCTGCAACTAATGATAATATTCAAATTAAAGTAAAAGTAAAGAGAGAAAGCATCATTCCTGAAGATAAAATTTTGCTAGAAATTCCACCAGAGCACTGCTGTATTTATAATAATGAAGAGCTAGTAGAATGAGTTATTTTTCTTTCCCTGCCATCAGTTCTTTCCAGCGCATATAGCTATTAACACCAAACCACATGAATGGTTTCGGCATCAGTTTTTTTGGCGCTTCTTCATCAACAAAGTCGGGAATAAGGCTATTGATGGTTCCAGTTATTTTCTCGGCCGTAATGACACCAATCGCAGTTCCTTTGGCAGTTCCAAGGCCATTTTGACAGCACGCAGAGTAGACGCCTTCATCCACCTCACCCTGAGCAAAGACGTTGTTAAGACTCAGGCAAAGACGTCCTCCCCATGAGTAATCCATAGATACTTTATCAAGCATTGGAAAGCGAGCTTTAAATGATTCATCATGGCTATTGGCAGCAGAATTCATAAATGAATCTGAGGCTTCCATGCTTGGGTTGTATGACCATCTGTTTCGAATCAGGATTCTATTGCCACCGATTCCAGAAATACGCCTGACTGAAGAGCCCATAGCATCAGCTGAAGTTAATCCCCACTCTTGAGAGCCGCCAAGCATATTGGACTCATCTAAAGTTAACTCTCTTGATAAAGATGAGTAGGTAAAAATTGTCATTAGCCTATTCTGAAAGTATCCAAATTTTTCAACTAAGCCGTTGACTGCTAATATAACTTTTGGGCTTGATATCGATCCAAGACTAGTTTTAGCCTTCCATACTTTTTGTCCATCATGCATTCCTTCCTCTTCAAGAGAAATGACTGGAGAGTTTTCATAGATGGTTGTATTGGGGTTTTTAGAGACGCCATCTGCGAGTGACTGGATATAAAGTGCGGGTTGAAGCATCGCAGTCCCTGGTGTCCATAGACCATTTAGGTAGTAATCTATTCCGGTCAGGTCTTTCATTTCTTTAGAGTCGAGCATCTTATAGCTTTCGCTAGTCTTGTCTAGGTGCTTTGCATACTCAGTATTGAAATTCACCCCTTTTGGGGTAGCTGCTGCGTTTGTTTTTCCAACCAGCTGAATTGCCTCAGGCGGCATCTCGTATTCCTCTGAAGCATTCTTGGCAAATTCAATTGCACAGCGATTAATCAGGGTTTGTTCACGATCTTTATCGAGGCTTCCTACGTAATCATCTGATGCTAAGTTGTGGGGTAAGTCAATCATAAAGCCCGAGTTTCTACCGGCAGGGCCTTCTGAAATTTCACAGGCTTCGAGCAGAGCAATTTTTGCTTTATTATCGATTTGAATTAAACGCCTAGCCGCAGAGAGGCCCGCAAAGCCTCCGCCAATAATCAGGTAATCTGCGTTGAGATGATCTGAAAGTTTTGGGTTAATCTTCCTTTTAGGAATGATTTCTTTCCAGCCTGTATCACCAGGATTTTTTGGTAACTTGATCTGATTCATTTATTTTAATCTACTGACTCTTCTGGAGCACGATCTGAGAGATCAATCCATATTGTTTTGAGTTCAGTGTATTGATCGTGCGCATGAATGGAATTATCTCTCCCACCAAAACCTGACTGTTTATAGCCTCCAAATGGCGTACTCATGTCACCCTCGCCGTAACAGTTGACTGTCACTGTCCCAGCTTTAATGGCTCGTGCAGCTCTGATTGCTTTTTTACCGTTCGAGGTGAAAACACTGGCAGCTAATCCATACTCAGTATTGTTTGCAACTGCAATAGCCTCGTCGAAAGATTTGACAGTAATAACTGAGAGGACAGGCCCAAAAATTTCTTCTTGTGCAATTTTAGAATCTGGATCTACCTGATCGATAATGGTAGGAAGGACATAGTTAGGTTTTTCAGTCATCCCGCCAACTAGAATGTTGTCCTGTTTTAGATAGCTGCATACTTTTTTAAAATGTTCTTCATCTACTAAAGAGCCAAGGTAATTGGATGGGTCGAGAGGATCACCTGTCTTCCAATCTCTAAGATGTGCAAGTACTTTTTCAAGTAAAGCCTCTTTAATGTTTTCTTGAACAATGAGTCTTGAGTTTGCTGAGCAGTTTTCTCCCATATTCCAAAATGAAGCATTCACAATATGCTCTGCAACTAAATCTAAATCTTCAGCATCATCTAGAACAATTGCTGGATTTTTTCCGCCACACTCAAGCACAACCTTCTTTAGATTCGAGTCTGCTGAGTAGCGAAGAAAGCGCTTTCCTGTCTCAGTTGAGCCAGTAAAGGAGACCATGTCAATATCAGAGTGGAGGCCAATGGGTTCTCCTACATCGGTCCCCATACCCGGTATAACATTTAGGACGCCTCTTGGGATTCCAGCATCAATGGCGAGCTCAGCAAGTCGCAGAGCGGTTAGGCTTGTTTGCTCAGCTGGTTTCACAATCACAGAGTTGCCAGTGGCAAGCGCGGGCGCTATTTTCCAAGCCATCATGAGAAGAGGAAAGTTCCATGGCAAAACGCAGCCAACAACCCCAATGGGTTCACGAACAATGACCGATAAGGCATCCTCTCCTGCTGGCGCAGTCTGATCGTAGACCTTATCAATTGCCTCAGCATGCCAGAGCAGACAGTCAATCGTTTCTGGCAAATCAATCGTAGCACAATCGCGAACCGGTTTACCTGAATCGACGCTCTCCATAACGGCAAGCTCGTTTAGATTTCTTTTAATGAGCTTTGATAATTTAATGAGGGCTTTTTTTCTCTCACTTGGATGAAGTTTGGACCAGTGCCCTTGGTCGAACGCCTTCCTTGCTTTGATAACAGCGTGGTCCACGTCATCTGCATTGCAGGCTGCAACTTGTGCGATAACTTTGCCTGTTGCAGGGTTTTTAGTTTCAAATGTTTTTCCTGATTTTGAAGATTGGAATTGTCCATTGATGAACGCGTTAGTTGGGAAGTTAAGTGAATTTGCAATTGCACTGTATTCCTCATGGGTTAGAAGATCTGACATTTAACTACCCTCCTGTTTGATTTGATTGACAGTTTGATTCATGACTCGAATGACTTGTTCTAGTTGACGCTTGTCGTCTTTATTCAGTTTTTGCAGTGGCTTTCGTGGAGGTCCTACGGGAAGTCCCCTCATGATTGATCCGTGTTTGATGCATTGGATAAATTTTCCGCCTTGCTCAAGAACCCGCATCAAAGGCATCATTGCTGACATGATTCGCCTCCCTTTATTGAAGTTCCCTTCAACTCTACAAGCCTCATAGAGAGCAACATGAGCCTCTGGTGCGAAGTTAGAGCCTGCACACACCCATCCACTCGCCCCCCATGCAAAGAACTCTAGCGCCTGATCGTCCATTCCACAGCAAAGCTGAATGTGTGGATAATCTCTCGCCAAAAGATGAAGGCGGTTTATATCACCACTGCTCTCCTTTATTGCGCAAAAGTTAGATGACCTGCCCACCCTATCAAGATACTCCTCACCCATCATTGAGCCCATTCTTCCGGGATAGTTATAAAGCATAATAGGAAGATTAGCGGCCCTATCAATTGCGAGTGCATGAAGAGCATTTTCTCTTTCCGTTGGGAGCGCGTATGGGGGAGTCGCTATTAAAATTCCGTCCGCACCTATTTTGGCAGCCTCTTCTGCAAAGAATACCGAGTCCTCAGTGCGAATGGCACCTGTACCTACAATACATGGCACTCTATTATTAATAATATCTTTTGAAATCTTCATGACCTGAAGGCGCTCTTTAGTGTCCTGGGCATAGTACTCACCCGTTGTTCCAGCAACGACTATGCCATGAACACCACTGCTAATGAGATCCTCAATAATAGGCTCAATAGCATCAAAATTGATTGCATGATTATCATCATACGGAGTCAATACTGGGGTGTAGATTCCTTCAAACTTCATAAATTCTCCTTGGGAGTCGGCAAGCTTATTTTTGCCATCCTGCCTCCATCAATAGTGTATACCTGCCCTGTCACAAAACTTGATTCTGTTGATGCAAGCCAAGCGACTAAAGAGGCAACTTCTTCTGTTTTACCTGTTCTATTGACTGGGTGGATACTTCCAATACTATTTCTAAATTGCTCTGAATCTGACATCGAATTAATAAAGTCTTCGTTCAGATCAGTATCAATCCATCCTGGCGCTACTGCGTTGCATCTCACATCATCCTTCCCATGGTCAACCGCTATGGCGCGCGTAAATCCATGAAGTCCAGCCTTACTTGCACAGTAGGATGCGTGATTCGGATTAGCACCAATACCTTCAATTGAACCAATATTCACAATAGAGCCTTTAGAGTTGATCAGAAAAGGCATGCAAAACTTCGTAAGTAAAAAAGGAGCTGTAAGATTAACCGCCATAGTTTTATTCCATTCTTCAAGAGAAGTATCAAGAACTGATGACTCTTTCATCATTCCAGCATTGTTGATTAAAACATCAATACGACTATACTTTTTAATAATGGCATCAATGCTCATAGAGCAGTCTTGCTCTTTGCTTAAATCAAACTCAAAAGAATCAAAGAGGCTTGAATGACCTCTTTGAATAGCGCACACGATTGCACCTTCATTTTTGAGTCGCTCTGCGCAGGCTAAACCAATCCCTTTTGTGGCTCCAGTAACAACAACAACTTTATTAGTAAACCGCTTTTCCACCATTGATCTCCACTAAGGATCCACAAATATATCGAGCTTCATCTGAACTTAGAAAAGCCACAACATCGGCAATCTCCTCCGGCTCAGCAATATGGCCAATCGGAACGGATTGATTTAATTCTCTAATAGCATCATCAGGATTTAATCCTCTGATCTCAAAGCCCGTTCTGAGCATTGGCGTATTGACTTCATTTGGACATACTGCATTAATCCGAATGTTTTGATGTGCATGATCTCTACCCAAACATTTTGTCATCGCCGCCAAGGCCCCTTTTGTCGTGCAGTAAATCAGATGATTTGGTCCCGGATTAATTCCCCAGCATGATGAAATATTCACGATAGAGCCTCCACCAGAGTCAACCATAAGCGGAATCGATGCTCGAATTAATCTAAACGGGGCCTCAACGTTAATCTTCATAGAAAGCTCATAATCCTCATCACTGGTTTGAGTAATATCACCTCGCCTCATTAAGCCAGCATTATTAATGAGTATGTCAATGCTACCCAGTTTTTCTTTGACCTCATTAGCAAGATTATCAGAATAATTTTGATCCAAAAGGTCGCCAGGGAATGCCATTGCCTTTCCACTACTTTGATTGATTTCATGAACAAGTTTGTTAGCCGCATCTTCGTCTTTATCAGCAATTGCCATAGTTAAGCCTTGCCGTGAATATTTATTGACTATAGCTTTTCCAATACCGCCATTGGCTCCGGTCACAAGAACAACATTTGATTTATCTTTGCCCATAGTTTAATGCTCCTGATTGAGCGCTTCCATTTTGGGAATTGTTGTTTCCCTTTTAGCGATGTAATCCAATAGCTCCTCATCTTTAGCTTGATCCAGCTTAGGCTCTTGATAATCTTCAAGTAGTTTTTTTGCCCCTTCAAGTCCTCTTTGAATTGTATCTTTACTTCCATCAGCCTGCCATTGCTCAACAGAATTATTGTCAAATAGTTTAGGCATAAAAAAGGCCCTTTGAAAGTTCTCCATTGTGTGCTGATGACCCAGGTAATGACCACCAGGACCTACATCCCTAATCGCAGCTAGGCCTTCCTCAAAGTCATCCCAGCGAACTCCTTCAGCCATTCTATATCCCATTTCACACTGCTCTGCATCCACCACAAACTTTGCCATTGAGCAGTGCATTCCTGCCTCATTCCATCCAGCAGAATGCCAGATATAGTTAGCCCCTGATAAAAGAACAGCCATCATTGTTGATGCGCTCTCATATCCTGATTGAGCGTCAAATACTTTTGAGCCGCCCAAAGTATTTGAGCTTCTCCAAGGGACCTTATAATGCCTTGCCATTTGACCAATCATAAAATTCATCAAAGAGATTTCGGGCGTTCCAGCCATTGGAGCACCAGACTGCATTGATACAGTGGCTAAATAATGACCATAGATCGCAGGTGTTCCTTTTCGGATAACCTGAGTGTATGCGAGTGCTGATAAAGCCTCCGCATTGACTTGAGCTACGGTTGGAGCAACACTGGCTGGAGTGTTGGCACCCCCAAGAACAAAAGGAGAGCAGAGCACTGGCTGATTGTGGGCAGAAAAAACTCTCAGTGCAGAGAGCATAGTTTGATCCCAAACAAGCGGAGAGTTTCCATTGATGTTTCCAGTAACAACTGCATGACTATCTATGAACTTTTCTCCAAAGAGAATCTTGCACATCTCAATCACATCTTCAGCATTCTTGCCACTACTAGTCATCCCCATAAAGGTTTTATCGGAGTGTTTCATGGATGAATAAGTGATTCTTAGATGCCTATGAGAAATTGCATGATCCATGGGTTCAACGATGTGATGGGCGCTTGAATGAATGGCAGGCAGCATATGAGAAAGCTTATGAAAGTTAGCAAGGTCATCCAGCGTTGGAAGACGCCTATTATTTTCTAGATCGGTGAGGAAGGGTGCGCCCGTCATTGGTACAAATATAGAATTATTACCACCAATTTCTAGTGACTTATCTGGATCTCGAGCATGCATTGTGATGCTTTCTGGAATAGACGCTATTAGTTCACGTATGAGACCTCGATCAAAGCGAACTCGCTCACCCTCAACATCAGCACCCGCTTCTTTCCAATGCTCTAGTGCGATAGGGTCATGAAATTCAACGCCAACCTCCTCAAGAATGGACAATGAAGCATCATCCATTTTCTCAATCTGCTCCTCATTCATCGGCTCTGTAAGAGGAATATTCCTCTTCAGAGTAGGAAGCATTTCAATTTTGACTTTCAGACGGTCAGATCTTCTTGCTGCTCGACCGAGTCTTTCTGCAGGGGTTGACATATCGCTATTAAACTATAAATACAATAAAAGTATCGTAGATTAATTATTTACTTAATGCAACAGTTTTTTTTCATAGAAAGGTGAAAAATACTATATCTACTAAAATGCTTATATTCTTAATATATCAATAATTAAGAGTAAAATTTACCATTTTGAAAAATGAATTAAAATAATGTCTAATCTTTCTAATAACTACATTGCGGGCGACTGGGTTAAAGGTGCAAGTTCAATATCGAATATTAACCCATCAAATACAAATGATGTCATCGGAGAATTTGCTCAAGCTAGCAGTGCTCAATTAGAGGATGCTCTTAATTCGGCGCAGGTTGCACAAAGACAGTGGGCTGCAACAGGATTGGAGCAGCGTCAAGCCGTATTAATGAAGATTGGTGAAGAGATGATGGCGCGAAGTGCTGAGCTTGGTGAGCTACTATCTAGAGAGGAAGGCAAGCCTGTGGTAGAGGGCAAAGGAGAAGTTTACAGGGCAGGCCAATTTTTTACTTACTACGCAGCTGAGGTTTTAAGACAGGGCGGTGATACGGCTGATTCAGTCAGGCCAAATATTGAAATTGATGTTCGTCGTGAGCCTATGGGAACTGTTGCAATTATCTCACCATGGAACTTTCCAACTGCAACTGCGAGCTGGAAAATTGCGCCAGCACTAGCCTTTGGAAATGCAGTTATTTGGAAGCCTGCTAATTTGACTCCTGCGAGTGCGGTAGCATTAACTGAAATTATCTCTAAGCAAGACATTCCAAAAGGTTTATTCAGCTTGGTCATGGGGTCCGGATCATCAATCGGTCAATCATTAGCTGAGAGTCCTAAGGTGCACGCAATCAGCTTTACTGGTTCTTACGACGTAGGCCTTCAGATTGCGAGTGCAGCGTCAAAAAATTTAACAAAGTTTCAGTTAGAGTTGGGCTCTAAGAACCCTCTCGTTGTAATGGATGATGCAGATATGGATGTTGCAGTTGCAGCAGCAACAGCGGGTGCTTTTGGATCTACTGGTCAAAAGTGTACCGCGTCATCAAGGTTGGTCGTTCATGCCTCCATCCATGATGAGTTTGTTGAACGAATGAGTCAATCCACTTCAGCTCTTAAGGTTGGAGATGCTCTTCAAGAGGGAACCCAAATTGGCCCAGCTGCAAGTCAGCAACAACTTGATTCTAATCTTAAATATATGGCATTAGCTAAAGAAGAAGGCTGTGAAGTCGTCTGTGGTGGTGAAAAACTTGAGCTAGATAACCCTGGTTTTTATATGCAGCCAGCCTTATTAATTGGGGGAAATAACTCAATGAGGGTTAATCGGGAGGAGCTTTTTGCGCCTATGGCATGTGTCATTAAGGTTGCGGACTATGATGAGGCATTATCAGTTGCAAATGACACTGACTTTGGACTAGTTTCAGGGATTATCACCCAGTCATTGTCTACAGCAAGCCACTTTAGAAGGAATGCAGAGAGTGGATGCGTTATGGTTAATCTTCCAACTGCTGGAACAGACTATCATGTCCCGTTTGGCGGTAGAAAAAATTCAAGTTTTGGTCCTAGAGAGCAAGGTTCATATGCTAAAGAGCTTTATACACAGGTCAAAACCTCTTATATTTTTAGCGGTAATCCATAATGCCCCATCCTTCATTATTTATTGATGCGCTTCAATACAATAATTGGAGTGAGGAAATCTTTAAGCAAATTAATCAAGGTGGACTGAGCGCTGTTCACGTTACTATTTGTTACCACGAAGACTTTCAAGAGATGGTGCAAAATGTGATTGACTGGAACCGTCGTTTTGAAAATTTCTCGAATTTGATTTTCCTGGGTCGAACAGCGGCCGATGTAGTCAAGGCCCAGAAAGAAGGAAGAACAGCTATATTTTTTGGTTTTCAGAATTGCTCACCGATTGAGGACGATATTGGTCTTGTCGAAGTATGCCACCAGCTTGGCGCAAGATTCATGCAGCTAACCTATAACAATCAAAGCCTACTTGGAACTGGTTGCTACGAAGAGAATGATCCTGGAATTACTAGAATGGGTAAACAGGTCATCAAAGAAATGAATCGTGTTGGTTTGGTGGTTGATATGAGTCACTCTGCCGAGAGGTCAACTCTCGAGGCAATAGACATCTCAGAACGCCCAATTGCAATCACTCACGCCAACCCAACTTTTTGGCACCCTGCGTTAAGAAATAAGTCAAATGAGGTTCTTAAAGCGCTTGGAGAGAGTGAAAGTATGCTTGGATTTTCTGTCTATCCACATCATCTCAAGGATGGATCTAATTGCACATTAGAAAGTTTTTGTAATATGATTGCTGATACAGCTGATATTATGGGCATTAAAAATATTGGAATTGGTACCGACCTTTGTCAAAATCAGCCTGACAGCGTAGTTGAGTGGATGAGAAATGGCACGTGGACCAACGATCGTGATTATGGTGAAGGGTCAGCAAGTTTTGCTGGCTTTCCAGACCAGCCTGAGTGGTTCAGAGACAATCGTGATTTTGTAAATATTGCAACAGGACTTCGTTCTGCTGGTTTTTCAAATGATGATGTTGATTTAGTGATGGGCAAAAACTGGTTAAATTTTTTCGAATCTTCTTTTGAGCCTTTATAATAAATTTATGTCTAGTGAATCTGTATTAATTGATATCGAATCTGATTTTATGAGATCACCCGAAAAGGTTATGCGCCTTGATAGAATGGGTTCTTCATTTCCTACTCGGCTGAGCTTCATGAGAACCCTCATTAGGCGGATGTCGAAGGAGAATTGGCAGTTTAAGAGGACGCTTCGAAAGGTTGATAAAGATGGATATGGCGTCAGTGTTTATTCTGCCATTACGCCAAAAAGAACTTATTCATTAATCGCATTTACGCAAGAGATACCTGCTGACATGAGAACAGACAGGGTTATTGCTGAGGTATGGGATGCGACATTCAGCCTCTTTGATGGTGTGCCGACGCAAGAGGATATTGATTATTTAGCTGAAAATACCCCCCTTCAAGAAGGTGGAAGATACAGGCCGAGTGAGCTTGTTTTGGCAAGAGCAAATAAAAGTCTAAGAGTCTTTGAAAACATAATCAGTGCTCTGGCTTCAGGTAATCAACCTGATATTGAGTTGATATCTTCGGTTGGCTACCTAATGAGAACAACTGCGGTCTATGGCAGTGGCAAATTTGGTTGTGCCGATAGAGCAAAGATTGCGGATCGACCTGAGTGCAGAGCACCATTTCAAATTGAATTATTGGCAGTCTATTTGATTCGATGGTTTACTATTGATTTGGTTGAAGAGCTTGCTAAGGAAAGAGGTGGAAAGCAGGCAGTTCGTTTGGATCAAAACATTAGTAGGTTCATTGGTGTTGGAAACTCAACTGGACTCGGGATGGCACCTTTTTTACTGAAGCATCCAACCCTCATTCACAACTGGGTTGTTGCGAAAGAAACAGCATTAGCAAGAGTCAGGTCTATTGAAACTGCATTACCAGGAACCCTCGAGGTTTTCCTAAAGTCTCTGCTTCAGGCGAGTCAACATATTGATGAATGGAATGTTGCCGATGAAGTTCAAACAGCAAGAATTACTTGCCTGACTGATGAAATACAATCGCTCAGAATGTGGTGTGAAGATGAGTCAAATATTTTTAGACCTTACCCATGGAATGGAATTTATCAGTTCGTTGAGGACAACTTTTCTTTGGAATGCCAGGAAATGATTGTCTCCTTAATTATTGAGCCACATGGGACACTTGTTGATGATCTAGCAGATACAATGTCTTCAACTGTAATCCCTAAATTTCAGGCTGATATGACTTTATCTCACTTGAAAGAAGTTGTTGCGGATGCTTATAATTGGGCGACAACCATTGACTTTTCATTAGAAGAGTCTCAACACCATTTTTGGTATTATTCTGAAGATAAATTAGAGCCCAGATTCGGTTCTAAAGGAGTCGATAATGGGGTTGATCAAGAAATGCCGCTTGCAATTGGTCGTGATGTTCATGACTTAAATGAGGTATTAGCAACCACTGATGAAGATATGCCGATAGGTGAATTTGCAATGAATTATCCTCAGTTCAGACATATTATTCGCCGAATTCAGAATACTTTTGAAAGACCTTATTCTGAAGTTCAAGATAATTTACTCAGTGAGTCTATGAGGCCGTTAGACTTATTGCGATTCAAATTGGCATTCTTTGGTGCCTCAAAGTTTGATCCAAAGTCTGATCTCTGGACTCGCATTTCAATGTATCAGGGCGCTCCACTACCAGAGCAAATTCAAGATCCAAACCATGACTGCTGGTCTTTTCCAATTGCTGGGCGTTCTCAGTCTTACCCATGCATTAGTTGTTCATGCCAAAAAGCGATTTAACGATTTCGTTAAACGAAGTTCTGTTTTATTTCACTCGTGCCGGGTTTGGTGTTAAAGCACCTATTGGTGTTTCAGAAGATTTTGCAAGAAGTAATATTTGGGCTGCACAAAATGGCTTTGATCCATCCGAGTGCAGTATTCTAGCGCTGGATAATCTTGATCTAAAAAAAAGTAGCCTTTCAATCAAATTTGAAAAAAATAGAAAGAGTAGTCATCTTTTTTGCACAGAAGAAAAGGTATTGTCATCTTTAGAGGCTTCAGTAAGCTGTGTTGACTGGATTGAATTTAATGGTCTTGATGGTGAGCTAAAAATATCCAATGTTGACAGCCCTTTTCTCATTATTGCCTCTCTTGGAGCGAGTCAGTGTTCAGGGGTCAAGGCATCGTGGACAGATCAAGACAACAACAGTTTTGAAGTAAATTTCATTGATGATGTTAAATGGGAAATGATCTCTTCATCAGAGACTTCAATAGAGTTGAGCCATTATGCTGATGTTTATATTTCCTCTTTGGATGCTGTCAAATCTAAGATTCAAAATGGAAAAAACAAAACATTTAATCTTGAAAATGAAAAGCTAAAAGTTCTGAACAATGGAGTCAAAGTTGGAGAAAAAATGGCCAGAAATCTATGAGTATTTTTCTCGATGTCTCGTTAAATCAAGCGCTGAATCAAGAGCTTCTGGCGCAGGCGCAGGTCTAGTTGATACTGATTAAATTAGCACTCAATAAAGCTTACTGCTAAACCGCCGAGCGATGTCTCTTTATACTTGTTAGACATATCAAGGCCTGTCCTCTTCATGGCTGCAATGCATTGATCCAGGGATATTAAGTGCTCACCGCTCTCTCTTAAGGAGAGTGAGCTTGCTGTATAGGCTTTAACCGCTCCAAAGCCATTTCTTTCAATACATGGAACCTGAACAAGTCCCTTTACTGGATCACAAGTCATACCGATATGATGTTCAAGAGCCATCTCAGCAGCATTTTCAATTTGTTCACTTGTGCCACCTCTTGCAGCGCACAGCCCTGCGGCTGCCATAGATGATGCAGAGCCAACCTCACCCTGACATCCAACTTCCGCTCCAGAAATTGAACTATTATGTTTGATTAGGCCACCAATAGCAGAGGCTGATAAAAGGAATTGCCTGATTTGCTCTGGCGTAGCTGCCTTGTGCTTGTAGTAATAGTATAATGTCGCCGGTACAACCCCTGCAGCACCATTAGTAGGAGCTGTAACCACCATATGTCCAGCAGCATTTTCTTCATTAACAGCCATGGCATATGCGCACAGCCAGTCGCTAGAGCCAGCATTTTCTTTGTCATTTTGAAGGCTCTCATGTAATTGCTTTGCTCGCCTTTTGGTATTCAGTCCTCCAGGCAAAATCCCCTCAGTTGTTAGGCCTCTCTCAACACAGGTTTTCATTGCATTCCAAATTTTTTCTAGCTCTTGATTCAGTATCTTTTCCGGAATATTTTCTAGCTCATTGGCTTGCTTCATTTCCCAAATCGTTTTGTTATGTTCTTTTGACATTTCAAGCATTTGATCTGAATTGTCAAATGGGAATGGATAAGCTGAACTTGGCTCTGCAGCAATTGGTGCTTCAACATTATCAATTTCTTCTAACGTAGATATAAAGCCACCTCCTATTGAAAAATAGGTATTTGAAATTAGCAAGTTATCAGATTTATCGAGTAGTTCAAAAACAATGCCATTTGGGTGTTGCTTTAATGAGTTGCGAGTATCGAAAATAATATCTTCTTCAGCAAAGAAGTTTGCTTGCATGTCATCATTAATTTCTATAGTCTTTGAATTCCATGTTCGGTCAATGACCTCATCCATATTCTCATCAATTATGGTATTTGGGAGGTAGCCATGAAGGCCTAATACGACTGCCCTATCGGTAGCATGACCGACACCAGTATAGGCTAATGAATCTTTTAAAGTGCATCTAACATGATAGCCATTGTTGCTAGGATTTGTATCAATAAAATGACGCACATCACTTAGAAATGCATTAGCCGCAACCATAGGGCCCATAGTATGTGAACTAGAGGGGCCAATACCAACTTTAAATAGGTCTAAAACACTGATAAACATGGTAAATTTAAGGATACAAAAAACGCCATTCTACATTATGAAACAAATTTTAACTCTTAAAAAATTCACTAAATGTTGAATTGTTTTATGGCATTTTGATTAAAAGTAAAACCCGTCCCAGGCCTCTCTGGAATAACAATATGTCCATCTATGATATCCATTGGTTCATTAAAAAGCCTCTCAAACCATGGTATATGTTCAACTGATATACAGTTTTCTTCAGATCCAGCAACGCAAAGACTTTGCATTCAGTCCTAATTAATAGCTGTTCACAAAGTTATGTAGTTGAAAACTATATACCAAAAGTTCTTGACGGTAGTTATGATGATTCGTTTTCTTTGGGACTGGCTGAAAAAGATATTAAGCTTATTGTTGAACTTGGGCATCATCTCGGTATTTCAATGCCACTAGGTGAAAAGGTATATAAAACCTATGAAGAGGCAAAAATGAAATACGGTGAACAATCGCCGCATTTAAGTGTAGTTAGATTAATTGAAGACAAACATAACCAAAAATTGAGAAAGAAAAATTAAAGAAGCAGACTTAAATAAATGGTTCTCGTAAATGAGATTGGTATTAAACTACTCAGCCATTATCCATTCGAGGATAGTTTGTTTAACTAATCAATTATAATAACTCAAACGCAAAATTTAAATAACAAATAAGTTATGTCAAAAAACGTGCAATTTAATCGACTTCACGAACTTCTTGACAGAATGAATGTTGTTAATTCAGGCAATAATAAGGCTGAAGATAAGCCGGAATTATCTGATCAGTTTGCAGCTTATATTTTGTGGTTTGATAGTGAGCCAATGATTCCTGAGAGAACCTGAGATGTCAGAAATTGTTCTTCAAAATAGTGACTCAAATATTGATGATCTTGTGGATAACATTCTTGATTATCATAGAACAAACTCAAATATATAATTAATGAACTATTTATTTAACATCTAAAATGGCAATACTATTAGCGTCTACTGATTTCTGGGAAGATATGGAGGTTTGGTCTAGTGGCCTTCAAGAGGCTATGCCAGAGATGGATGTTAGAGTCTATCCGGATGAGGGCGACGTTAATGATATCGAGTATGCAGTCGTCTGGAAACATCCAAGAGGAATTCTCACAAGATACCCAAATTTAAAAGCAATACTATCATTAGGTGCAGGAGTGGACCACGTAATTAGTGATCCTGAATTGCCTGATGAGCTTCCTATAGTTCGGCTGGTTGATAAAAAATTAACCCATGAAATGATCCTTCATTCTCTGCACTGGGTTTTGCATTTTCATAGTGACCAGTATCTTTATAGAATTCAGCAACAAAGTCGTGAATGGATTCAGCAAAGCTCAGTTCAATCAGAAGATCGTACTATCGGAATCATGGGTCTAGGTAACATTGGCAAGGCAATTGGTGACTCACTTATTAATTTAGACTTTAAAGTTATTGGTTGGGGCGCAAGTCCAAAAAGTTCACTTGGTGCAATTGAATATTATTATGGCCAGGAGCAGTTATCTGGGTTTCTAAGTCAAACTGATATACTCATTAATGTTCTGCCATTAACTGAAAACACTAAAGATATATTGACCAAAACCGAGCTTAGTTATCTTCCTAAAGGCTCGTTCATCATTAACATCGGAAGGGGCGGTATTATTAATGAGAGTGACCTGTTATCTATATTAGATACACGGCACATTGCTGCTGCAGCTTTGGACGTGTTCGCAGAAGAGCCGCTCCCTGAAAATAATTCACTTTGGGACCATCCTTCTGTGTATGTGACTCCTCATATTGCGGGTCAAAGCAATCCTAGTTCTGCGGCAAAAACAATCGCTGAAAATATTCGGCTTATTGAAATGGGAGAGTCCCCTTATCCTATATATAGCTTGAATAGCGGGTATTAGTCAACAATATATTTAGCTTAATAATTTAACAACATTTGATTCTAAATTAGAAGATTTATAATTAGGTTATACTTACTAAGTTATTTATATGAATTCATGGCCAATTGAATTCAACTAAAAAGACTAAGTCTTATATAATATTGTTTTTTTGAGACAAAATCTAATGTCTGTAGGAAGTGAAATAAGAACAACTCCTTTCCATAAGATGCATGTTGATGCAGGTGCAAAAATGGTTCCTTTCGCGGGTTATGAAATGCCTGTGAGTTATCCTCTTGGAATAAAAAAAGAGCACAATCACACAAGAGAAAGAGCTGGACTCTTTGACGTATCTCACATGGGACAAATTAGATTATCTGGCGAGCAGGCAATGAGGTCCTTGGAGTCATTAGTTCCAGTTGACATTATTGATTTGCCCCTGATGAAGACGCGCTATGCCCTTTTCACAAGTGAAAATGGCGGTGTATTGGATGATCTCATGGTTACAAATCTTGGAGATAACACTTTATTTCTAGTTGTCAATGCCGCATGTAAATATGCTGACTATGAGCATTTAAAGCGCCACCTGGGTTCAAGCTGTGAATTAGATTTACATGATGATTTAGCTTTGTTGGCCTTGCAAGGTCCAAAAGCTAATAAGGTTTTAAGTGAACTTGCCCCTTCGGTTAAAGAGATGACATTTATGACTGCTAAGCAAGTGATGATTAATGAAATCGATTGTTTCATTACGCGCTCTGGATATACAGGAGAGGATGGTTTTGAAATCTCAGTGTCAAATCAAGATGCTGAAAGCCTTGCAGATATTTTATTGTCAAGTGAAGAGGTTGAATGGATAGGATTGGGTGCAAGAGATTCATTACGTCTTGAAGCAGGCTTATCTCTCTATGGGCATGAACTTGATACTAACCACAGTCCAGTTGAGTCCTCCTTAAACTGGGCGCTTTCAAAAGTAAGAAGGCTAGGTGAAGAGCGCGAGGGTAATTATTTAGGTGATAATATTATTTTAAAGCAACTTGAAAATGGTTCTGATACAAAAGTAGTCGGCTTACTTCCAGAAGGAAGGATGCCGGTTAGAGATGGAGCAATAATTCAAGATGAAAATGGAACTCAAGTTGGATATGTCACAAGTGGGGGTTTTGGCCCAACTTTAAATAAGCCAATATCTATAGCAAGACTAGAGACAAAAGTATCAAATAGCCAGTCCAAACTTTTTGCGCTGGTCAGAGAGAAGAAAATAGCAGTCGAGATTATAAAACTGCCATTTGTTAAACACAACTATTACAGAGGTTAAACATTAATAAGGAGAAGTAATGAGTATTAAGTATTCTGAAGATCATGAATGGGTTGATGCTAAAGAAGATGATTTAGTAGTAATTGGAATCACGGATTTTGCTCAAGAGCAATTAGGTGATTTGGTTTATGTTGAGCTGCCTGAGGTTGGTGATGAGTGCACAAAGGGTGAAAATATATCTGTCATTGAATCAGTGAAAGCTGCTTCTGATCTGGTTGCACCTGTTTCTGGCTCAATTATTGAGGTGAACAGCAGATTAGAGGATGAGCCAGAGATTGTGACTGAGGATTCAATGGGCGAAGGTTGGTTTATTAAGGTTAAGTTATCAGACCCAGCAGAGCTAGATGAGTTGATGGATGAAGAGGCATACAACGCATTTATTGAAGAATAGAAGAACTGAAAGAGAGAAGTTAATGAAGGATAAGATTGAAGATTTATTGAATAATGACGCTTTTACCAATAGGCATATTGGATCATCAAGCGCACAAAAAAATCAAATGCTCGATTATCTTGGTTTTGATAACTTAGATAAATTAATTGATGAAATAGTGCCAGATGTTATTCGTCGAAAAGAGCCAATGAATATTGCTGATGGGATGTCAGAGCTTGCTGCACTTAAACAGCTAAGAAATCTAGCAAGAATGAATATTCGTTACAAGTCTTTTATTGGCCAGGGCTACTACAATTCAATTACCCCTCCAGTCATACAGCGAAATGTGGAAGAAAATCCAGCTTGGTATACTGCCTATACACCCTATCAGCCTGAGATTTCTCAAGGTCGTCTTGAAGCTCTAATGAATTTCCAAACAATGGTCTCAGACTTAACTGGTATGGATTTAGCAAACGCCTCTATGCTTGATGAGGCAACTGCTTGTGCAGAGGCCATGACATTAAGTCATCGAGTCAGTAAGTCTAAGAGCAATGTTTTTTTTGTTGCGAATGATTGCTATGCCCAGAACCTTGAGGTTATTAAAACAAGGGCTGAGCCATTGAACATTGAAATAGTTTTTGGCAACCCTCTTGTGGATTTAAAAGATCTAGATTGTTTTGGTGTTCTGCTTCAGTACCCAAATACCTATGGCGCTTTTAGTGATTTCACAAAGTTGATAGACTCTATTCATGAGAAGAAGGCACTTGTTGCTGTGAGTGCTGATTTACTAGCATTAACTCTGCTTAAACCGCCGGGTGAAATGGGAGCTGATATTATAGTAGGCAATACTCAAAGGTTTGGTGTTCCAATTGGATATGGCGGGCCTCATGCTGCCTACATGTCGACCAGGGATAAGTATAAGCGATCAATGCCTGGAAGAATTATTGGCGCATCAGTTGATACAAAAGGCAGGCTTGCATATCGATTAGCATTGCAGACTCGTGAGCAACATATACGCAGAGAGAAAGCGACAAGCAACATTTGTACTGCACAAGCCCTATTGGCTATCATGGCTAGCATGTATGCAGTCTATCATGGCCCAGAGGGGCTGAGAAATATAGCGCGACGCATTCATAAATATGCCAGCGTATTTGCTGATGGTATGAAGGAAATGGGGTTTAATGTTATTAATGACTCTTATTTTGATACCCTGTCTATTGAAGTTAAAAATTCAGATGCAATAGTTATGCAAGCTGAAAAAAATGGCTACAACATTAATGTGTTTAGTAAAACACTTGTCTCAGTTTCATTTGATGAGCTCAGTACTCCTGAAGACATAGAGTACTTATGGCGAATTTTCAATACCGAGTCAGAATTGAGTGCTCAGTCACTATTTGAAAAAAACAAATCAAAAATCAAAAAGAATTTAAAGAGGGAGTCTGATTTTTTAACGCATGAAGTCTTTAATACTTATCGTTCAGAAACCAATATGATGAGATATATTCGTTATCTTGGAGATAAGGATATCGCACTGGATCGTTCAATGATTCCACTTGGATCGTGCACAATGAAACTTAACGCAGCAGCAGAGTTGATTCCAGTGAGTTGGCCAGAATTTTCTCAAATTCATCCAGCAGTTCCGATGAATCAGGTGATTGGTTATCAGCAGATGATTAGTGAACTTGAGGAGATGCTATGCGAGGCGACCGGTTATTCAGCCATTTCACTTCAGCCCAATTCTGGAGCTCAAGGGGAGTACGCTGGATTAATTGCAATTAGAGGATATCATCAAAGTCGGGGTGATGAAAATCGAAACATCTGTTTGATTCCATCATCGGCTCATGGTACAAATCCTGCCTCTGCCCAGATGGCTGGAATGAAAGTTATAGTGATTGACAGTACAGATGAGGGCAATATTGATCTTGTGGATTTAAGAGCAAAAACTAAGGAACACGAAGAGAATCTTGCCGCAATAATGATCACATACCCTTCAACTCATGGTGTTTTTGAAAAAGACGTGAGAGAGGTTTGCAATATTATCCATGATGCTGGTGGGCAAGTATATATTGATGGCGCGAATATGAATGCAATGGTTGGACTGTCTGCTCCAGGGGAGTTTGGCGGAGATGTCTCGCACCTAAACCTTCATAAGACATTTGCAATTCCTCATGGTGGCGGTGGTCCGGGTGTTGGCCCAATTGGGGTAAAAGAACACTTGATCGATTTTTTACCGAGAACACCTCTTAATAATACAGATGTTGGAAGTATTTCAGGTGCCCCTTGGGGTTCAGGGAGTATCCTTCCAATAAGTTGGATGTATATTGCAATGCTCGGAAAAGATGGACTCTATGAGTCAACCTGTAACGCTATTCTGAACGCAAATTATATTGCCAAGCGCCTTGAGGAGCACTATCCAATTCTTTACAGTGACGAAAATGGAAGAATCGCTCATGAATGTATTATTGATATTAGACCCATTAAAGACTCAGTGGGAATAAGTGTTGATGATGTCGCCAAGCGTTTAATAGATTTTGGTTTTCATGCACCTACAATGTCTTTTCCAGTTGCTGGAACATTGATGATCGAGCCAACAGAGTCTGAGTCTTTGGATGAGCTTGATCGGTTCTGTGAGGCAATGATTCAAATAAGAAAAGAAATCAAAAAGGTTGAGTCAGGTGAATATTCGACGGAAGATAATCCATTAATTAATTCGCCGCACACTTTAGAAATGGTAACATCGTCTCAATGGGAGTTTTCATATTCCAGGGAAGAGGCCGCTTATCCTGTTGAGAGCCTAAGGCGAGTCAAGTACTGGCCACCAGTTTCAAGAGTAGATAATGTCTATGGCGATAAGAATTTAGTTTGTTCTTGTCCGAGTATTGAAGAATATAAGTAGATTTTTATGAAATCATTTTTGATTAGCGTTTTGGGAGACGACAAGCCTGGTCTTGTTGACGGCCTATCAAAGATTATTGTTTCAAATAATGGGGACTGGATTGAGAGTAATATGTCCAGTTTCGAAGGCAAATTTGCTGGCATCCTTAAAGTCAATGTCCCATCAAGTGATGCTTCAAATCTAAAAAAAGATTTAACTAAGGCGTCTTTAGGCCTTCAAATTGCTTGTGAAGAAACGCTTCCTGTTGATGAGCTGAGCAATGTTAAAAGTTATAATATTGAGCTTATTGGGCAAAACCATGTTGGAATTATTAATAAACTATCTCATGTTTTGGCGGATGAGTTGCAAGCTAATGTTGAAGAGCTAAAGACTGAAATCATTGATGCTTCGATGTCAGGAGAGCAACTATTCAAAGCTCAAATTACTCTTCATATTCCTAATGATCTTGATGAAAATCTTGTGAGAGATAAGCTCGAGCTTATTGCTGATGAGATGATGGTAGAGATCTATTCATACGAGAGCTAAGGCTGCTCTAAAGCCTTTATTCAAAAATTTCCATGAGCTATAAAAGCGCTATTTCTATAGCTTTGTTTTCCGTAACTGAATAGTTGGCTATTTGGAAGTAAGACGCTCCCACCTGCAGATCTTAATACAGCATCTCCCGCTGCAGTATCCCACTCCATTGTGGGTCCAAATCTAGGATAGACATCTGCCTCACCGCAGGCGACCAGACAAAACTTTAATGAAGAGCCTATTGAAACCGTCTTCTTAACGTTATTATCCATAAGCCAATTATCTGTTAATTCATCCCTATGGGATACACTTGCAACTGCCACAGGACCCGAATTTGGAACTTCTCTTATTTTAATTTCTTTGAAACCATTCTCAGATTCTTCAAAAGCTCCCGTTAGATTTGAGGCAAAAAACATACGATTAAGCGCTGGCGCAAAAACAACTCCTAGAGTTGGAATACCATTCTCAATGAGACCAAGATTTACCGTAAACGAGCCAAGTCCATCCTTTTTTAGAAATTCTTTTGTTCCATCAAGCGGGTCAATTAGAAAAAATTGATTACCAGCCTCTAATTCATGACTGCTAGCGTTCTCCTCAGATACTATTGGAATATCAGGAATAATTTTCTTGAGTTGACTTAAGATGAGTTTTTCAGCAGCCTGATCGGCAAGAGTAACTGGTGAACCATCACCTTTATAGTTAACGTCAAATGAACTTTCATAGATCTTCATTATCTCACTGCCCGCATCTCTGGCAACTTCTCGCAATTCAGTGAGTAATTCAGAATATTCTATTTTTATCATTGCTTACAAATACTGATATTACTTAATAATGTTGTGCTCTGGTCCAAATGGGAACTTGGTGATGTCATAAGCGCTATCCTCAGTAAGAACCAGTACGTCATGCTCTCTGTAACCACCTGCTCCTGGTTTACCCTCTGGGATCATAATCATTGGCTCCATCGAAACAACCATATTCTTTTCGAGGACTGTATCGATATCCTCTCGAAGCTCAACACCAGCCTCACGGCCATAGTAATGAGATAGAACTCCAAATGAGTGACCATAGCCAAATGTTCTGCTTTCAAGTAGATTATATTCTTCAAAAATTTTGTTAAGCTCAAGAGCTATATCTTTACAGGCAACCCCTGGCTTGATTAGTTTCATGCCCTCTTCATGAACTTTTACATTGATTTCCCACAATCTCAAAGACTCATCATCAACATAATCATAAAATAAGGTTCTTTCAAGCGCAACGTAGTAACCAGCAATCATTGAAAAACAGTTAAGACTTAAGATATCCCCTTTTTGAACTTGTCTAGTAGTGACTGGGTTGTGCGCGCCATCAGTATTGATGCCTGATTGAAACCAAGTCCATGTATCCATTAGCTCTGAGTGAGGATAGCGCTTAGCAATTTCTCGAACCATAGCTTGAGTTGAGTGAAGAGCTACTTCGTGTTCTGGCACTCCTTCTTTGATTGCCTCTACAAGAGCTGCTCCACCAATATCACAAACATTAGCACCCTGAATAATGTGAGCTATTTCTTCATCTGATTTAACTGATCGCATTTTCATGCAGTCAACAGAAATATCAATAAATTGTGCTTGATCAAGCGCAGCATGGAGTTTATCCAAGCGCTCCTTAGTAATGTGGTCAAACTCGATACCAATTTTTCCACCATTATTAACAATTTGCTGCAACGCATAAAAGAAGCTATCTTTTTGCCAGTCTGTATAGACCAGGTTGTCACCAAACGTTCTTCTGAATGGCTGACCACCATCAATATTCGCTGTCACTGAAGTTACTTTATCTTGTGTAATGACCAGCGCATAGGGCCTGCCAAAAGAGCAGTAAAGAAAGTCACTGTAGTAATTAATACCATGGATAGAGGTAAAGATAACGGTATCTACATTATTTTGAGCCATATGCTCTCTTAGTTTTCTTTGTCTATTTTGGTATTCTTTATCACTAAATGTATGAGCTATATTTTCACCATTTGGAATGAGAATTGTTCTTGGCATGTTCATGGTAACTCCTGTATCTGCGTTAATTTGTGCGGATGTTAGACAATTTCTCTAAGTATAGCAAGCTTTTTTTATACAGAGCTATGTTTAAATCTATAGATGATAAGAACTTTTAGATAACTCTTTCCTTAGGCTTATTCAATATATTTTCACGAACAAAAGTATAAACACCAGATGCTACAATGATAGCTGCACCGAGGAGCGTCAACATATCCGGTCTTTCAGAGAGGACAATAATGGATAGAAGCATGGCAAAAACAAGTCTTGAATATCTAAAAGGCGATATAACTGACATCTCACCAGTTCTTGCTGCAATAACAATTGAGTAATATGCAATAACACCAAATGCTGATGCACCGGCAAAAAATAAAATGTCTTTGGAGCTAGGCACTAACATCTCAGAGCTAAACGGTATTAAGATAATGCCAGAGACTCCAAAGGCCAAGAAAGCATAAAGAGAGATGGTCACTGAAGGTAATTTCACTTCAATAGCGCGTGTTGCAAGATCTCTTCCAGCTAAAAAAGTTGCTCCAAGAAGTGCAAAAATAGAAGCTGGCATAAAGCTTCCAAAGCCAGGTCTGAGAATCAATAAAACACCAATAAAGCCAACAAAAACTGCTGTCCATCTGCGCCAACCAACTTTTTCTTTGAAGAAGATGACCGCTCCAATTGTGACTAATAAGGGCATGACCTGAATGATTGCAGAGGCAGAAGATAAAGGTGTTAGGGCAATTGCAAGAACAAAAAATAAAGCTCCAAAAAGTTCACATAGGGTTCGTATAATGACCGGAGTAGTCAATAAACCCTGATGAAAAATTGGAGCTTTTGTTAAAAGTCCAATGATTAGAAATATAATGCTTCCACTGAATCCAAGAATGATGATAATTTCAGAAATTGGAAGATTTTCTGAGAGCATTTTAATAAATAAATCCTCAAACGCAAAGCCTGCCATAGCGAGAATCATAAATAAAATGCCCTTTAAATTATCCATCTCAATTCATTCTCATTTAAAGTTGAATTTTAACTGGAGCCGTGATTCCTCGAGTACTTATTTGATGCTTGGGGGGACCATTGCTTTAGAGCGCTTTCAGCTGGTTTATAAATATCTACTTGAAGGGGGTAACATGCGGCTGAATCACTAGAGTGACTGGAGCTACAATCACCCCCTGGGCATGCTGATAATCCACAGAGAAGATCAATTTCTGCAAAGAATTCTATATAGTCATCGGGACGAACTGGACTAGCTTTCATAAAATACTGATGTGTATCTTTTGTAAAACCCGTGCACATAAAGACATTAAGTACATCATGAACATGATGCTCAATCTCATTAATGGGTTTTTGTTGCTGACCTGAAAGCGCTCTGCATAAGTTAGAATGACAACAATAATGATACTCCTCATTATTTAATGCAACATGAGTATAAGGATCGCAACGAGTTCCAATGACATCATGAACACTTCCACCATCATCATCGTACCCATACCAGTCAAGAGTGTCATGTGTAATGGTAGCCAGAGGCCTTAAAAATGGTAGGTTTGAATAAAGTCTATCGCCAGTGCTTACATGCGTTCCATATAACGCACGTGTCTTTCCACTAAAGAATCGTTCATTGATATTATTGTTGTTCCATAAATTTAAATCACCTACCTGTGGACCCTCTCGACTAACAATTCGAAAAAAATATCCAGCAGGCACCTCAAAAGTTCTAGCATCTCTAGGAGGAATAATGATAGATTCTGTGAGATTCATATTCTCACAAGCAGATTTATAAAAACCTGCATCATAGGCTGGGAGATTATCAATAGGATAAGATATCACTGGCTTAATTGAGCGCCTAGTTTCAGCATCATTGGGTTCTGGACTTAAGTTAATTACTTTCATAGTGGTCTCCTATTAATAGAGTCATTTTTATTGTCCCTAGGTTAGGTGGTTTTTTCCAAAACCTCCTCCTCCAGGCGTCTTCAGTACAAAAAGATCATTTTCACTCACTTCAATTTGTCCTTTAGTGCCAAGATCTGTCACGCTTTCATCAGAATGAATGACATAGTTTTCACCAAGAGCACCTGATTCTCCTCCAGATAACCCGTAGGGCGGTATTTTTCTGTGACCTGCAATGACATTGACCGTCATGGATTCAAGAAACCGCAGCCTTCGGTCAACCCCATTTCCACCAGTATGTAAACCTTTACCACCTGAATTTTTTCTGATGCTAAAGGATTCCAGTTTAACGGGGAAGCGCCATTCCAAAACCTCTGGATCAGTGAGTCTTGAGTTAGTCATATGAGTGTGAACTGCGCTACAGCCTGGCTGATTGATACTGGCCCCTGAACCTCCACAGATGGTTTCGTAATTTTGAACTTTGTCATTACCCCAGATAAAGTTATTCATTGTTCCCTGTGACGCTGCAAAATTACCTAGAGCACCAAGTAAAGTATCAACAATGTATTGAGATGTTTCAACATTACCTGAAAAAACTGCAGCCGGGTATTCAGGATTAATCATTGAGTTATTCGGAATAATCAAATTTAAGGGTTTTAAGCAGCCTGAGTTCAGAGGGATATCATCATCGACTAGGCAGCGAAAAACATAGAGCACTGCAGCATAACAAATTGCACTCGGTGCATTATAGTTTCCTGGGTGTTGATCACTGGTGCCCGTAAAATCAATGGTTGCTGAGCGTTTCAATTTATCCACACTAATAGATACACACACCTGATGACCATCATCCATTTGATAGGTAAAGCTTGAGTCACTTAGAACATCCAAAACTCGTCGAACGGATTCCTCAGCGTTATCTTGAACGTGACCCATGTATGCATGAACAACATCAATTCCATAGTGCTCGATCACTTTTAGAAGCTCTTGAGATCCTTTTTCTGCGGCTGCAACTTGGGCCTTTAAATCAGCTATATTTTGATTAACATTTCTTGCAGGATGCTCTGCTTGAGCTAATAGGGCATTAATTTCATCTTCAAGGAATACTCCCTTAGAGACAATGGTAAAGTTATCTATTAAAACTCCCTCCTCTTTAATATGAGTTGAATTCGCTGGGGCAGAACCTGGAACCGTACCGCCTATGTCAGCATGATGACCCCTCGTAGCAACATAGAAAATCACATTCTCATTGCCATCGTCGAATACCGGCTTTATTAGAGTGATATCTGGTAAGTGAGTGCCACCATTGTATGGAGCATTAATAAGAAAGGCGTCACCAGAATTCATAGTATGTGAATTTTCACGAATAATGGTTTTAATAGATTCACTCATTGAGCCCAGGTGAACTGGCACATGGGGCGCATTCGCAACAAGCTCTCCCTCGGGAGAAAAAATAGCACAGGAGAAGTCTAAACGCTCTTTGATGTTCACTGATGAGGCCGTATTCTCAAGCACCATGCCCATTTGTTCTGCAACGTTCATAAATAAGTTATTAAATATTTCTAACATGATAGGGTCCACGCTTGTTCCTATAGCGTTAGATCTTAAAACTTTTTGATTACGAGTTAGGATTAAATCATTACTCTCTTTGAGCATTGCCTCCCAGCCAGGCTCTATGATGAAGGTTGAAGTTGGCTCAATAATGACAGCAGGGCCAGAGATTTTTTCATTCGGCTTGATATTATCTCGATTATAAAAAATGGTTTTTTCCAGTTTCCCATTTATAAATACATCTTGAGTTGATAGAGAGTCAGTTTTTAGTCTATTGTGGGTATTTACCTCCCAATCAAATGACTCACTTTGACATGATACCTCGGTCTGGGCTGATTCAATGATGATAGGTTTTTCTGGTGAGATAAATCCAAATCTTGCTTTATGAGTAGCCTCAAAACTCGATTTCATTGAAGGAAAATTTGCAAATTTAACGGGCAAGGATGTGTCAGAGTCTTTGTAGCGCAGATGAACTCGATTAGTATATTGAAATAGACTCTCATTAAGGTTTTGTGAAATCAAATCTTTTCGCCCATCAGACTGAAGGCCTTTAAAGCATTTACTTAAGTGGTCTATTAGGCCAGAATCAAGAGGTAATTCAACTGCTGCCTCATTGATTGTTCTGCTATCTGCAAGACCAATACCGTAGGCAGATAAAACACCTGCATAGGGATGAAGGTGAATTTTTTTGATTCCCAGTTTATCAGCTACCATGCAAGCGTGTTGTCCGCCAGCTCCACCAAAACAAGAGAGCGTATAGTCGCTGACATCATAGCCACGCTGAACTGATATTTTTTTGATCGCATTTGACATGCTATCAACCGCAATGGATAAAAAGCCCTCTGCGACCTTATGCGGGGTAACAGTTTTCTTGGTGCTTGATGAAATATCATTAGCCAGAGACTTAAATTTTCTTTGAACAATTTTGGGGTCAAGTTTTTGATTGCCATTAGGGCCAAAAACTTTAGGAAAGTAATCTGGATTTAGCTTGCCTAGCATCACGTTACAATCTGTAACTGTAAGCGGACCACCGTTACGATAACAAGCTGGCCCAGGAAAAGCGCCAGCGGATTCTGGGCCAACGCGATACCTAGACCCATCGAAATGCAGAATAGAGCCCCCACCAGCAGCAACAGTATTGATTAACATCATTGGCGACTTTAGCCTGACGCCTGTTACCTCTGTCTCAAGAGTTCTCTCGTATTCTCCATTATAGTGACAGACATCGGTTGAGGTCCCTCCCATATCAAAACCTATCAGCTTACTCAGTCCAATTTTTTCTCCAGTTTTGACCATTCCAACTACGCCGCCTGCAGGCCCTGAAAGAATCGCATCCTTCCCTTGAAAATAGTTGGCATCAGTTAGGCCACCATTCGATTGCATAAACATTAATCGGCCAAAGTTTGATTGACTAGGTCCAAGTTCATTTCTAACTTGATTAACATAACGACGCAGGATAGGAGATAAGTAGGCATCAACTACTGTCGTATCTCCGCGAGGAATGATTTTCATAAGTGGACTTATTTGATGACTAACTGAAATTTGTGTAAATCCAATTTCTTTAGCAATGAGGCTAATTTGCTTTTCATGTTCTTGCTGCCTGTATCCATGAAGCAAAACAATTGCAATAGATCTAAAGCCCTTAATAAAGGCCTCGGTTAATGCTTTTCTTGTATCTGTAGTGTTAAGCTGTTTTAATACCTTCCCACCCTTATCAACTCTTTCATCAAGCTCAACCACTTCAGAATACAGCATTTCTGGGAGTTGGATATCTAAAGAAAATAAGTTTGGCCTTTGCTGGTATCCAATTCTCAAAATATCTGCAAAGCCTTTTGTGATTGCTAGCAGTGTTTTCTCTCCTTTTCTTTCAAGGAGTGCATTGGTAGCCACTGTAGTGCCCATTTTTATAGACTCAATTTGCTGAATTGGAATAGACTCTTTTTCTTTCAATGACAACAAGTCTCTTATACCCTGAATTGCAGCATCTTCATAATGAAGAGGATTTTCAGATAGTAGTTTGTGACTTAAGAGTTCTCCATTTGGATTTTTACTGATGATATCAGTAAATGTTCCTCCCCTATCAATCCAGAACTGCCACTTGGGTTTTTCATTTAAATTCATCAAAAACTTTAATCAATAGACTCTATAGATGAATTATATAGGCAAATAAATTATTATGATTTTCTAAACTTGAGTATTAAAAAAATGATTGACATCTAATTATTTTAGGAACAAAATGCCAGAATTAGTTGTAGCCATATATTACGAGGGGTTGATAGGATGAAGAATAGCTATTTACTAGGTTTTTTTCTTGTTGTTGTGAGCGGGGTAATCTGGAGCTTTGGAGCACCACTGGTAAGATATCTCGAGGATGCTGAAACCTTTAGGCTTCAGTATCTTCTTTATAGAGGTTTAATCATTACCTCAGTCATACTCATATTTATTCTTTTTAGGGAAGGGAGGAATTTTTTCCAGACCTTTAAGCGAATAGATTCGTGGAGCCTTATAGGAAGTCTTGTGATGTCCGTTACTTTTTTTGGATGGATTTATGCATTGACCACAACTACAGTTGCTATCACTTTGCTCATGCTTGCTGTGTCTCCAGTCTTGTCAGCATTTCTAGGCTACCTCATTCTTGGTGAGAGGCTGAGTAAAAGTACACTCATTAACATGTTAATTGTGGCAATTGGCATTATGATCATGGTTTGGGACACTGAAAAATCAGCAACGATCATCGGGGTTCTTTATGGGTTCTTTGTGGCTCTAGGTTTTGCAATTTATACTATCACTATTCGAAAAAATCCTGAAGTTCCCAAGTTATTAACGCCTGCCCTTGCTGGTTTCTTTTGTATGGTCTGGGCCACAATTCTTATTGTTATAACTGGTGTTAGCTTTGAGATGCCAACAGCTAATATTGGGATTAGCATGACTCATGGCCTGGTTGTTGGCGTGGGTCTAATATTGTATGGTCTGGGAGCGAAGTACCTTCCTAGTGGAGAACTTGTCATGCTCTCCCTTTTAGAAGTCGTGCTGGGTATTTTTTGGGCATGGCTTCCGGCTCTAGGAATTCATGAGGTTCCATCAAGAAATACTTTAATCGGAGGATTAGCAATTTTATTTGCAATCATTATGCAGGGAGTCTATGCCAGAAAAAAACACCTCATTCCAATGCCATAAACTGCTGTATTCACAGTATTTTTTGTTTTAGTTGAAAGATTGCTTTAGCTGGCTTTAATTGTTAAAATTCTCACTTTTTTATCTAATTGTAATCCACAGTTTTATTTGATATATTTGCACTTTTTGTAATTAATAATTACTTACTAGAGCCAGTTTTAATAAACTCTGATGCTACAATTGAAAGTTTTTGAATGGCCATAAGCTGAATGAACGAATTAGTCTTTCCAAATATCAACATTGAGAAACTTACCCGGTGGACAGGTGATGTATCACCGCTCGAGTGCATTGGTATAAAAGATGAAACCCATAATGTCAAAAGTTTCACCTTTAAGTCAACGAAAGATGCCTGGTTTCAATTTTACCCAGGTCAGCATACTACCCTTTTTTTGAAAATTGATGGTAATGATGTGATGCGTACTTACACTATTGCATCAAGTCCTACTCGGCCTAACACGATTACCATAACCAATAAAAGAATGGCAGAGGGTGTTGTGACAAACTGGATGCACGATAGTTTGAAAGTTGGTGATTGCGTTGATGCTCTGGATATTGGTGGCTCTTTCAGTGTAGCTTTAGATAAGCCAAAGCCCAAAATTTTATTTTTATCAGGTGGGAGTGGAATAACTCCAATGTTATCCATGATAAGATATTTTTGTGATCTTTCAATGGATGTGGATATTGCCTTTGTTCACAATGCGCAATCTGAGAAAGATTTAATTTCAAAAAATGAGCTTGATTTTTATGAGTCAACTCAAAGTGATTTTAAAAGACACTTTGTTTGTGATATTGGGAGTGAGGGCTGGCTCGGACCAACAGGTTTTTTGAGCCATGAGATGCTTGTTGATCTCGTCCCCGATTTTGCTGAACGAGAGATCTATTGCTGCGGTCCAGAGCCTTACATGCAGAATGTAAAAAAAATACTCTCGTTAACTGATTATGATATGAATTTCTATCATCAAGAAAGCTTTGATATTGAGAGTTCAACGGCCCAAAAAAATATGGCAATCAATGCTGATTTGCCAGAACATAAAGTTACAGAAAGTGAAATAAATGAATATAATGTCACCCTGAAAAAGAGCGGTGATGTTTTGCCTTGTGGGAGCAATACAAGCATCCTAGTTTCTATTCAAAAACAAGGTATTACCGTTCCATTTGCCTGCTCACAAGGATTGTGTGGAACGTGTCGGACTAAAATGCTTGATGGAACTGTTGAAATGGATGCTCAGGGTGGACTGTTAAAGTCTCATGAACAAGAAGGATATATTTTGACTTGTTGCTCCTATCCAACGAGTGATATTGTTCTTGATTTATAGATTATTAGTTGAGTTAACTTATGCAAAAAAAATATTCATGGTATTCGTTATTGAAGGCAGGATTAGCTAACCAAGATTGGGATAAAGCCATACCCTCATCAAAGCCCAAATCAAAATATGATGTCATCATTATTGGTGGTGGTGGTCATGGCCTTGCTACAGCTTATTACCTGGCTAAAGAGTGCGGCATTACGAATGTAGCGGTAGTTGAAAAGGGCTATATTGGTGGGGGAAATACTGGAAGAAATACAACAATCATTAGGTCTAATTATCTAAGAGATGAGGCATCTAGTCTTTATGAGCATTCAATGAGACTATGGGAAGGGTTGAGTGAAGATTTAAATTTCAATGTCATGTTTAGCCAGAGAGGGGTTTACAATCTAGGACACACTCTGCAAGACATGAGGGATATTGAAAGAAGAGTTAATGCAAATGTATTAAATGGTGTCGATGCTGTAGTTGTGGATCACAAAGAAATCAAAGAGCAAATTCCAATAATCAATACATCAAAAAATGTTAGATATCCAATTATGGGCGCATCTTTTCAGGCGCGTGCAGGAGTTGCCCGACATGATGGAGTCGCCTGGGGCTTTGCTCGTGCTGCTTCAAACCTTGGCGTGGATATTATTCAAAACTGTGAAGTCATTGATATTGAGGTTGAAGAGGGTCGCGTCAAAGGGGTAAAAACTACTCAGGGCGATATAATGGCAGACCGAGTTGGATGCGTTAGTGCAGGCCACTCATCCGTTATAGCCAGAATGGCTGGATTGAGGTTGCCTGTAGAAAGTCATCCGTTGCAGGCTTTCGTTTCGGAGGCAATGAAACCTATTCTTCATACGGTTGTCATGTCTAATGCAGTTCATGGCTATGTTAGTCAAAGCGATAAGGGTGACCTGGTTATTGGTGCGGGTATTGATGGCTACAATTCTTATGCTCAACGCGGCAGCGCTAAAATAGTAGAGCATTGCGCTGCGGCAATTCTTGAATTATTTCCTATTTTTTCGCGTGTTCGAATGAATCGACAGTGGGGCGGAATTGTGGATGTCTGTCCTGATGCGTGTCCAGTCATTAGTCCAACAAAGATTGAGGGCCTTTATTTCAACTGCGGCTGGGGAACGGGCGGTTTTAAGGCCACTCCTGGTTCAGGCAATGTTTTTGCTCATACTATTGCTCAAGACAAGCAGCATGATTTGGCTGTTCCATTTCATATTGATCGCTTTACAACGGGTGCTCTTATTGATGAGCATGGGGCCGCTGGCGTAGCTCACTAGTTTATTTGAAGGTAATATTATGTTTTCAATTCATTGTCCATATTGTAAAGAACCTAGAGACCAGAATGAATTTTCACCTGCTGGGGAAGCTTTTATAGCTAGACCTGAAAATCCTGAAGCCTTAAGCGATGAAGAATGGGCTGATTATGTATTTTATAGAACTAATTTAAAGGGCGATCATTGGGAGCAATGGGTTCATGCCTCTGGCTGTCGAAAATATTTTTTGGTAAAAAGATCTACCATTAGTCATGAGGTTATTGAAGTAGCGACTTTTGAAGAAATAGATAGTGAGAACGCATCATGAGATTAGAGAAGCATGCAAGCAGCCTTGTGGATTACACCCAGCCTTTAAGTTTTGTATTTAACAATAAAGCCTACAAGGGCCTCAAGGGCGACACTTTAGCATCAGCCCTTATTGCTAATGATGTTTTATATTACGCACGAAGTTTTAAATATGGACGAAAGAGAGGCATTATTGGGGCTGGAGTTGAGGAGCCAAATGCCCTAGTTTCACTTGAAATTGGAGGTAGATACACTCCTAATATGAAGGCAACAGAAATCATGCTTTATGACGGGCTGAGTGCAGTCAGCTCAAGCAACCCACATTCGATTGACTTTCGTGCCATGATTAAGCCCCTGCATCGATTTATGCCAGCAGGCTTCTACTATAAAACTTTCATTAAGCAGAAAGTTTGGTCAATTGTTGAGGATCGCCTAAGGTCCTTATCGGGTTTTTCAAAAGCACCTTCGGTGACTGATGAGGATGTTTATGATCATATTTTTCAACATACAGAGGTACTTGTAATTGGCGGTGGTGTTGCAGGGATGAGCGCAGCTCTTGAGGTTCTTTCTGGTTCAAAAGTTGTTAGAGTTATCTTGGTGGATGAAAGAGAAAATTTAGGCGGTGAACTAACCAATGAGTTTACAACTGATCAAACAGCAACTCTTTGGTTTCAAGAAGCTAAAGGTAAGCTTCAAAAGTATAGAGATGAAGATAACTCAAGGCTAAAAATTTTAACATCTGCCACTGCTTATGCCTGGTATGACCATAACTACATAGAGGTATTGCAGACTCATGGTACTGGCCAATCAATGGTTCATGAGAGTGGTCAAACTGCTAGAAAAGTACTGCATAAGATTAGGACAAAAGAGGTCATTCTTGCTACTGGAGCGCATGAGCGTCCAATGCTATTTGAGACCAATGACTTGGCAAATATTATGCTTAGTCAATCTGTCAGACGCTACATAAACGAGTTCAATGTTGTTGCAGGCAAAGAAATTGTTTTGTATGGAAATAATGACAGTATTTACAGCACCGCAATTGATTTAAGTAAACATAATATTAAGTCTAAGGTGGTTGATGTTAGAGCATCAGGCAATGAAAGTGAAATTATTTTAGAGGTAAAAAAAATAGGAATAGAGGTTTTTCAAGGCTTTGCTGTTCTTAAAGCAAAAGGTAAGAGTCGGGTTACTGGTGTTGAAATCTCTCAGGTGGAGATGCAAGCCAAGCCGCCTCATTGGAAATCTAAATGGAGAATAACTGGAGATACTAAAACTATAAATTGTGATCTTTTAGCAACTTCTGGAGGATTTAATCCAGTTGTTCATTTGGATTGTCATTGTGGTGGCAAGACATATTTTGATGAATCATCACAATCATTCTTGTCACAAAAAGAGCGTAAGAATAGACAAGTATGTGGTGCTGTAAATGCTGTTGGTTTTTGGAAAGATGCAATGATTGATGCGAAAAATAAAGCACAATTAACGCTTTCATCTCTGGGTGAAGAGGTTGAAGTGACTCCACAAAAACTGACAAACCAAAGTCATAATTATTTTAATGTTGATCAGTTCTTTACCCCACTTGAAATTCTTAATAAGCCAAAAGTCTTTATCGATCTTCAAAACGATGTCACTACTCTGGATGTAGCACTCTCGATTAGAGAGGGATACCAATCAATAGAGCATATCAAGAGATATACTGCAATGGGCTTTGGAACAGATCAAGGTAAAACTGGAAACATTAATGGTATTGCTGTTGCTGCTGAATTTCTTGATGCACCTATGTCAGAGGTCGGTACAACGACATTCAGACCAGCATACACAGGTGTGGATTTTGGAGCGATGGCTGGAAGAGAAGTTGGAGATTTTTTTGATCCACAAAGGTTCACTACAATTCATGACTCTCATGTTAATAGCGGCGCTAAATTTGAAGTAGTTGGACAGTGGTACAGGCCATGGTACTATCCAAAGAATGGTGAAGATATACATCAGGCTGTTAATAGAGAGTGTCGCGCTGTTAGAAGCTCGCTTGGAATGATGGATGCTTCAACCCTTGGAAAGATTGATATTCAAGGTAAGGATGCAAGAGAATTTTTATCAAGAGTCTATACTAATGCATGGATGAAATTAGCGCCTGGAAGTTGTCGCTACGGCCTTATGTGTAATGAGAAAGGGATGATTATTGATGATGGTGTTTCTACTTGCATTAATGATCATCATTTTATTATGACAACTACAACAGGAGGTGCTGCAAGTGTTTATTCAACACTAGAAATGTGGCTTCAAACTGAGTGGAGTCATTTGGATGTGCATCTGAGTAGTGTCACAGATCAGTTTTCAACAGTTGCAGTGGTCGGTCCTAATGCGCGCAAATTGATGAACAAGTTATGTCCAGATGTTGATTTTGAAAGTAAAAACTTTAAGTTTATGCAATGGCGCCCCGGAACTGTATGTGGCGTTGAAGCAAGAATTATGAGAATTAGTTTCTCTGGTGAACTTGCATATGAAATAAATATTGCAGCTAACTATGGGCGTTTTATATGGGATGAGGTTGCCCGTGAAGGTCAAGAATGGAACATCACTCCATATGGAACTGAATCAATGCATGTTCTGCGGGCGGAAAAAGGCTTCATCATTGTTGGTCAGGATACCGATGGCTCAATGACGCCGATGGATGTTAATATGAACTGGATTCTAGCAAAAAATAAGCCTTTCTCTTATATTGGGCGTCGTTCATTTAGTGTATCTGCACTTAATTCCAATGATAGATTGCAGTTAGTAGGCCTCCTCACCAAGGATGATCAGGTTGTTCTTCCTGAAGGAGCCCATATTATAAGTAATAAAGGCATCTCTATTGGCTACGTAACTTCAAGCTATTACAGTCCAGTACTTGGAAGATCAATTGCATTAGCCCAGCTAAAAGGCGGACTTTCAAAAATGTCTGAGACTGTCCTTGTGAAGATTGTTCAAGAAAAGCAGGGTCTCAAAGAGATACCATGTGAAGTTTCAAGTAGTGTCTTTTATGATATTAACGGTGAAAAGGTAGACGGCAATGAGTAAAGATAGTAATTTTGAAAATATGGAGCCAGAATCTAGGTCAACTTTTAAACCTCTTGTGGATGAAGCAGGTTTTTTGGTGAATCAAGATTACATTAGTTGTCAAGAAATCACGGGTAATTCTCTGCTCATTTTAAGGGTAACTAAAGACTCAAAGAAAAATATCAAAGTTGCAAAAGATATATTTAATATTAAGCTTCCAGAGCCACTTCAGATGACTATGAGAGATTCCAGTTTAAAATGCTTTTGGGTCAGCCCAGATGAGTTCTGGGTTTCTCTAGGTGCTCAGCAAATGCTAGAAATTGAAGAGAAGTCTAATAACCTTCCGAATGGTGTTTCTATCACGAACAATTCAGCAGCATATGGAACTCTTGAGTTTACTGGACATAAAACTATTGAGTTATTAAGTCGATGGATGAGTTATGATCTTGAGGCGGCTCTTCCCGATTTAAAGGCTGTTTCAACTACTTTTGGACAAGCGCCAGTTTTTGTGTATCGTGAAAAAAAGAATATATTTATGATGGTTAGGCATTCATTTTCTCACTATGTCGCTGGACTAATCAAGGACAGCGCTAAAAGAATTTAGGGCCAATAATACTGTAAGATGTTAGCCATGGATAAAGTCAATTTTATTAGCATGGAGGATGGCACAGCGGAAGAGTATGCCTTTCTTGATAAACTAGAATCTCAATACATTCACGACTTGCCCTCTAGACTCATTGATGCCTTAAAGGCTTTGAATTCCAGCCTATCAGGCTATCAAATTAGTCGATTAGAACACTCACTCCAAGGTGCAACTAGAGCACTAATAGCTAAGGAAGACATAGAAATGGTGATGGCTGTTTTATTTCATGATATTGGCGACTCACTAGCGCCCTATTCTCACTCTGAAATGGCGGCTGCTATTCTTAGGCCATTTGTTTCAGAGAAAATCTATTGGATTATTAAGCATCATGGCGTATTTCAAATGTACTACTATGCTCATCACTCTGGTGGCGATAGAAATGCAAGAGAGGTGTTTATTGATAACCCATGGTATGCTGATGCAGTTAGATTCTGTCACGATTATGATCAAAACTGCTTTGATCCCAATTATGATTCGAAGCCATTAGAGTTCTTTACCCCTATGATTCATGAGTTTTTTTCAACGCCTTTGCTTGATGATCCAGAGAGACTCGCTAGGTATGGCAAGGAATAATAATAGGAAATCTAAATGAGCTTTTCAATAACAAACTTTTCAGCACGTCAAATTCATTTGATTATTTTTCTCATTGTTGGTTCACTTCTTGGCTATGCCGCATACAGTATGAAAATTTTAGGGCTTGAACCATGTACCCTATGTATTACCCAACAGTTTTTTTATTGTCTTATTGGATTGAGTGCTTTTGTTTCTTTTTTGCACAATCCAGGCATTACTGCTAGCAGAGTCTATTCGGTTTCTTTATCTCTTTTTTCATTAGCAGGCATTTGGATTTCTGGTCGTCAAGTCTGGCTTCAAGGGTTGCCTGAGGATGAGGTTCCATTGTGTGGGCCACCTTTAGAATATATCATTGATGTATTTCCTTTTGCCGATGTAATCAATGCATTATTTATGGGTGATGGAAATTGTGCTGAGATACCTTGGGAGTTTTTGGGTCTTAGTATGGCTGGCTGGTCACTAGTTTGGTTTTTGATAATATTGTTTTTAGGCCTTACATCTTTTGTCAAATCAAAAGCTTCGATTTAAACTGTCTCTGTGCATTGTGCATTGAGCATTTCCATATTGATTTGTTCTATGGTAAGATTTATTAGAAGTGGGGTAAGATATTTTTAAGATTTGGCTGATTTTAAAAAAACAGTAAGCACGCTATTCGAGTCAGTTGATGTTCAGATCAATGGTTCTCGTCCATTCGATATTCAAGTACATAATAAACTTTTTTATTCTCGTGTCTTATCTGGCAAGTCTCTAGGGCTTGGGGAAAGTTATATGGACGGCTGGTGGGACTGTGAAGCATTGGATCAATTTTGTTACCAAATGCTTTGGGGCAGAATTGATAAACAAATTAAAGTTAAAAGTCCGGCTTTTATTATGCATGTTCTAAGAGCTTATTTTTTAAATGCACAATCCAAAAAGCGTGCTTATATTGTCGGTAAAAAGCATTATGATACTGGTAATGATTTATTTTCTTTAATGCTTGATCAAAGAATGATCTACTCATGTGGCTATTGGAAGGATGCAGATAATTTAGATCAAGCACAAATAAATAAATTAGACTTGGTGTGCAGAAAACTGCATCTAAAGCCAGGAATGAGAGTTCTTGAAATTGGATCTGGCTGGGGGGGTTTTGCAAAGTATGCTGCTGAAAACTATGGTGCGAGTGTCCATGGAATAACAGTTTCTAAGGAGCAAATGGAATATGCTCAAGAATCCTGCAAGGGTTTAGACACTTCATTTGAATTAAAGGATTACAGGGATTTAAATGGCAACTATGATGCTATAGTTTCTATTGGAATGTTTGAGCATGTGGGATATAAAAACTATAGGGATTATATGGAGGTTGCTCGAAGATGCTTAGATGATAATGGTCTTTTCTTACTGCATACAATTGGAAGAAATACACCTTCAAGATCTACAGATCCATGGACAAATAAATACATATTTCCTAATGGCATGATTCCCTCACCAGCTCAGATAAGTAATTCTGCTCAAGGATTATTCGTTATAGAGGATTGGCATAATTTTGGCCAAGATTATGATCCAACACTTATGGCGTGGAATGAAAATTTTCAAAAAAGCTATGATAATTTGAAGGACAGATATGATGAAAGATTCAAGCGTATGTGGGAGTATTACCTATTGATGTGTGCTGGCACATTCCGCTCTAGAAGAAATCAGTTATGGCAATTAATCCTTTCAAAAAAAGGGATAAAAGGTGGCTATTCATATCATAATAGCCATAGACCTAATTCATAAATAGACCATCAATCATTGCGACTGATCTGCAACCAGATTGATAAACTGCATGTTGATTTTCTAGATTGATGCCGCCGATACCTACGATAGGAATAGAAATATATTTTTTGATTTCTTCAACTTTAGAAAGAGAGCAATGAATAGCTCTTGGTTTATTTTTCGACTTAAAGATAGCACCTAGTGCAATATAGTCAGCACCACTTTGCTCTGCTTCAATTGCTAGTTCTAAGCTATTGTGGCATGTCACACCAATAATAAATCGATCACCCAGTCTCCCTCTAGCAGATTTCGCATCTATGTCACCTTGGCCCAGATGAACCCCATGAGCTCCTACTTTCTCACAAAGGTTCACATCATCATTGACTATAAATAAAGTATTATATTCTAAGCACAGATTAAGCAGTTTTTTTGCTTCTTCTTCCTTATTTTTTATGTTGACTGCTTTTCTGCGATATTGGAGAATATTGATATCATGTTTTTTAATTGCATTCTCAATAAGGTCAATGTTAAGGTCTTTGTCTGGAGTAATTCCGTACAATCCTTTAATTCTTTGATTTAGCATAGTATGGGACTTTTTCGATCTAAGAAAATTCAATCACTTCTGATTTTCATTATAGCCGTGGTTGCTATTCTTTGGATATTTCAAGATAATTTCTTGAATATTTCTGTTTTGAATAAATCTACATCAGAAGTTGAGGTAGCAGAGTCTGAGAATTCAGATACACCATACCTTGAAAAAATAGATAATTTTATTATCAAGGAGTATTCAAATGAACAGGTTTTATTGCATACTATTGAAGCAGATGTTTATAAAAGTTTTAAAAACTCCCCAGTTCAGCTTGAAACTGTGGAGGTTACAACTTTTGATGAATATCAAAATGAAAATCTAACGTTGAGGTCTGATCGTGCAGTTATTTTTAAATCTGGTGCGATTCATTTTATAGGCCAGGTTGAAATTAAAACTATGAGTGGCATTTCTCATGAGATTGACACAGAACTTTTGATTGTTCAGGATGGGCAAATTATTAGCAACCGCAGCATTGTATATCTTGGTGAAAGCGCAAAAATAATGTCAGAGGGTATGGATATGAACCTTGATAAAGATATAATGAATTTAAATGGTGAGGTTCAAATTTTACAAGATACGGGTGCAATAATCGATACTAGAGATTTATTTATTAACCAAGCTGAAGGCGTTAAGAAATATTTAAGTAATGAGCCTACTGTCTATCAATCAGATAACACTGTTGTTAACGCAGATAAGGGTATTGATGTAGATATGAATTCAAAACTCACAAAACTTCTTGGTAGTGTTAATATTGTGAATGGGACGGGTAGTTCACTTGAGAGCTATGATTTGATTATTGATCAGTCAAATGGCGGTGAAATTTTTATGTCAAATTCACCAAGCCGTTTTAAATCAAACACTGTTGACATAAAGTCAAATAAAATGCATTATGATGCTATTTCAAAAAAACTTAAACTAACGGATGAGGTTGTTGCTATTTATGAATAAATTAGTTTTACTTGTGGCAATATTTTTCTCTACTTTTGCATTTGCTCTTTCTGGGGATGCTGAACAGCCAATTGAGATAGAGGCAGAATCTGTGATGGTTGATGAGACATCTGGATTTAATGAGTTCATTGGAGATGCTGAGGTAAAACAAGGCTCTTTGGTAATGACCGCTGAAATCATTCAAGTTCAGACCAATGCTGATGGTGTTGAAACTATGGTTGCTAAAGGAACTCTAGAAAAACCTGCAAAGTATATTCAAAGTCAAGAAAATCAGGCGCGATTTATTGAGGCTACTGCAACCTTAATTACTTATGATGTCAATGAGGGCATGATTTTTCTGGTTGGCGATGCATACTTGGTTCAAGGATTTGATTCGTTCAGTGGGGACTCTTTAACATACGATATTAACAACGATAAGGTTCTAGTTAAAGGCTCTGAGGATGGAACTAAGAGAGTCAAGTTTAAAATAGATCTCTAAATAGAATGAGATTAGCTTAATAGCGCGGTTGAAATTCGATCTTTAACCTCTTCCAACGTTCCAACACCATTAATAGCAATGAATTTAGTGTCAGTTTCTGGGCTATTTGCATCTGTGCGATAATACTTTACTAACGGCTCAGTTTGTTGATGGTAAATTTTAAGTCGACCTCTAACAATTGCTTCATTATCATCAACGCGCTGGATTAACTCTCCACCAGTTATATCATCCTTTCCAGCTACTTGAGGAGGATTGAATTTAACATGATATGTCCTCCCAGAAGAGAGATGAACTCGACGTCCAGACATTCTCTCGACTATATCATCATCCGGAACTTTGACTTCAACGCAATAATTGATTTTAATATCTTCTAATTTAAGTGCATCAGCTTGGTTTATGGTCCTAGGGAATCCATCCAATAAATAACCATTATGGCAATCAGGTAAATGGATCCTCTCTTTAACAAGCGAGATGATTAGTTCATCGGGCACTAGATTTCCAGCATCAATAGTTTTTTTGGCTTCTAACCCTACGGGTGATCCAGCATTGACTGCTGCACGCAACATATCCCCAGTAGAAATCTGAGGGATATTAAACTTTTCACAAATATGTGCCGCCTGAGTGCCTTTTCCAGCACCAGGGGGGCCTAACAAAATAATATTCATACAACCTTTTATTTAAACTTCAAAGGGAGGTAATAGCTTATTTACCTTTATTTTTTTCATTACAACATATTCTGGCAAACCATTATTATACGGGGGATAGTTTTCCCCTTCAATAAGTGGAAGTAAATATTCACGACATGAATTGGTAATCGAAAAACCATCCTCTGAAATAAAACTTTCTGGCATCATTTTTTCAACATTTGCAATATCCTTTAATTCGCCATAGCCAATTTCCCATTTATAGGGTGTGCTTGATATTCTTACAATGGATGGCATGATTGAATTCATCCCATCTAAGGCCATTTCTACTGCAGCTTTTCCAAGGGCGTAGGCTTGTTCTACATCAGAATTAGAAGCTAAATGTCTTGCTGAACGCTGTAGATAGTCAGCAACAGCCCAGTGAAACTTATAGCCTAAAGATTTTTTAATGATATTCGCAACAACAGGCGCCGCTCCTCCAAGTTGGGCATGCCCAAAGTCATCTCGAGTGCCCTGTTCTGCAAGGAAAGAGCCATCAGGCCATTTTGTTCCTTCAGATACAACTATGGTGCAGTATCCAAATTCTTTTACATTTTTGTCAACCTTAGCTAAAAATTTCTCCTCGTTAAAGTCAACCTCAGGAAATAAAATTACTACAGGTATTGAGGAGTCTACTAACCCTCCTGCTGCTGCAATCCAGCCAGCATGGCGGCCCATCACTTCTAATACAAAGATTTTTGTTGAAGTTGCTGCCATTGATGCTACATCAAAACTTGCCTCCATTGTTGAAACGGCAATATATTTTGCTACAGAACCAAATCCTGGGCAGTTATCAGTTACTGGCAGGTCATTGTCTACAGTTTTGGGTATATGAATTGCCTGAATTGGATACCCCATACTTTCAGATAATTGAGAAACTTTTAAGCAAGTATCTGCTGAGTCACCCCCGCCATTATAAAAAAAATAACCGATATTATGAGCTTTAAAAACTTCAATCAATCGCTCATATTCAGCTCTATTGGCCTCTAGTGATTTCATCTTATAGCGACAAGACCCAAAACCACCTGAAGGTGTATGATTAAGTGCCGCAATATCAGCTTCCGATTCAAGTGAAGTATCAATTAGGTTTTCAGTTAAAGCACCAATAATTCCATTCTCTCCAGCATAAACTGTACCAATTTTGTCAGAATATTTTCGAGCTGTTTCAATCAATCCACTGGCTGAAGCATTAATTACAGCAGTTACTCCTCCAGATTGAGCATAAAAGGCATTTTTCATAATTATTTTGTTATTAAAGGTTAAGAGTCAAGTATGCATATTTGACTATCGCATACAGATGCACTTCAGAGTTAGGAAAAAGTATAACATTTGGTATGAATACAGTATCCAATAATTCTAAAGTATTTTTTAATTATATTAAGTTACAATTTTCTAGTTAAACAAATATTTTAGAATGCAAGCTGGAGGCAATTGTTACAAATTGTTTCATAGAAAATGGTAATTTAAAATGATGAATACCTACTGGGGCATAGTCTCACCAAAGTTTTCAATATTCCTAAAGCCTGGCACATTTTTTTTCGCAATCTTAGTACTTGGTTTACTAATTGCAATAATATTTTTAATTTTAAATTTGGCAGCCGCCTCTAAAACATCTAAAGAATCATCAAAGAAGATTGACCTTTCTTTATTGAAATCGATTTGCTTGTCTAGCTCTTTCCAAAATTTTTGTTGTTGTTTTGGAATCCCAAAGTCATGTGATGAAATAATTTCATCAAAAAAACCTTCGATTTTAGACATTTTCATTTTTAGTTTAATGCCTTTTCTATGGGCGTTTGTAACTAGGTAAATACGTTTATTGTTATCTTTTGCAAATTTAAGGAACCTTAATGCATGATCATGAACTTGAATAAGATGAGAGATATCAGATTTTAGTTTCATAATATCTAATTCAAGTTGTTTTTCCCAATAATCTAGGCAATACCAGGTAAGCTTCCCTTCTTGAGAATTAATCTTTGATATGATTATTTCTTTAGCTGTCTGAAAGTCAATGTGATTTTGTTTTGAGTAAACCCTTGGAATATATTCCAACCAAAACTCTAAATCAAAGTTTAAATCCAAGAGCGTTCCGTCTAAGTCTAGAAGAACTGTATCGATATGATCCCAGTCTAATTTAAGATTATTTTCTTCGCCAGGTTGTTCCATTAACACTATCTTCAAGAATTATTCCAAGTTCAAAAAGTTCGTCTCTTATTTGGTCTGACATTGCAAAATCTTTTGAGCTTCTTGCCTCCTCTCGCTGCTCAATTTTTTTTGAAATATCTGACTCAGACAATTCAGAGCCCTGCTTCAAGTATTCATCAGCATCATATTCTAGAATGCCTAAATAGTTTCCAAGCTCTACAAGCTGAATTGATAAAGCGCTGGCTGTGTTTGGATTATTTGTTCGTTCGATATTGATTTGTTTTGCAATTTCAAACAGAATACTCAGAGCCATTGGTGTATTGAAGTCATCATTTAACGCTGAATTAAATCTTTCTTCAAAATTAGTATCGATAGGTGATACATCATCAACTTTTTTGTTTAAGCCATTAATAGCATTGTAGAGTCTTTTTAATGCAGATTGAGCCCCATCAATATTAGTTTTACTATAATTTAGAGGAGAGCGATAATGACTACTAATAAGAAAATATCGAAGCGTTTCACCATCATAATTCTTGAGTACATCACGAATGGTAAAAAAGTTTTTGAGAGACTTGCTCATCTTTTCATCATCAACATTGACAAATCCAACATGCATCCAAGTATTTACAAATTTACAGCTATTTGCCCCTTCTGATTGAGCAATCTCATTTTCATGATGAGGAAATGTCAAATCCATACCGCCACCGTGTATGTCAAAATGATTAGAAATAAAATGATTAGACATGGCAGAACATTCAATATGCCAGCCAGGCCTTCCATCACCCCAAGGTGATGGCCATTTGGGCTCATCCGATTTCGCTTTTTTCCAAAGAACAAAATCGAGTGGATCTTTTTTATTACTCTCAATGTCGACTCTCGCTCCAGCCATTAGATCATCTAAATTTTTTCCAGAAAGTTTTCCATATTTTTTGAAGTTTCTCACAGAATAAAATACATCACCATTTTTCCCTTGATAAGCCAAGCCTTTTTTTGAGAGGTTTTCAATCATATCAATCATCTTGTCAATTGAGTCTGTGGCTCTGGGCTCTATATCAGGACTCAAAACTCCCAACGACTTTTCATCTTCGTGCATTGAATCAATGAATCTATTCGTTAAGGTGTATATATCTTCATTGTTTTCAATAGCTCTTGCGATGATCTTGTCATCAATATCCGTGATATTCCTTACATACTTTACATTAGGAAAGTTTCGTCTCAAATGCCTTGTTATGACATCAAACATAACCATAACTCTAGCATGACCCATATGGCATAGGTCATAAACGGTCATGCCACATACATAAATTCCAACTTGGTTCGCATCAATAGGTTGAAACTCTTCCTTTTGATTGTTGAGAGTGTTATAAATTTTGAGCATTGCAATATTTTATACTGTATTTTGTAATATCACTTATATTAGTTTTGATGTTGAAAGTAGCTATCAATTTTGATTATCAATTTATGATTAACAAAATGTATAATCATCTTGCAAAGGAATTGACCAGCATTAATAACTTTTCCTGTTAAAAAAACTTATTATGAAAAAATTTCAATGCACCATGTGTGGATGGATCTATGATGAAGAGAAAGGCGCTCCAGATGAAGGAATTGATCCTGGAACGACCTGGTCCGATGTTCCTGAAGACTGGGAGTGTCCAGTTTGTGGATCTGGCAAGGAAGATTTCGATATGGTTGAAATATAACTTCATCTAATTTATAAACGTGTATTAGGAAACTAAAATGTCAAAAATACTCATTTTGCCTGGCGACGGCATAGGGATAGAAATTGTAGCTCAAGCGGTTAAAGTCATTGATTCATTAAATAGGAATCATTTAATGGGGATGACTCTTGTCAATGGACTCCTTGGGGGTGCAGCTTATGATGAAACAGGTTCGCCTTTTCCTGATGAGACGATTAGGATTGCAAAAGAGTGTGACTCAATTTTGCTAGGAGCTGTTGGGGGCCCTAAATGGGAGTCACTCGAAAGAAGCTTAAGGCCAGAAAGAGGTTTATTGGGCATACGTTCTGAGCTTGAACTTTTTTCAAATCTAAGACCAGCAATCCTATATCCACAACTAGCTTCTGCATCAAGCCTTAAAAATGAGATTGTATCTGGCCTTGACTTAATGATTGTTCGTGAGCTTGTTGGAGGCATCTATTTTGGACAGCCAAGAGGAGTTGAAATCAAAAATGGTGAGCGCTTTGGAGTCAATTCTGCGACCTATTATGAATCTGAGATTGCAAGAATTGGACACTCTGCTTTTCAGATAGCCCAAAAGAGGCAGGGCCGAGTCTGTTCTGTCGATAAAGCAAATGTTCTTGAGGTCTCTGAGCTTTGGAGGGATGTTATGGAAGAAGTATCAAAAGAATATTCAGATGTAAAGCTTTCTCATTTATACGTTGATAATGCAGCTATGCAACTCGTGAGAGACCCTAAGCAGTTTGATGTCATGGTCACTAGCAATCTTTTTGGAGATGTGTTGTCTGATTGTGCAGCAATGTTAACTGGATCGATCGGTATGCTGCCCTCGGCATCATTAGATAAAAATAACTTTGGTATGTATGAGCCTATTCATGGTTCTGCTCCAGATATAGCTGGCAAAGATATTGCAAATCCATTGGCAACTATCTTGTCTGTTTCTATGATGCTGAGATACTCACTTAACCAAGCAGAGCTGGCTGAAAAAATTGATTCTGCGGTGAGCGATGTCTTGGATCAAGGATACAGAACAAGAGATATTGCTGGCGATAGTCAAAAAGTAGTTGGAACAGAGGAAATGGGTGATCTTGTTGTTAAGGCTTTAGAGTCTTAGTATTGGACATCCTCACTGTCGATAGATTTCCATAGAAACCAGCATGCTACGCTTCTGTATGGCCTCCATTGTTCTGAAATTTCGATGATTTTTTCTATTCTTAGGGTTTCACCTTCTCCATATGTCTGATTCATAGCTCTTATGATTCCTATATCCTTAATTGGAAAAATATCTTTTTCCAATAAATAAAACATTCCAAACATTTCTGCAGTCCAAGGCCCCACTCCCTTGATGGTAATTAATTCTTCATAAATACTCTCGTACGATCTAGCTTCCCAGTATGAGTGAGACTTTATCGAATGAGAAATAAAATGATTACAAATATTAATTATGTACTGAGCTTTTTGCTTCGATAGGCCACAAGACTTTAGCTCTTCAAAACTTATTGAAAGAACGTTTTCTGGCCTTATTTTGCCAATTTTATTTGCGAGCTTTCCCCAAACACTTGCAGCTGCCTGGATAGATATTTGTTGACCAACTATTGATCGAAGAAGAGTTTCTAATGCTTCGCCTCTAGATGAAATACTATAATCTGGATGTTCTAAAAACAGCTTTCCTAGTTTAGGATCAACATTGGATAAGAATTCTTTAGATTGTTGCCAATATTTAGGGTGAGTCATGATTTGATTTATGTCAAAAGTTTATGAGGTTTTTTGATTTAACTGGCGATTTAGTATAGAAGACATTGTCGTATAATTCTTGGTAATTTAACAAAAAATTAAGGTGAAATAATGAGTAGCAAAAAAAATGTAACTTTTATTGGTCTGGGAACGATGGGTTATCCAATGGCAGGACATTTATCAAAGTCTGATCTTTTTAATGTAACTGTTTTTAATCGATCCTCAGATAAATCTGCCAAATGGAGTAATGAATATAAGGGAAGTGTGGCCAAAACTATTGAAGATGCTGTTTCAGATGCTGACGTAGTCATAACATGCACCGGAAGAGATGAAGATATGATGGAAATTGTTTTTTCAGAGAACGGAATGTTGGCTTATCTCAAAAGTGGCTCTATCTTTATTGATCACACCACCACGTCTTGCAAACTAGCAAAGCACTTAAATAAGTCTTTACAGTCTAAAGGCATCGATTTTATTGATGCTCCAGTAAGTGGTGGTGAAGCCGGCGCAGTCAACGGCGAATTAACTGTGATGGCTGGAGGAGACAAAGCTATATTGGAATCATGCGATTCACTCATTAAAACATATTCAAAAAGTATAACTTTAATGGGGGAAGCTGGAGCGGGACAATTAGCAAAAATGGTCAATCAAATATGTATTGCTGGCGTATTACAAGGTCTATCAGAGGGTTTACTTTTTGCTGAAGCTGAAAATCTAGATATGGATAAATTATTGTCTGCGATTTCTGGTGGCGCTGCACAATCTTGGCAAATGGTAAATAGGGGTAAGACTATGCACAATAGGGAGTTTGATTTTGGATTTGCGATTAAATGGATGGTTAAAGATTTAGGGTATTGCATAGAACAAGCTAAGGGAAATCAAACTAAGTTGACTTTTACTCAAGAGGTTTATGATAGATATATCAATCTAATGGATAAAGGGCACACATACAGTGATACTTCAGCCCTAATGGTTTTTGAAGAGCTGAATAATTGAACAAGGTGAGGCATCATTAGAATGATTCAAGCTACCATAACAGGGGATCAACAGAATGACTTTCGAAATAATGGGTTTTTGACTTTAGATAAATTTATAAATTTGGAGTTTCTTGATGAGTTGAAAAAAAGAATTGATCTTCTTTTTAAGGGTGAGTTTGAAACTGGAATTGAGCCAGATGAATGGAACTGGAGAAGTGATAGAGACCCTAGCGATGTTACTAGACAAATTTGTAATGCTTGGAAATCTGACAATCTTATCAAGGAAGTGGTTTGCAGTCCAGTTATCGGACAAATTGTTTCTGAATTGATGGGTTGGAGAGGTGCAAGACTCATACAAGATAATATTTTATGGAAGCCCCCTCAAGGTAAGGCTTTGGCGTATCACCAAGATGCAGCATATATAGATTGGGTAGTACCTCAGAGTATGGCTACCTGTTGGATTCCACTTGATAATATTCTTCAGGAAAATGGAGCATTAGAATTTGCAGTTGAGTCACATCTATGGGAGTTATGCCCGCCATCGGATAGCTTTCATGCTCCTGAAGATTATAAGGAAGAGCTTAATCATTATTTAAAAAATAATAACATGAAGCTTAAGACCTATGCAGTTGATGTTCCAGCGGGTGGAGTTTCATTTCACCATGGGATGACTTGGCATGGATCAGGAGTTAACCACACAAGTCAGGATCGAAGGGCGATTGTTGCGCATTGCGTTCCACATGATGCTCAGTTTCATGATTCAAATTGTGGGGGTACTGGAAAAATTTACAGAAAATTTAAATTAAATGATAGCAATAAGCTAGATGATAGTTTTTTTCCTTTACTATGGGAAAATAATGATTAATTTATCTATTCTTTTTTAGATTAATAATTTTAACCAATGGCATAATATTGACTATGAGAAAAAACCCCAAGCTAACTAATATTCATACTGTCGCTCAGAGTCGTATTTTTAATCTAGAATCAATGGATGTTGAGTTTTCCAATGGAGCAACTCGAGTTTATGAAAGATTAATGTCAAGAGGTAATGGAGCTGTTTTGGTTATTCCAATGTTAGATGATGAGACAGTTTTAATGATTTATGAATTTTCTGGAGGCACTGAAAGATATGAGTTAGGTCTGACCAAAGGTAAAATTGATAAAGGAGAGACGCCAGTTGAGGCTGCTGGAAGGGAGTTAAAAGAGGAAATCGGTTATGGAGCAAACAAACTAACTTTTCTAAAAACCATTACCTTGGCTCCAGGTTACCAGTCTAGTGAAACGCATATTGTTTTGGCTGAAAATCTATATGAAGAAACAGCAGAAGGTGATGAGCCAGAGCCTTTAGAGATTGTTCCAAAAAAACTCTCAGATCTAGATCAATTAACCTATAACGAAGATTTAACCGAAGCAAGAAGTATACTTGCCCTTTATATGGTAAGAGATATTATCAATAGTCGGAAAGAGTGATTGAAATACCATCGTCTTTTTGGCTTAACATTAATGAGTTAAAGTTTCCAGAATTAAATCAAGCTCTCAAAGAGCCAAATGGTTTAATTGGGATAGGTGGAGACTTGTCTTCTGATAGATTAATTCACGCCTATTCAAATGGAATTTTCCCCTGGTATGGAAAAGATGAGCCAATTCTATGGTATTCACCCAACCCTAGAATGGTAATTACACCTGAGGCCTTTCATCTGTCAAAAAGCTTAAGAAAAACTATTAATTCATCGAAATATACTGTCAAAGTGAATACAGTTTTTTCAGATGTAATAATACATTGTCAAAGTGTATATAGGTCTGGACAGTCAGGAACTTGGATAAATAATGACATGATAAAAGCCTACTGCAATCTTCATGATGAGGGCTATGCTCATTCTTACGAAGTTTTCTTAGATCATAAGCTTGTTGGGGGCTTATATGGAGTTGCATTGGGAAGCGTTTTTTTTGGGGAGTCTATGTTTTCATTAGTTAGTAATGCTTCTAAAATTGCTTTTGCTTATCTACTTCAAAACAGTGACTATAAATTAATCGATTGTCAGATAGAGAATAAACATCTAGAAAGCTTGGGTGCATTTAATATGCCTAGAGATTTGTTTATGAAACAGCTTAAAGCCTTTGTGTAAAATAATACCTTTAATAAGGTGATACTATGAGAAACCAAATTAAACTTTTTTTATTAGTTTCAATGGTTGTTACGATAACAGCTTGTGGTCGTATGGGTGATCTAGTCCCAATCAATGAGTCACAAGTTGCTGCAGTTGAAGCAACAACTAGTAGTTAAAATAAAACAATTGAGCTCATTCAATTTTCAAAATAATAGCCTTTATGCAGAGTCTTTACAAGTTTCAGACTTGATGGATTCCTATGGTTCACCACTTTATATTTACTCAAAAAGTCAAATAGAATTCAATTGGAATTTATTTAAGAAATCTTTTGAAGATCATCCTCATTTAATTTGTTATGCAGTAAAAGCGAACTCTAACATTGCAGTGCTAAATATTCTTGCTAAGCTAGGTTCGGGTTTTGACATTGTTTCATTAGGTGAGTTAGAGAGAGTGATCGCTGCTGGTGGAGACCCAAGAAAATGTGTTTTTTCAGGGGTTGCAAAAAATGAAAATTCAATTCAAAAAGCACTTGAATATGGCATTTACTGTTTTAATGTTGAATCTGAAGATGAGTTAGATCGTATCGAGTCAGTTGCTTTCTATATGAACATGACTGCACCCATATCAATTCGAGTAAACCCAAATGTAGATGCAAATACTCACCCTTACATATCTACAGGACTCGCTGAAAATAAGTTTGGGGTTGGGCCTGATATTGCTTTAGCAATGTATAAGAAAGCAGCATCATCAGAAAATTTACAAGTTTGTGGTCTTGACTACCATATAGGATCTCAAATTACCGATGTGGCACCTTTCCTAGAAGCACTTGATCGAGCATTAGAGCTTATTGAAAAATTAAAGTCTGAAAATATTTTAATTGATCATCTAGATATCGGTGGAGGTGTTGGTGTCAGTTATGACCAAGAGCAAACCATAGATATCAAAGATTATTTAAATACTGTGACTGAGCGAGTTGATTCGATGAAGATCTTGGTTGAGCCAGGTCGTTCAATTGTTGGAGACGCTGGTATATTTGTAACAAAAGTAGAATATCTAAAACAAAATAATCTGAAGTCATTTGCAATTGTAGATGGAGCTATGAATGATTTAATAAGACCTTCTCTCTATGAGTCATATCATAAAGCTGTCTTAATTAATAATAATTCTAAAGGGATTAACGATGTCTGGGATATTGTTGGCCCAGTTTGCGAATCGACAGATTTCTTAGCTAAAAATAGAAATCTTACTTTAGAAAAAGGAGATTATATTGCAATCATGACTGCTGGTGCTTATGGCTTTGTACTTAGCTCTAACTATAACTCAAGGCCAAGAGTGCCAGAGGTGATGGTTAGTGGTAATAAGCATAGCTTGATAAGAAAGAGAGAAACAATCGAATCCCTTTTTGAAAATGAGAATTTATTTGAAGATGAAACTCACCAATAATCAAAAAAAATATTTAAGATCAATAGCCCATGATTTGAAACCATTTGTGATGATTGGCCAGCATGGTTTGAGCGAGTCAGTGATAGCTGAAATTGACTCTACAATGTTAAAGCATGAGCTAATCAAGATCAAGTTAAGGGTTGAGGATCGTGATGAGAAACAAAAAATC
>CABWZU010000002.1:0-62023 GCA_902510115.1 uncultured Gammaproteobacteria bacterium | reverse complement strand
CGGCCAGTGTAAAGCTGTGATTCTTAATGGTGAAATAGATTATGCAGGTCCCATACCTGAGGCAATTAGTGAAGATGATCGCGATGCCAATATTGCTCTATTATGCCAATGCAAAGCTAAAAGTGATTTGTACATTGCAGTTGATGAGCTAGACTCTCTTGCTAATATTCAGATAAGAAGTATGCCCTGTCGTGTTGAAGAGGTAAACCATTTAAATCATGATGTCATTCAACTCATTTTAAAAATCCCTGGATCTCAATCTCTTCAATATTTAGCGGGTCAGTACCTTGATATTGAGCACCCTGACTTTGAACCTAGGGCTTTTTCTATTGCTAATGCTCCAGTCAATTCAAATTTATTAGAGCTGCATGTTCGTTTGGTTGAAGGAGGGCAGTTCACAAACTTCGTATTCAATACTCTGACTGAGAAAACCATTTTAAGAATTGAGGGACCTAAGGGCAGTTTTTTTCTTAGAGAGGATAGTGAATGTCCAATTATTTTTATTGCTGGCGGTACTGGATTTGGCCCAATAAAAGCAATCATTGAGCATTTAATATTGATGAATTCAACCAGAACTATTCATTTGTATTGGGGTGTTCGCACTGAACAAGATTTTTATTTAAATCTGCCGTCAGAGTGGAGTGAAAAACATGCTAATATTAACTATATTCCGGTATTGTCAGAGCCGGGTAGTGCTTGGACTGGTAAATCTGGATTTGTGCATGAGGCTGTCATGAATGATTTTGAGAATTTGGTTGATTTTGAGGTCTATGCTTGTGGACCTCCAGTTATGGTTAAAGCAGCTGCAAAGAGCTGTATTGAGAACAAACTCAACAAAGAAAATTTCTTTTCTGACTCTTTTGAGTATGCAAATGTGAGTGTATCCGATGACTAGTATGCAAAATCACCTTGAAGATCAATTGCAGCTGGCACTTAAGCCAGAGTACTTTGAAGTAGTTAATGAATCAAGCCAGCACTCGGGGCCTGCAACTGAGTCTCACTTCAAGATTGTTGTTGTAAGTTCCAATTTTGACGAAATGAAGCTGATTGATAGACATCGTTTTATTAACAAGCTTTTTTCTGATGAACTAAAACATATCCATGCTTTAGCAATGCACACCTATACGCCAAAAGAATGGGAGAAGCGAAAAGCAGCGCCTGATTCTCCTGAATGTTCCAGTAAATCTTAGTAGTGTTTGTGAGACCCTTACTTTTGATCGTTGTTGTGGTTTTGTCTGGTTGCCAGAGCTTAGTGGGTAGCAATAAATTAGCTATTTTTGAGACTGATACGTTAAACAGTAGTTATTCTTCTGAAGATAAGGACTTATGGAAAGTTATTGCCAATCAGCAAGAAATTAGAGTTGATGATAATTCTAGAGTTCAGAGTCATATTAATTGGATAACTCAGCGACCAGACTACTTAGCTAGCATTTCTAAACGGGCTCAGCCATTCCTATATCTTGTGGTTTCTGAGGTTGAGAATGAACAGTTGCCGATTGAAATAGCATTGCTGCCAATCGTAGAGTCCGATTACTATCCTTTCTCTTATTCTCATGGAACAGCAACTGGAATTTGGCAATTTATACCTTCAACAGGAAGAATGTATGGCCTTGAGGAAGATTGGTGGCATGAAGATCGAAGAGACGTGCTGGCTTCAACAAAGGCAGCAGTTCATTATTTAAAAGATTTAAATCAAATGTTTGAAGGGGATTGGCTTCTCTCTATTGCAGCCTATAATGCTGGACCAGGAAGAGTTCAAAGGGCTATAGATAAAAATATAAAGCAGGGCAAGAAAACTGACTATTGGAGTTTAGACTTGCCAAAAGAGACCGAAAAATATGTTCCAAAACTTTTAGCAATAGCTAAAGTCTTAAAAGACCCTGCGCGCTATAATCAAAAACTTTTAAGCATTGAAAACAAGCCATACCTGGAGCCGATCAAGCTTGAGTCTCAGTTTGACTTAGCCTTGATTGCTCAGTGGACCAACTTAAGTATTGATGAAATTTACTCTTTTAACCCTGGACTAAAGAGATGGGCAACACCTGAGGCTCTGCCTTATACAATTTTATTGCCAATTGATGTAGTAGGTGACTTCAAGGAGGTTTTATCCAACCAGAAAAATAGACCTAAGGTAAGTTGGACTCGTTATAAAGTGAAAGAGGGCGACAGTTTAGGTGTTATTGCACAAAACTTTAATACTACAATTCATCAAATTCAGAGTGTAAATGAAATTAAAGGCAACTTAATCAGAGCTAACAGTTACCTTATTGTACCTTTGGCTAGAGAGAGCGAAGACTATTATTCGTTATCTGATGATCAAAGAGAAAAGAGTAGATTAAATGCATCCAAAAATTCAGAAAAATTAATCTATAAAGTTGTCTCTGGCGATAGTCTATGGAAGATTTCACAAGATTTTAGTGTTACTGTTAATGAGCTTGTTAGGTGGAACAAAATAGTACCATCTGCACCTCTCTCGATTGGTAAAGAGTTAGTTATTTTGATTGATGATAAAGAGAAGACAGAGTTAGCTAAAATAACACATACTGGGATAGATATAAACAGAAATATAGTCTATACCGTTAAAAGTGGTGATAACCTTTCTTTAATAGCTCAAAGGTACAAAGTTAAAGTTTCACAAATCAGAGATTGGAATGACTTAAATGAGAAAGATATTTTGCAACCTGGAGATAAGCTAACCATTATAATTAGTGTCGTAAATTCAAATTTATCATGAATAATATTCCTATAAGGCAAACAATTCTTGCAACTCTAGCTTTCTCTTTCTCTAATTGGCAAAAATTACTAGAAGTGAGTATATTTCCTCTACTTGCGGCTATCCCTTTCATAACAATATTGCCCGAATTAATGGTGATTCTTCAAGCACAATTATTCGATGTAGGTGAAGTTCAAGAGTATCCAAGGTTCTATGAGTTGTATTTGTTAATGTTTGACTATGCATACATGGCACTTATTATCAATATCTATCGTTTGGTTGTTTCAGGTGATAATTCAGTTGCAAGACTTGGAGTCGTTTTTCCGAGTCTAAGGTTGGGTCGTTTTTTTCTATTATTCTTATTTTTGTCAATAGCAACACAGTTTCCAATTTTCATTTCACCTTTTTTAGTCCCTATTGTTTATTTCCTACTCATTCCCATGTCGCTTAACCTAGTTGGTTTAGCAAATGATGCGTCCTTAAAGAAAAATAAACTCACTCTAGGTATTCAGTTTGGCGTTCTCATTATTAAATTAGGAGTTCCAGCTATATTGATTGGCTTGACAATTCTTTTGGGAGTAGGTGAAGTTTTCTTTTGGTTTGTTATGGGTTTGGTTGTTTACTGGATGGCAATTAGCTTTGCACTTTGCTATAGGGTTATTCTGGCGAATAACTCAGCGCAAAACCATTAGGATATCTCATATCAAAAATTCCTCTTGTTGTAATCTTCTTTTTATATTTTTTATCTTTTAATTTTTCAAAAGATTCAACAAATATCTTTAAGCGTTCATATTGTTTTTGGTCTCCTAAGATAATTTTTATATTGTTTTCAAGCGTTAATTCATCAATTGATGTTCTTTTAAAGGTAGAGATTTTAACTGGCTCTAAAATTGCTTGATATTGCCTGAAGTCAAAGAAAGCTTTAGTGGCAATGGACTCAGGAAATAGTCCTAGAGGTGCAACTGAGCTGATGGTTTGATTGGGTTTAAATAAAACACCTTTTGATGAGATATAGCCATCTGATCCCCAGCGCATGGCAATATCATGCTCTTGGATGGACACTTTGATTTGATTCCAAAAAATCCTTTCAGCGTCAGCATTAGAGACCCGTTGACTCTTTGTTAGCTTTTCTTTTATTTTTTTCAGATTTATCAGATATTTATTATTCATTAGTGGTTTAATTAAATCTTCATATCGCTGGGCATCCGTAACTAATTTTCCATTAATCTCCCAGGAAATTCTTGGATCTAAAAGTTTTGAGCGATCAATTAAATAAATAACAAAAATTAAAGCAAGCGATAATACTAAATAAGCTAGTTTTTTTGCTAGATTTTTAACAACACTTGCTACGGGTGTTTTTTGTTTTTTTGCTTGATTTGTTTTTTCCTTAGCCATTCAGAATTCTGATAACTAAATCATTAAAGTTCATATTAGATGCCTTTGCTGCCATTGGGACTAGTGAGTGAGAAGTCATTCCAGGAACTGTATTGATTTCCAAAAGAAAAGGTTTTCTGTTTTTATCTAGTATGAAGTCAACACGTCCCCAGCCAGAAGCACCTGTTAAATTGAATGCTTTTAGCGCTATGTTTTGGAGGTCAAGCTCTTGCTGACTAGTTAAATCTGAAGGGCAAAGGTATTGAGTTTTACTGCTAAAGTATTTTGAATGATAATCATAAATATCATGATCGGAGGTTATCTTGATGCTTGGAAGAGCATTATTATTTAATATTGAAACAGTATATTCATCACCATCAACCCACTGCTCAACTAATGCTTGATTGCCATATTTAAAAGCTTCCTCGAGAGCAGAATCAAGTTCTGATTCATTTTTTACTTGAGTGATTCCAATGCTAGAGCCCTCCAGAGTTGGCTTGACTGCCCACGGTAATGGAAAAGAAATGGATTCCATTATTTCTCCTTTTGTTAAAACGATTGACTCAGCGATAGGCAGACTATGTTTTTTCCACAAATCTTTTGTTATGGCTTTATCCATGCATAAAGCTGACGATTTTGCATTTGAGCCTGTAAATGGAATATTTTTTTTATTGAGCTCAGATTGTATAAATCCATCTTCGCCCCCTCTGCCATGAAGGACAATAAATGCCTTATTAAACTTCATCTTCCAGAGCTCATCAAGATTTTTATTTTTTAAATCAAATGAAAAGCAGTCAATTTTGCTATCAATAAGAGCCTGATGAACAGCATTCCCACTCAGAAGAGATATTTCCCTTTCGGCAGAGTAACCCCCCATTAAAACAGCAATCATATAATTATTATTTCGGTTTCAAGTTCTATGTTGAATTTTTGCTTGATTGTATCTTGAATATGAGCAATCAATTTTTCAATATCCATCGCAGTAGCATTATTCTGATTGATAATGTAGTTGGCATGCTTTTCAGAAACGCAAGCTCCTCCAATACAATAACCTTTTAGTCCACTCGATTCAATCAGTTTTGCGGCAAAGTTATTCTTTGGATTCTTAAACACACTGCCACAACTTGGTAATCCAATAGGTTGGGTAGAGTTTCTCTTTTCAAGTAAGTCACCTACATTATCATTTTGTTTTTCCAAATTAAAATTAAAAACAGCACTGACAAAAAATTCATTACTGTTCTTATGGACAGTAGATCGATATGAGATTTCAAAATCACCAGGGAATCTATCTTGAATTTCACCTGAAAAATTCATTGTTTTGACAGACACGACATATTTCCAAATTTCAGAACCAAATGCACCAGCATTCATTGCAAGCGCTCCACCAACTGATCCAGGAATTGCGCTGAGGAATTCAGCACCGTACTTAGCATTTGCTAAAGCAAACCTCGATAGCTTAGCTAGAGAAGTTCCAGCGCCCGATTCAATAGAGTTATCAGATATAGTCAGTTCTTTTAAATTTTTCGTATGAATCGTAACGCCGTTAAACCCCTTATCGCGAACCAAAAGATTACTACCTAAGCCAACCATAAGAATTGGTTTTGTATTGCTTTTTAAAAAGGTTGAAAGCTCTTGTATGTCATTGGGTTGAAAAAATTGACTTGTCTCTCCTCCAGATCTCAGAGAACAGTGTTTTGACATTGGTTCATTAAATTTAAGCATTCGGCCCGCTCAACAAAAATGCTCTTTAAGTTGATGTGGAATTTTGTTTACATCACCCGCACCAAGGGTAAGAATAACATCATTTTCTAAACTAATATTCGGAATTATTTCAATGATTTCAGCAATATCTTTAGCAACAATGGGGTCTATCGAACTCCTTCTTCTTATTGAATCAGCAAGTGTTGATGAACTTATTGTATTAATTGGCACTTCATTTGCTGAATATATATTGAGCAGTATCAGTGCATCAACCTTGGATAGACTGCTTACAAATTCATTAAAAAGATCCCTTGTTCGAGAGTATCGATGGGGCTGGAAAATGACAACAAGTCTTTTCTCTGGAAAAGTATTCCTTAGCGTACTAAAAACTTCTGAAATTTCATTTGGATGATGTCCATAATCATCAAATAAAGGAATATTTTGATTATTAATGGTAAGTTCCTGATGATAATCTAGTCTTCGAGATACTCCACTGAAATGAGATAGGGCTTTTTGTATATCTTCAATACTAATATCAAGCTCTAATGAAACACTAATTGCTGCAAGTGCATTTAAAATATTATGTTTACCAATTAAATTGAGAGAAACTGGAAAGTTTTTTTGATATTTTTCGCAACTTACATCGAACGTCATTTTCATTTTGTCTTGCGCAATATTTGAGGCCTTTACATCTGCTTCGTTGTCAAAGCCATAACTAAGTACCGGCCTATGAATTTTTTTTAGAATATCTTGGACTCCCTTATCATCAATACAGGCAACGCAAATCCCATAGAATGGAAGGTTTGATGTGAAGTTAATAAAAGTTTCTGTCAATTTGGCGTAGTTATGATTGTAGGTTTCCATATGGTCTTCATCTATATTGGTGATTACGCTTAACATAGGTTGAAGATGAAGAAATGAAGCATCACTCTCATCAGCCTCGGCAATTAGATAGTCACTCTTGCCTAATTTTGCATTCATACCAGTTGCATTGATAATTCCACCAATGATATAGGTGGGATCAAGTTTTGCCTCACTCATAATATGAACGATAAGGCTAGTGGTAGTTGTTTTGCCATGGGTTCCAGAGACCGCAATCCCAAATCGAAACCGCATCAATTCTCCTAACATTTCTGCCCTTGGTACTATTAATAATTTCTGATGCCGTGCTTCCTGAAGTTCTGGATTATTTTTGTTGATTGCTGAGGAGACTACGACAGCCTGTTTACCAATCACATTTTCAGCTTTTTGTGAATATTGGATGGTACAGCCAAGTTTTTCAAGTTTTTCTGTCGTAGTGCTGGATTGAATGTCAGATCCTGATATCTCATAACCTAAATTAACAAGTACTTCAGCGATGCCACTCATACCTGAGCCACCAATGCCTATGAAGTGAATTTTTTTAATCTTTGATCGAGTTGGGTTATCTATTAGAGTCATGTTTTTATTACTGTGATTATGGTGATTACTTGAATGCCTTCCCCTCTTCCAAATGAAGTTAAATCTTCACCTGAAGTTGCGGTAATTCCAATATCAGAGATATTAATTTTACAAATTTGGGCAATATTCTCTTTCATGGCATTAATCTGAGGGGATATTTTTGGCGCTTGACACTCAATGGCAATTGCTATGTGATTTATTTTCCATTCACCCAAATCATTAAGAGCAAGATTCAAATATTCAATACTATCTTTATGGCCTTTTTGTGCAAGCTGGTCTGCAACACTGCCAAGAATATTGATTCCAGTCACACTTGAAATTGAATTAGTTATTGAGTGAAAAACTACATCAGCATCACTATTTCCCTTTAATCCAAATGGATGAGTAAATTCAATACCAGCAAGCAATAATGGCTTTCCATTCTCTTTTTCAAATCGGTGAGAGTCTTGGCCAATACCCGTTTTAATATTCATAATAGTTTTAAAAAATAGTTAGCTAAGTCTACATCCTCTTGAGTCGTAATTTTAATATTACTCGATGATCCGTAAATAATTCTAATTGAATATCCAAGGCATTCAACTGCCTCAGATTCGTCAGTAATATGAAGATTGCGTTCAACCGCTTTTTCAATCGCCTCCTTTAAAATACCATATCTAAACATTTGAGGAGTCTGAGCTAAGTGAAGTTTTTGTCTATCAATTGTTAAAACGAGACCATTATTATTTTTTTGTTTAACTGTATCAAATACTCTAGTTGCAAGTATGCCACCCACTTGATCATATGCTGCCTCATCCATAAGCTTAACAACATCTTCTTTTTTAATGCAGGGTCTTACAGCATCATGAACCAATACCCAGTCACTTGGTTTTGCAGTTTGATCTAGGGCACTTAATGCATTAAGAACAGAATTAAATCTTTCTTTACCGCCGCTTGCAATTGAAATCAGCCTGGAGTCCTTTGCAAACTTGGAAGATTTAAAGTGAGTATCTTTTTTGTCTAAAGTAACAACAAATCCTGAGATCATTTCATTGGATAACATGACTTCAAGGGACTGATCAAGAATGGTCAAGTCATTCCCAAGCTTTATATATTGTTTAGGAATCCTGGAATTCATCCGTTGGCCAATTCCACTTGCTGGGACGACTAGAAAATATTTATCCTTTTTCATGTTTAAGAGGTTGCGCCCAGGTTATTTTGATGAATTCATTCAATTATAATGTAGCCTTATCATTTTCTGTTAATGCTTCTGTCTCAACTATCCTATTCACTTTAAAAAAATACTCTCCCTCTTTAATTAATCCATACTTAAATCTTGCTTTAGATTCGAGTAAATTTAAATCTTCTTTCGTGAAGCCTTGAATCTTGCTCTCAAGAATTAAATTTTCATTAGCTAAATTGACATTATTTTCCTTAATCATATCGATTGATCTTTCCCTTTCGAGAACTACATAAGGAAAATTATTTTCAAAAATATTTTGCTTAACTAATGCAATCAATACAATAATCAAGGCTATAGTGATTTTGTTCCTGTAGATAAAACTAGCTAATCCTGTTTGTGTTTTAGTCTTCAAAATTAAATTATTATAAAATGATTACGCGTCATATTATTTGTAGATAGAGCTAAGGTATGTTTTAGAATAGTAGTCATGAATTGGTAATCTATTTTTATTAAGAAATTGAAAGATTATTCCAAGTCCGACAAGAGATATTAGAGCCAAAGAAAAGCGAATGAAGGATTGTTTGAAAGTTATATTGTCTCCATTTTTTTGAACAATTTCAAATTTCCAGGCTCGCATTCCAAGGGTTTGCTTCCCTTTAACCCAAGATATTGAAAAATAGAGAAAAATTGCGGGAAGTGTTACCAAAAAAAAGAAAAAACTATTTGTAATTGGTTCTTTATTATTGACAAGAATCACTACACCTGCAACAAAGAAAACAAACGAAAATACTAGGAAAAAATCATAACTTATAGAGCCAATTCTCCTTAACAGTGTTACATCAGATTTCATATTTGAATTATTTAATAATATATCTTTTAATTATCCTCTTTCTTCATCACTTTTGAAGTAACTTTGCCATCATGAAATTTACTTAAAATTAAGTCGTCGGCCTTTATTTTTTTGATTGATGTAATGATTTTTCCTTCTTCATTTTGAGTTATTGTATAGCCTCTAGATAAAGTATTAAGAGGTGATAACAGGTTTAGTGAATTTCCATAATTAGTTAACACGTTTTGCTTCATTTTAATAAAGTTTTCTGATGGAGCTTTTAATTGAGTAAACAACTGTTTTAGTTGTTCTTTGTGGCCATCAACAACTGATTTGTTGAGTTTTAATAATCTTAATTCGTATTCATCAAGTTTTTGAGCGTTAAGAAGAAGTTGTTGGCTTGGATCAATAATTTTAAGTTTGAGAAGTGTTAGTGCAGTTTTCCTTGATTCAATAGATTGTTTTATTGAGTCATAAAGATATTGTTTGAGTTTTGAGGCTTTGTATAGAATTGTATTAATATCAGGAGTTGCTGATACAGCTGCAGCAGAAGGAGTGGGCGCTCTAAGGTCTGACACGAAGTCTGCTATGGTTGTATCAGTTTCATGCCCTATGGAGCTAATGATAGGTGTTGAGCATCTATGTATCTCTCTTGCAAGGTCTTCTTCATTAAATGCCCATAGGTCCTCTAGTGAGCCTCCCCCTCTCGCAATGATGATGACGTCACAATTCTTAGATTGATCTGCTGCATTAAGGGCTTTTATAATTTTTTTGTGCGCATTTTCGCCTTGCACTATAGTGTCATAAAGCATTATCTTTGCGAATGGGTATCGTAATTTTAATACTTTGATAATATCTCTAATTACTGCACCTGTTGCCGATGAAACAACTCCAATTGTATTGGGGAATGAAGGGATTTCTTTTTTATTTTCTGAATCAAAAAGACCTTCAATTCTTAACTTGTTTTTTAACTGATCAAATGCCAGCTGAAGATTTCCAATCCCAGCAGGCTCCATCTGCTGAATTATGAGTTGAAAATCACCCCTTTGAGGGTAGAGCGTTGTTGCCCCTCTAATGATGACAGACATGCCATTTTCAGGAGAAAATTGTATTTTTCTTTGATTCAGTCTAAAAAAAGCACACCTTACTTGACTATTTTTATCCTTGAGAGTGAAATACCAGTGCCCAGAAGATGGCTTTGATAGGTTAGAGATTTCTCCTTGAACAAAGCACTGGGGTATGTTTTTCTCAATTGCGTTTTTACAAAGCTTTATATAGTCAGAGACTGAATAGATTTCCTCAATATTAAACATTTGCTTTTAAGTGAACAAATACTGCGCCAGTTCCACCCATGTTTTGAGGGCAAGAACAAAAAGCTAGAACATTTGGATGTTGTTTTAAGTAATGAACGACTTGAGATTTCATAATTGAGAGACCACTATTAGAATGATATCCCTTTCCATGAATAATTTGAATAAAACGTTTATCCGAATGAAAGTGAATAAAGTCTGATAAAGATCGACATGCTTCTTCTATTTTGTATCCATGAAGATCAATAGATGGAGTAAAGCCTAAATTGCCTTGTTTCATCTTTTTAAGGGTCTTTGGAGATAGGCCGTCCACATTATGAATAACTTCTTGAGATCCAGAAATATTTGGCTCATAAAGAAAACTATAATGTTCAAAAGGTTTATCTGAGTTGACTTTTATAGCGTTATTCCCTTTAGTTCTGTCCTTATCAAGTGGCTTCTGATGGTCAACAGTTGACCTAAATAATGACTTGTCGCTTTCATTAATCATAGCGTTTAAAACCCTTTAAACATAATAAAACCCTCAATGAGGGTTTTATTATAGCAATGATTTAATAATCGAAAAGTGAACCTATAATTGAATCCTATTTATAGGGCTTTAATTTGAGCACTAATGCGAGATTTTTTTCTGGCAGCAAGATTTTTATGAATTAAACCCTTACTGACCGCTTGATCCATATTTTTCTGCATATCAGCAAAACCACTCGTAGCCTCTTTTTTATCTCCAGCATCAATTGCATAAGTCACCTTTTTGATAAAAGTACGAACTTTAGCTCTGATCTGAGAGTTGTGTTTATTACGCTTAACTGCTTGTCTTGCGCGTTTTTTTGAACCTGCTGAATTAGCCATATAATTAAATTAAGCTTAAATTAAGAAAACACGAATTATAGAGTCTCACCTACAATTATGCAAGCATTTAATCTGAATAGATTAATTTGCAAGCGAATTTAGATGTTGCAGTGTTTTCTTTTTCCCAAACAACAAGTGCCAGGTCTTCCCGCCCTGAGTTTTCCATAGTGAAACTGCTCTAATACCTGCCAAAAGTAGTGCCCTGATGTGATTGGCGGTATGCTGATTAGACAAATAAATCTGCTCTCCACGAACCATAATCGTAGGGTTAAGGCTTCCAAGTGTATTTTTATATAGCTCAGCTAGTCGAGCTATGGAGTTGCTATGATATACATCAAAAAACTCCTGCTTGTTAATGAGATTAATTTCCTCTGAAATATGATTCAACAGTTTGGGTTTTTTCATTAATTTTTTTTCTAAATTAATCAAAGCTGTTGCATAGACCATCACATTGTGCATTTCTATTGTCTTTTTTTCAAGAATAAGTTTTAAAGAGTCAAAACCAATTTTTAAATCCTCAGGGGATGTAAAAATTTCATCGATAGAGTCACTTGAGCTAATAATACTATTCAAAGTTGCTTTGTTGGTATGGCTATCGCACTTGCCAGAAATAGCAAGCTGGTGAACTAAAGCAGACGATTGAAAAATGCTTGCAAGAGCTATAGTTTGTTTCGCTGACTTATTCATTATATCTAGATTTAATTACGCTCCCACCAAGACATTTATTACCACTATAAAAAACTATGGACTGACCTGGAGTTATCGCTCTTTGTGACTCTTTAAAGTAAACCTTAATCGTTTGGCTTTCACCAACGGTTACAGTACAGTCTTGAGAGGCTTGTCGGTAACGTATTTTAGCACTACATTGAAAGGGCATTTCAGGTTCATCATCAATCCAGTGTATATCATCAGCCACTAATGAGTCATGATAAAGCAGATGATGGTCTCCTTGAACCGCAACGATTTGATTAGATTCTGTCAGTTTGTCTGCTACAAACCAAGGCTCTTGAGAATCGCCGTGTCCTCCGCCTATTTCAAGGCCTTTTCTCTGTCCAATAGTGTAGAAAGGAAGTCCATTATGATGTTTGATAAATGAACCATTCTGATCAATGATATCGCCTTTTTCTTTTGGTAGAAATGTCGTCAGGAATTCTGAAAAGGGCCTTTCACCTATAAAACATATGCCCGTTGAGTCTTTTTTCTCTGCAGTAGCAAAGTTATTATTTCTTGCAATATCTCTAACCTCTTGTTTATCAATTTCTCCAAGAGGAAACAGACTTTGTGACAGCTGTTCTTGATTAAGCAAATGAAGAAAGTAGCTTTGATCTTTGTTGCCATCGATACCAGCCTTAAGAAAGTATTTTCCATTTTCCTGGCTGATTCTTGCATAGTGGCCAGTTGCAATCTTAGTTGCACCAAGATCTTTGGCGTAGTCAAGGAATGCTTTAAATTTAATTCTTTGATTACATAAAACGTCAGGATTAGGAGTGCGTCCTTTCTTATGTTCATCCAGAAAATGTTCAAAAACATCTTCCCAGTATTCGTGAGAAAAATTAACAGTATGAAGTTTAATTCCAAGCTCATCCGCAACTTGCTGTGCATCAGCTAAATCCTCAGAAGCGCTGCAATATTCGTCTTCGTCATCTTCATCCCAGTTTTTCATGAATAAAGCTTCAACTTTATAGCCTTGTCTAAGAAGCAGATAGGCAGCAACTGAGGAGTCAACTCCCCCAGAGAGGCCAACTATTACTTTAGATTTACTGCTCATTTTGCTTTATCGTAAGCACTAACAATTTTTTTAACGAGTTGATGTCTTACAACATCAGTGGCATCAAAGTTACAAAAGGCAATATGATCAATATTTTTAAGTATCTTTATAGCATCAGTTAGCCCCGATTGACTAGGATTAGGTAAGTCAATTTGAGTAATGTCACCGGTTATTACCATTTTTGAACCAAAACCCATTCTTGTTAAAAACATCTTCATTTGTGGAATGGTTGTATTTTGAGCTTCATCAAGAATGATGTATGATTCATTTAGTGTTCTACCTCGCATAAATGCTAATGGAGCAACCTCTATCACATGTTTTTCTATTAATTTATTAACCCTTTCAAAACCAATAAATTCATAAAGAGCATCATAGATAGGTCGAAGATAAGGATCAACTTTTTCACTCAAATCTCCCGGAAGAAAGCCTAACTTTTCACCTGCTTCTACAGCTGGCCTAACCAATACTATTCTTTTCACATTTGAATTTTCAAGCGCCTCAACCGCTCTTGCAACGGCTAAGTAAGTTTTGCCTGTACCAGCTGGACCAATAGCGAAAACTGCATCATTTTCTAAAATGGCGTTGACATATTTTTGCTGGTTGCCACTTCTAATATGGATATGTTTTTTACTGGTTTTAATTGTGATGGAGAGCGCTTCACCATTTGGACTATTGAGTGATTTAATGCATAAGTCTATATCACTAAATTCAATAGTTTTTTTGTCTGAAATTAACAAGAGGTCTTGGAGAACAGAGACAGCTTCAGCTGCATTATTTCCCTTAATATTGAAATCAGCACCTTTGTTACTAATGGTTACATCTAGATTATTTGCAATATTTTCAAGGTTTTTGTCAAGACTACCACAAATGTTTGCAAGTTGTTCTGATCGTTTAATATCTAAAGAAAATTTCATGAATTATATTTTACTGAATTAGTTTGAAAACAAATGTCAAGTTGCAAGATTTTGCATGTTAATTGATTTATCATTTAACTCATGAAAAGTTTAAAAATATTCTGTAATTTTTTGGCGGTGATTACAATTTTTTTTCCTTCTATATCCTTCGCATTGGAGACAGACTGCGTTGTGCTTGTGTATCATCGTTTCTCAGATGGAGAACCTAAATCTACAAGTACTTCGCCGCAGATTTTCAAAGAGCACTTAGCCTACTTAAAAGAAAACGAATATACAGTTCTACCACTAAAAACGGTAATTAATAAACTTCAATCAAAAGAAAAGTTGCCTCTTAACTGCGTCAGCTTGACTGCAGATGATGGGTTCTTGTCGATTTATAAGGAGGCTTTTCCCTTATTAACTGAGTACCAATTCCCAATGTCTGTTTTTGTTTCAACTCATGCTATTGACAAAAATTATGAATCAATGATGACTTGGAGTCAGTTGAGAGACATGGCTCCTCTGGTGGATGTATTTAATCACACCGTGAATCATCCTCATTTGGTTAATCTTCTGCCAGAAAATCTTGAGTATGAAATCCATATTGCACAAGATAGAATTTCAAAAGAATTAGGAGTGAAGGATAAATATTTAGCTTACCCCTATGGTGAATATGATGATGAGACTTATTCATTTCTTGAATCAAATGGATACATTGGATTTGGCCAACAATCCGGTGTTGCAAGTCAGGATAGTGATTTTTTAAATATTCCTAGATATTCTATGTCTGGCCCATACGCAAAAATGGAAAGCTTTATTCTTAAAGTTAAGACTGTGGATATGCCATTAAAGAATATTAAGCCAAAATCTATGATTATTTCAGGCGACTTCAAGCCAAAATTAGATTTAGTTTTTTCAAGACCACTAACTCAATATGAAAGAGATAATTTTGCATGCTATGTTTCTGGACAAAATAAAGCTAAATTAGAATGGAGTGGGCTGCAATCCGTAGTTATTTCAGTGGAAGGCCCTCTTGGTGTTGGAAGGAGTCGATATAACTGCACTATGCCGTTTAAGGAAAACGGAAGATACTATTGGTTCTCAAAGTTGTGGTTGAGACTTTAAATGAGTTCGGCTTTTAAAGAGTTTGCAATACCATCTAATATTCTAACGGAAACTATTTGCCCAATGAGCTCTTCATCACCCTCAAAGTGAGCAGTCCTCATATTCTCAGTTCTTCCTGATAGAGTGTTCCCTTTTTTTGAGAAGCCCTCTACTAAAACCTTTTGAGTGCTACCTATCATAGATTTTGATATCTCTTCTGTATTACTATTCAGCCTCTCTTGGACAATAGTAAGTCTCTTCTTTTTTGTCTCAGAACTGACGTCATCGGCAAAACTTGAGGCAATTGTGCCAGGCCTCTTAGAGTAGATAAAACTGAATGATTTATCAAACCCAATTTCATCAATTAAGTTAACGGTGTCATTAAAGTCATTTTCTGTTTCACCAGGAAAGCCAATGATGAAGTCTGAAGAAATAGAGATGTCTGGTCGAACTTGCTTCAACTTACGTATTTTAGATTTATACTCTATAGCAGTATGACCTCGTTTCATTAAGCTTAAGATTTTATCTGAGCCCGCTTGAACTGGTAGATGGAGATGAGACACGAGCTCAGGAACCTCTGCATAAGTTTCAATCAATCTATCGCTAAACTCGACTGGGTGTGAGGTGGTAAACCTTATTCTATCAATACCCTCAATTTGAGCAATAATCGAAATTAAAAGCGCTAAATCTGCCACCTCGCCATCATCCATTAGGCCCCTATAAGAGTTAACATTTTGTCCAAGAAGATTGACCTCTTTCACTCCCTGTTCAGCTAATAGCTCTATCTCTCGAAAGACATCAACAAATGGTCTTGAAATCTCTTCACCTCTTGTATACGGCACTACACAAAAAGTGCAATATTTACTGCATCCCTCCATAATGGAGACAAAAGCAGATGCGCCGTCACAATGGGGCTCTGGCAAGTGATCAAATTTTTCAATTTCTGGAAATGAGATATCAACTGTTATCTCATGATCGTTCAATGCATCATTCAGCATATTTGGAAGACGATGAAGGGTTTGGGGTCCAAAGATCATATCAACATAAGGTGCTCTCTTGAGGATGAGATCACCTTCTTGAGAGGCTACACATCCACCAACGCCAATCACTAGGTTAGGTTTTTGTTCTTTTAGTTTTCTCCAGCGACCTAGTTGATGAAATAACTTATCCTCAGCCTTCTCTCTAATTGAACAAGTATTAATTAACAATACATCTGCTTCATTAATATCTTCAGTTAGATCTAGACCGTGAGATGCCTTAAGAACATCACTCATCTTATTTGAATCATACTCATTCATTTGACACCCAAAGGTGCGGATGTGAAGCTTAGAGATACTCATTTAGGATTTTTGAATATGTAAAGTCTGGGTTGGGTATGCAATCTCAGCGCCATGATCTGCTATGATTTGGGCTATATCGAGAAGTAATTTGCCTTTGAACTTCTTAAACTCTCCTGCATCTGTAAGTGAACTAAATGCCCAAATAACAAAATCTAGTGATGAGGCATTAAACAAGTCAAAATTAACCCTGCAAGGCTGGTCATTGTCTATATGCTCACTTTTAGCTAGGAGTTCTTCGACTTTTTCTAAAATGCTTTCCATTTGCGCAATGTCATCATAGCGTATACCGATCACTTCATGGATTTGCCTATTTGTCATTCTTGATGGAGTTTCTATTGGGATGGTTGCAAAGATAGAATTTGGAACATAAACCGGATTCTTATTAAAAGTTCTAAGTCGAGTCATCCTCCAGCCAATTTTTTCTACAACGCCTTCAATACTTTTATCAGTTGTTCTAATCCAGTCCCCAGTCGAAAATGGTTTATCCATTTGAATCATAAGGCCGCCGAATACATTAGCAAGCATGTCCTTTGCAGCAAAACCAACGACTATACCACCCACACCTCCGAGGGTTAAGATGGACGAAACAGCATAACCATAAAATTGAGCTACTCCAAGAATGATGGCAAACACAAAGAGAATTTTTATGAGACGTGTAAAAAGCCTTATTGAGTCTTTGTCAACACTTCCCTCGCCTTCTAACAAAAAACTCTCAACACTTGAAATTAACCTCAAGATTCCCCAAGTTAAAATAAATACTGGAGCAATTGCAATATAGCCAACAATATCATTTAAGGATTGAATTTCAGATGTCAACTCTTTCAGAGAAAAATAGAGCCATCCATACCAAATTAAAAGTTTAAGAGGTGCAGATATGGCCCCAATTAAATAATCATCTATTTGAGTTTTAGTACTTCCAGAGTGCTTAGTAATCTGCTTTAAAATTTTACCCAGAACAAAATGAGTAATAATCGTGATGACTAGAAGCACAGCAATCGTTTGAAGAGGGCTTATATTGTGGATAAAATCATTCATTAGAGGTATTTTAATGGATTAATGGGTTCCTCATATTTTTTCATTTCGAAATAAAAAGGTTTGTCTCCAGTTATTGCAATTAACTGACCCTTTTCAATGGAGTCACCTTCGCTGACCAGTAACTCTTGATTTTGATTGTAAATACTATAGAAACCATAGGCATGCTTAATGATAATCATTTTTCCATAGCTAGCCATTCTGTCCCCGCTATAAACGACTTCACCTTTTCTTACAGATCTAACTTCTTGGCCTGGTGCATTATCAAAAGTTAATCCGTAATGACCCTCATTTTCAGAATAATTTTTTTGAATTGGAGACTCGACAGGTAGCACCCAATTCTTTTTGACATTTGTTTTTTTGGATTGAGTTTTGCTGACTTGGCTGGAAGATTCAACCATATTGAAAGACTTTTCTTCAACAATTACCTGTCCAGGCTGGTTAGTTAGACAGCCTGAAAGGCCAATAAAAACAACAATTGTTATTAATTTAGTGTCCATACCATAAAAATAAAGCAATCGCTATAATTAGAAGATATCCAAGCCAATCAATGTATTTATTTAACCATGTGTCAGCCATTTTTCCAAACTTTCTGACAATAAAAGATATTAAAAAATATCTAGAGCCCCTAGCAATTAATGAAAAAACTATAAATGGGAACAAAGACATTGACATCATTCCGGCAGAAATTGTAAAAAGTTTGTATGGAATCGGGCTAAATCCAGCAATTAAGATAATATAGATGCCATAAGTTTGAAAGTAGATTTGTGCAGTTTCAAATTTTGCTTCATAGCCTAAGTTAATCAGTAATGGCATTATAAAGTTTTCTGCTTGGACTCCAATGAAGTAGCCTAGGATTGCTCCGAGAACTGATGCGACAGTACAAATTGCAGCAAAATAGAAGGCTTTTGATCTATTTCTCAAGGACATTGATGCCAATAACAAGTCCTGAAGAGGAAGAGGAATAATGACTGATTCAAAAAAACTTATGACTGAAAGCCAAAGAATGGCAAATCGGCTTGAAGACCAATCTAAAATCTTGTTATAAATTGAGTGAAAAGGCCTCATTGCGAACTTATTGGGCTATTTTTTCAACATGGGGAAGCCTAGTCGCTCCCTAGACTCATAGTAGGCTTGTGCTACTTTTTGACTCATTGACCTAACCCTTCTAATAAATCTCGCTCTATCAGTTACGCTGATTGCTTTCCTAGCATCAAGGAGATTAAAAATATGAGAAGCTTTCATAGTTTGTTCGTAAGCAGGAAAGGGGAGGTTTTCTTCAATAAGTTTTGAGTTCATTGACTCAGCTTCATCAAATTGCCTGAACATAACAGCTGTATCTGCAATTTCAAAGTTATATTTGGATTGCTCAACTTCATTTTGGTGATACACATCCCCATAAGTTAGGCCATCGGTCCAAACAAGATCATAAACGCTATCAACCCCTTGAAGGTACATTGCCAGCCTTTCAAGGCCGTAGGTCAGCTCACCAGAGACTGGTTTACATGTTAGCCCACCAACTTGCTGGAAATAAGTGAATTGACTAACTTCCATTCCATTTAACCAAACTTCCCATCCAAGACCCCAGGCTCCCAAAGTGGGTGATTCCCAGTTATCTTCAACAAATCTCACATCATGCATTTTTAAATCAATGCCAATAGCAGCTAATGAATCAAGATAAAGATCTTGAATATTGCTTGGTGAAGGTTTCAATAAAACTTGAAATTGATAATAGTGCTGAAGACGATTAGGATTTTCGCCGTAACGACCATCTCCTGGTCTTCTAGAGGGCTGAACATAGGCTGCTTTCCATGGCTCTGGTCCAATTGACCTAATAAACGTAGCCGGATGAAAGGTACCAGCACCGACCTCCATATCGAATGGCTGAACAATAGCACACCCTTTCTCTGCCCAGAAACTTTGTAATTTAAGGATTAAGTTTTGAAATGATTTAGTTGTATCGAGCTCTAAATTAGACATTTAATTCGAACTAAGAAATAATAAAAATTTTACCCCACCAACTTGCCCTAAGGCTGACATTTAAAATTTACCAGGAAAGAGATAAAAAAAATGCGGGAAAAGATCCCGCATTTTAGAAACACAATAAGAAACTTAGTATTTATAAGCCTCTGGCTTGAATGGACCCTCTTTTGGAGTATTAATATATTTAGCTTGCTCGTCGGTCATTACAGTTAAAACACCGCCAAAGCCTCCAACCATACCCGCTGCTACCTCTTCATCAAGTTTCTTAGGAAGAAGTTCGACAGTGACATTGGCTGCCTTTTGATCTTTTGGTAAGTCTGCAAATTTCTTTTCAAAAAGGTGCATCTGAGCGAGCACTTGATTAGCAAAAGACCCATCCATGATTCTAGATGGATGTCCAGTTGCATTGCCTAAGTTTACTAATCTTCCTTCTGAGAGAAGAATTAAGTAATCATTATTATCATTTGAGCGATATATACGATGGACTTGAGGTTTTACCTCGTCCCATTTCCAATTATCACGCATATATAGTGTGTCAATCTCATTATCAAAGTGGCCAATATTGCATACCACTGAGCCTGCTTTGAGGCATTGAAGCATAGCTGCATCACAAACATTGGTGTTGCCAGTTGTTGTGACAATTAAATCAGTATTAGCTAGCAGCTCTTTATTAATGCACTCCAGAGTACCAGTATTAATACCATTAATATAAGGTGAAACTACTTCAAAGCCATCCATACAGGCTTGAAAAGCACAAATTGGGTCTACTTCAGAAATCTTCACAATCATGCCTTCTTGGCGAAGTGACATTGCTGAACCTTTACCAACATCCCCATAACCAATAAGCAGTGCTTTCTTGCCAGACATTAGCATATCAGTTCCACGCTTAATGGCATCATTGAGAGAGTGACGACACCCATATTTGTTGTCATTCTTTGCTTTAGTGACCGCATCATTGACATTGATTGCAGGAACTTTAAGCTCACCACTTTCAATCATTTCTAACAGACGATGAACACCTGTTGTTGTCTCTTCACTTATTCCGTGAATCTTATCAAGCATTTCAGGATACTTGTCATGAACCATGCCAGTTAAATCACCGCCATCATCAAGAATCATATTGGCATCCCATGGCTTACCGTCATGAAGAATAGTTTGCTCAATACACCACAAAAACTCTTCTTCAGTTTCACCTTTCCAGGCAAAAACAGGGATATTTCTCGCAGCCATAGCAGAAGCTGCGTGATCCTGAGTTGAAAAAATATTGCACGACGACCAGCGTATCTCTGCACCGAGATCAATCAATGTTTCCATAAGGACAGCCGTTTGAATTGTCATATGAATACAGCCCATAATCTTTGCACCTTTTAATGGTTGCTCTTTGCTGTACTTTTCTCTGAGTGCCATTAGGGCTGGCATTTCAGCTTCGGCTAGCTCAATTTCCTTGCGCCCAAAGTCAGCAAGGTTTATATCAGCCACCTTAAAATCATTGCTTAAGCTGTCTAAGTCAAGATCTGAAACTTTAAAATCTGTACTATTAACTGTTGAATTGCTCATTTAATTTCCTTGTTAGTTGAAAAAAAATGAGCGTCGTTTTGATCACCAAGCCTGATTGAGAATTTTTCTCATTGCAACGCTCCTTGGCAAGCTACAAATTATACCAAAAATAAAAATAAAAGAAACTACTTTAGTAGTTCAGCTCTATTTGTCTTTTCCCAGCTTATTGACTCCTCATTTCGGCCAAAGTGACCATAGCTAGCTGTTTGCTGATAAATAGGTCGCTTCAGATCCAACATTGCAATTAGACCTTTTGGACGAAGATCAAAATGTTCTCTGATTAAAGCTACAATTTCATGGTTAGGTATCTCGCCTGTACCAAAAGTATCAACACTGATACTAGTAGGTTCTGCAACACCAATCGCATAAGAGACTTGAATTTCACAACGCTTAGCAATGCCAGCAGCAACAATATTTTTTGCAACATATCGAGTTGCATATGCAGCACTTCGATCTACTTTTGAAGGGTCTTTTCCTGAGAATGCCCCGCCACCATGTCTTGCCATACCTCCATATGTGTCTACTATAATTTTTCTACCAGTAAGTCCAGCATCACCTACAGGACCACCAATTTCAAAATTACCAGTTGGATTAATATGATATTGAGTGTCTTTTGTAAGCCACTTTTCTGGAAGAATGGGTTTAATAATATTTTCTAAAACACTTTCTCGAAGATCATTTAATGAAATATCACCATCATGCTGAGTTGATAAAACAACAGCATCAATTCCAACAATTTGATTTCCTTCGTAAATGCAGGAGACTTGAGATTTTGCATCTGGACGAAGCCATGGTATTGAGCCATTCAACATCAAATCAGCTTGTTGTCTCACCAGTTGATGAGACAACATTATTGGGGCTGGCATAAGCTCTTCAGTTGAATTTTCAGCATAGCCAAACATAAGGCCCTGATCTCCAGCACCTTGTTCATGATTTTCACTTTCTGTGACTCCCATTGAAATATCTTGAGATTGTCTTCCAAGGAGGTTGGTTATTGAGCAGGTTGCTCCGTTAAAACCGTACTCTTCTTTGTCATATCCAATTCCAAGAATTGTTTTCCTGACAATAGCATCATAATCAATTTGAGCCGCGGTAGTTATTTCTCCTGCTAGAACAACTTGATTATCTTTAACTAGGGTCTCAACTGCAACCCTCGAATTTGGGTCTTGTTCAAGCGCAGCATCAAGAATTGCATCAGAAATTTGGTCACAAACTTTATCGGGGTGTCCTGCGGAGACAGATTCAGAGGTAAAAATCATTTTAAAATCCTTTTTAATTAAAAGTAAAATTAAAGCTAAAGGAAAATTTTAATAAATGATCATCTTTAGCTTGTTTTAGCCTTAAATTAGGCAACGCTAGCAATCGGAACAAATCAGCGTTGATTTATTATATCCTTATGGGGTTTAAAGTAAAGTCTATTCGAGACTAATTTTTAAAGACAATGCACTAAGAAACGGAGTAATGATAAGACTAGCGACTAGAAAAAAACCTAAAAAATATAATTGACCATCTATCGCTAGATTTGATTGGGCATTTGAGATTGCACTGGTTGCAAAAATCAAAATGGGAATATAAAGAGGCAGTATCAATAGTGACAAAAGCATTCCTGAATTTTTAATTCCAACTACAAGAGAGGCACCTATTGACCCAATAAGGCTCAGACATGGGGTTGCTATAATCAAAGTCAATATCAAAATAATGATGCTCTCAGAGTTTAGAAAAAGCGCCATACCAAGAAAAGGAGATAGGATAATAATTGGAAGTCCTGAAAGCATCCAATGTGCTGTCGTTTTCGCCAATAGAATGAGTGAAAGTGAGTGGTGAGAAATAATCATTTGTTCAAGAACGCCATTATCAAAGTCATAATGAAATAATGTGTTTAGGGATAGAAGAACCGATAGCATGGTGATCACCCAAATAATGCCTGGAGCCATTCTAGATAAAGTTTCTGCTTCTGGGCTTATTGCTATTGGGAATAAAGAAATAGAAATAACAAAAAACATCAAAGGATTAAGAAAGCTAGAAGGGTTTCTAATTGCCATTTTTAAGTCTCTGGATATGGTGATAAGGAAGATACTCACAGCGTAATTTCCTTAAGATTTTTAATATTGCATTCCTGATGAGTAGTCAAAATACATAGGCCACCGTTGATGCAATGCTCCTCAATTTTACTTTCAATTATCGTTATTGCCTTTGAGTCAAGTGCCGAAAAGGGCTCATCGAGAAGCCAAACTTTTGACTGAGTAATAAAGAGTAGTGATAAGGCAATTCTTTTTTTCTGACCAGCAGAAAGGGTTCCAACAAGGTCATTCTCATACTTCTCAAGACCTACTTGTTTGAGCGCCTTAGAATAGTCATTTTTTAAGCTATTTGTTCCAAGGAGCGAGCTATATTTTAAGTTCTCAAGGCAGCTTAATTCTGGACTTAACGAGGCTAAATGACCCAAGTAAAGTAGATCAAGTTTATATTGCTCACTCTTTAAATTAAAAGAATCATAGTCTATTTCTCCTGACTCGAAAGAGCTGAGTCCAGCAATAATTCTTAGTAGTGAGGTTTTTCCAGAGCCATTTGCTCCAGAAACTTTTAATACCTCGCTAGAATTTATCTCAAATGACAGATTCTCAAATAGAAGGTTGTAACCTTTTTGACAGCTTAAGTTGTTGACTGTAAGTTTCGACATCTGCCTATTTTAGTTGATACCCTAAATCTACAAAGAATAATCTAGTGAGCTGAGCCTATGAAAAGAGGATTTAGTCAGAAGACAATAAGCCCTCCAGACCAGTTTTGTCAATTTCATCTAGGATGTTCCCATCAAATATTAATCTTAAACGATATTGAATCTTGGTTTCACCTTCGATAGATGAGTGATTTATATAATCCCACTGATATTGATGAAACGGATCAATGATGCTTGGTGAGCCAATTAGGTTCATTACCATATCCTTAGTCATGCCGACTTGAAGCAGATTAACATCACTCATTTCAAGAACTGATCCTTGAATAATTGAAGGTTTATAGAGATCAATTGATGGTAATTTAGGTTTTGCCCAGCTCGGTAAAGAGAGTTTAGGCATCTTTGGTAACTCAGGCATCGAAAACTCTGGCATTTTTGGGAGTTCAGGAACCTTTGGAAGACTATTCGAACAACCAGCAAGGGCCATTGAAGCTATCAAAATAAAAGTTAATCTATTCATCTATAGTTAAACATATAAAATATAAATAGGATTTTACCTTAAGGATTTTTTAATGGATGCAGAAGATTTAAAAAGTGCTGGTCTGAAAGTCACCCTGCCAAGACTTAAAATTTTAGAGGTGCTCGAGAGCTCTCCAAGCCACCATCTTAGTGCTGAAGATATTTATAGGGTTCTCATTGAGCAAAATGAAGAGGTTGGAGTTGCAACAATTTATCGAGTACTGTCTCAGTTTGAGGAATCAGGCATTGTTCAAAAGTTAAACTTTGAAAATAATCAAGCAGTTTATGAGTTATGCGGTGCTGATCATCATGATCACTTGGTTTGTGTTAAATGCAATAAGATTATTGAATTCCAAGATGATGTGATTGAAAAGCATCAGATTCAAATTGCAAACAAGCATGGATTTGAGTTAACTGACCATTCTTTGTATCTTTATGGATTGTGCAACGACTGTCATTAATCTTACTTTTAATCCTATAGTTTATGGATGATTTTATATATCGAGCAATCATTGCTTCGGTCGGCGTTTCATTAATTGCCGGTTCACTTGGGTGTTTTGTAATCTGGAAGCGACTGTCATATTTCTCTGACTCAATTTCGCATAGTGCTCTTTTAGGAGTTGCGCTTGGCCTTGCCACTGGACTTGGAATTAATTTAGGTTTAGTCATCGTTGGCGGTTTGTTTGCAGCGCTAATTGTGGTACTTCAACAAAAAGATTTTTGGTCAAGTGATGCTGTGCTTGGCATCTTCTCGCACATATCGCTCTCATTAGGCATAGTGGTTCTTGGAATTATTGGAAATCAGAACACAGATTACTTTGCTTACCTGTTTGGCGATATTCTCTCGATTACTACAAAAGATCTTTATTGGGTTTTCTCGGTCGTAGTCATCGTTATCTTAATTCTAGTATTTAACTGGAAAAAGTTATTACTACTGACTCTTAACGAAGAGCTTGCTAAAGCAGAAGGTATTAATAAATTATACTACGATCTTCTTTTTATGTTTCTAATTGCCTTGGCAGTTTCGGTATCAGTTCAAATTGTAGGAGTACTCCTTATAACCTCTCTTCTGATTATTCCTCCAGCTATTGCGCGAGTCATTTCAAATTCTCCAGTTGTGATGATATTTAGCTCTATGGTGGTGTCTATATCATCTGTACTCGCAGGACTTTACTTCTCAATTGATTTTGATCTGGCAACCGGGCCAACAATTGTAATTACTTTGGGGGCTTTATTTTTTATTGCGCAATTTTTGCCAAAAAAAGTTTAAAGGCTTGCGTTGAGCTCTGTCAACTGATTGGTTTGCAGCTCAATAATGAGAGGGTCAATGATTGATTCTAATTCACCTTCCATGACCTCATTGAGTTTGTAAAGTGTCAAGTTGATTCGGTGATCAGTTACTCTTCCTTGAGGGTAATTGTAGGTTCGGATTCTTTGAGATCTGTCACCGCTCCCTACCAATTCTTTTCTTTGGGAGGCTTGCTCCTTTTGTTGCTTCTGCTGCTGAGCATCTAATATTCTTGAAGCGAGAACTGATAGAGCTTGTGCTTTATTTTTATGCTGTGATCTTCCATCCTGGCATTCAACAACTGTTCCAGTTGGAATGTGGGTTACTCTAACCGCTGAATCTGTTTTATTAACATGTTGACCACCTGCTCCTGAAGCCCTAAACGTATCAACTCTGACATCGTTCATATTAATATTAACTTCTTCAATATCAGAAACTTCTGGCATGACTGCAACTGTGCATGCAGAGGTGTGGACTCTTCCTTGAGACTCCGTTTCAGGAACTCTTTGGACGCGATGAGCGCCAGATTCGAACTTTAGTTTTGAGTAAACATTTGTCCCACTTATTCTGGCAATTATTTCTTTAAAGCCGCCATGCTCGCCCATACTTGAACTTAAGATTTCTAGCTGCCATTTAGATTTTTCAACATATCGGGTATACATCCTGTAAAGATCACCTGAGAAAATACTTGCTTCATCGCCACCAGTTCCAGCTCTAATTTCGATGATTATATTTCTGGAGTCGTTTGGATCTTTTGGAAGCAAAGCTTTTTTTAGGTCTAGCACTAACTGCTGCAATACCTCTTGGCCAGATGAAATCTCTTCCTGCACCATTTCTTTGATCTCTTCGTCTGGCTCATTTAATAAATTTTCCGCAGCTTCAATGTTCTCTACAGTTGATAAGTACTCCTTGTATTTATCATTGACAGGTGATAACTGAGAATGTTCAATTGAAAGCTCCCTAAACTTATTTTGATCAGAAGCAATGGTTTGATCTGATAAAAGAGCATTGATTTCTTCAAGGCGCATTGATAACTGCTCTAACTTAGAAAGAATAGACTGATTCATTAACTTTCTATCTTCGAATGTTTAGTATCTTTATCGGATATAGCCTCAGAATTGAAGCGAGACTCGGAAGGTTTCTTTATTTTTTCTAAAGATTGATACAACAACTTATTGGTGAGTTTGTCAGCAAGTTCTTCAACAACTAGGTCTGGATTAGATCCAGATTTAAGTTTTCTAATTGCGATTTGAAGAAGTTCATCTTTTAGTAAATTGGCCTGCCTTCTATAATTTTTAATAACCTCTTCGTTAGGAATATTATTAATCCACTCCATGAATTCAATACTACTTAGTTTGATTATTTTTTCAGCATCAACTTTTTCTTTAAGTCTTTCTTCCAGATTGCTATTTGCAATCTGCTGCAAATCATCAACTGTGTAGAGAAAAACATCTTCAAGTTGATTCACTTCAGGCTCTATATCTCTTGGGATTGCTAAATCTATAAGAAGCATTGGCTGGTGTTTTCTTTGAATAAGAACTGTTTCTATTAATCCTTTTCCTATTATTGGGATTGGCGCAGCAGTTGATGAAATGACAATATCAGCTCGATGAAGATTTTCTGATAAGCTTTTCAAAGCGATTGCTTCGGCGTTGTGTTTAATTGCAATAGGCTGAGCATTCTCAAGCGTTCTATTGGCAAAAATAATATCCTTAACGCCCCTTTTGCTAAGATGTTGAGCACTTAATTCCACCATTTCACCTGCGCCAATGAGCATGACCGTTTGATTCTCTAGGTTGGTAAAAATTTTTTCACTTAGCTTGACGGCACAATAGGCAACAGAGATTGGAGAAGAACCAATATTGGTATCTGTTCTTACTTTTTTAGCCGTTTTAAAGACATGTTGAAAAAGTTTTTCAAGAATTTTATCCAGCGCACCTTGAGTTTTTGAAACTTGATAAGCATCTTTGAGCTGACCTAATATTTGTGGCTCACCAAGAACCAATGATTCAAGACCACAAGCCACTTTAGATATATGATCTAAAGCGTCATTAGACTCAAAAAAAGAAACATATTCGACGAGAGATAAATGGTCAATAGCATGAGTAGAAGCCAAAAACTTTAATAGAACATCGCTAATATTTTTGGAATTATGAGAAACATAAATCTCTGATCTATTGCAAGTTGAAAATATCACGCATGCTCTGATATCTTCAAATGATAACAAATTCGAAATGGCAGATGGTAATTCACTTGAAGCGAATGCCACTTTCTCCCTGATTTCTACTGGAGCCAATTGGTGACTAATACTGAGTACCGCAATATTTGACATTGAACAGGTCTTAAAAAATTAATCGATTAATTATACCTTCCATTTCAATTTCATTCCAATTTATACATCTTCACTTCACTTGTAGTTATGCATAAACAATCAACCTTGTTATCGATTGGTCTAAAATACATATCATAATCTAACAAATTAAATACTTTGCATGATAGAAGAGGATAGATTGATTGGTGGTGAGAATCAGTCAAATGAAGATCTCAAGGCTGCCTCAGTTAGACCTAATTCTTTCTCAGATTATATTGGACAAGAAGACGTCAAATCACAAATGACTCTGTTCATTAAGGCTGCAAGATCTCGTGAAGATGTGCTTGATCATTGTCTCATTTATGGTCCTCCAGGATTAGGTAAGACGACCCTTGCAAATGTAATTGCTAATCAGATGAATGCTGGAATTAAACAGACCTCTGGTCCTGTTTTGGAGCGTTCTGGAGACTTAGCCGCCATTCTAACTAAGCTTGAGCCTTATGACATACTCTTTATCGATGAAATCCATAGACTTAATCCTGTAGTGGAGGAAATTTTATATCCTGCACTTGAAGATTTTAAGCTAGACATACTTGTTGGTGAAGGAGTTGCAGCACATTCGGTTCAACTTGAATTACCACCATTCACTTTGATTGGAGCTACCACAAGAGCTGGAATGCTTACATCTCCACTAAGAGATAGATTTGGAATTGTCCATAGACTAACTTTTTATAACCTTAAAGAGCTACAGGAAATTATCGAAAGATCAGCATCTATCTTAAATATTAAGATTGAAAAGCAAGGATCTGAAGAGATTGCAAAACGTTCAAGAGGGACTCCAAGAATTGCAAATCGTCTTTTGAGACGCGTTCGTGATTTTGCGGATGTCAAGACGAAAGGAATTATAAATGTTGAGATTGCACAAGAGGCTCTTGAGGCGCTAAAGGTCGACGAAGCTGGACTTGAGCAACTTGATAGAGATTATTTGGGCTTAATTATTCAAAAGTTTTCTGCCGGTCCTGTGGGTTTAGATACTCTAGCTACAGCCCTAGGTGAAGAAAGAACCACTCTAGAAGATATGATCGAGCCCTATCTTCTTCAGCAAGGTTTTATTATGAGGACTCCAAGAGGGCGAATTGCAACGGACCTTGCTTTTTCGCATTTAGGAGAGGTAAGACAATCAAAGGACCAAGATTTATTCAGTAAATGAGTAAGCATAGATTTAGAGTTTATTATGAGGATACTGATGCTGGCGGTGTTGTTTTTTATGCTAATTATCTAAAATTTATAGAAAGAGGAAGGACTGAGTATCTTCGAGATCTTGGGTTTGATCAAGGCTCTCTAGCCAAAGAAAAAAATATAGTTTTTGTAGTTAAATCTTTGAGTGCAGATTACTTATCGCCTGCTTATTTAGATGACATGATTGAAGTTCAAACAATCATCAAATCAAATAAAAATGCGAGTCTAGTTTTTACTCAGAAAATTCTGAGTTTAGAGAAAAATACGGTATTATTTAATGCGGAAGTCAAGGTTGTTTCAGTGTTAAAAAATAATTTAAAACCTTGCGCTGTTCCGCAAGAAATCATGGAGAAACTTAATGGAAGAAAATAGTTTATCAATCGTCGGTTTAATCTTTAATGCAGGACTGGTTGTTCAACTGGTAATGATTATTTTGGTTTTGATGTCGATCTACTCTTGGACAGTTATTATGTCTAAGAAAAAGATTCTGATTGATGCAGCTAGTGACATCGACAACTTCCATGAAGAGTTTGAAAGAAATGATAAGTTAGCTACCCTTTATGAAAATCTACCTCCGCTCGCCTCAGATTGGAGTGCAATGGAGGATATTTTTGGTTCAGGCTATAAAGAATTCACCCATACTAAGTCAACCTCTAACCAGTCTCTCATTATGAACTCGGAAAGAGCATATAGAGCGATGAATACCTCTGCAAGTAATGAAATCGATCGATTAGACTCAAGTCTATCTATTCTTGCTATGATTGCCTCATCAAGCCCTTACATTGGACTTTTTGGTACTGTCTGGGGAATCATGCACTCATTTATTGGCCTTGCATCCGTTAAGCAGGCTACGATTGCTGTTGTTGCCCCTGGTATTGCAGAGGCATTAATTGCGACAGCTTTTGGTTTGTTTGCGGCTATACCAGCTACAATTGCCTACAACAGGCTTGTCTCACAAGTCGAAGACATTGGAAATAGATACACTGCTTTTGTTGAAGAAATATTTGTAATTCTTCAGAGACAAAAATGATAGAACTACCAAAGCGTTCTAGGCCAGATATACATGCAGATATCAATATTGTTCCATATATTGATGTAATGCTTGTTCTTCTGGTTATCTTTATGATGACCACGCCAATTATTGAGCAGGGCGTCGAAGTAGACCTTCCTAGTGCTCCTGCAAACGTCGTAGATTACCAAGATCAGCAACCTTCTATAATTTCGGTTGATGTTGATGGTAATTACTTCATTAATCCTATGACAAGTCCAGGTGTAGACGAAATAGAAGATTTAGAGCCAGTTTCGTTAAATGTGGCCATTAATCAAATTCTTGCTCGTAAAGAAATTTTCCCAGATATGCAAGTATTTGTTAGAGGTGATAAAAAAGTAGAGTATGAAAAAGTCATTGAAATCATTGCAATACTTAAGCAATATAGCAAGATAGATAAGGTTGGCTTTATGACTGAGAACCCAAATTAACTAATTTATATTTATGAATTTTGTTAAAAAGATTGCTGATTTTTTTAGAAGGCTTTTTTCTAAAAAAACTGATTCTTCTTCTGAAAATAATGAGCAGATAAAGTCTAGCGATAAGGAAGTTTCTGGTGACTCTAAGTTTTTAGTTTTATTGAAAAAAACTTCAGCTTTCCTTTATAGATATCTAAAAAAGCTTACCATTTTTATTTTGGGGCTCATCAATACGATGATGAGACCGATGGTAAAAATTTCAAAGAAACATCCAATTGCATTTTGGGCTGCAGTCATATTACATGCAGCGCTTCTGTTCGGACTTCTTTACGCTAATGTTGAGAGATGGGATGCTCCACAACAATCATCTGCAGTCTCTCAGGCTGCTCCAGTTCAGGCAGTCATGATTGATATGGAGATTATTGAAGCTGAACAGGATCGATTAAAGGATGTAGAAAAGCAAAAGCAACAAAAACTTAAGAATGAAGAGAAGCGATCTGAGACAGCGAAGAAAGATCAAAAGGTTGCTGAGCAAGAAGCACTGAAAGCTAAAGCGCAGAAAGTTTTTGCTGAGGTTAAGAGAAAAGCTGAGGAAGCAAAAACAAAGGAGGCAGAAAAATTAGCCTCTAAGGCAGAAGAAAAAATTGCTGAAGCTGAAAGTAAAGCAAAAATTGAAGAGTTAAAGGCAAAAGAAGCTGAAGCAAAACGTATCCTAGAAGAAGCTAAAACTAAAGAGGCTGAAATTCAGGTTTTAGCGGCAGAAAAACAAAAGGCAGAAGCAGAGGCCCTTAGAAAGGCAGAAGAAGTTAAAACTAAACTCGCTGAATTAAAACGCAAGGCAGAGGAGGCCAAAACTAAAGAAGCTGAAACACTTGCAAAAGAAGCCGAAGAAAAAAGAATAGAAGAGGAGTTAAAGGCTAAAGATACAGTTAAAGAGGCTGAATTGTTAGCTGAAGAGAAAACTAAAGAGGCTGAATTAATGGTTAAAGAGGCTGAAATTTTGGCTAAAGAGGCTGAACAGAAGCGTATAGAAGAAGAACTGAAGGCCCAAGATGCAGTAAAAGAGGCTGAAAAACTAGCAGAAGAAAAAGCTAGAGAAGCTGAAATACTTGCCCAAGAAGTTGCAAAACAAGTCAAGAAAGCTGAAGAAAAGAGAAAGTCTGAAGAAGCCAAAGCCAAAGAAGCCGAAGAGAAGCGAAAACTAGAAGAAGAAAAACGTAAGCTGGAAGAAGAAAAAGTAAAAGAAGCCGAAGAGAAGCGAAAGCTTGAGGAAGAGAAGGCTAAGTTAGCTGAGAAAGAAAAAGATGAGGCTAAGAGGCTTGCTGAAGAAGAGCGAATCAGACTCGATGAGTTAGAGGCTGAGAGAACAGCTCAGCAGTTAGCTTTTGAAAACGAGCAATACAATCGCTTATTGACTGAAGAAGTCCAGGCTGAGCAGGATCAAGAAAGATTATTTAAGATAGAGGATCAATTAAATACTTTGAAGTCAGCCTATGTTATGAATATTGCCGCAAGAGTTAAATCATTTTGGCGTTATCAAGGTGCAGAGGATGATTGGACTGCTGAAGTATATGTAGTTCAAGACAGAGATGGAACAGTTGTTGCTGTAGATGTTCGAAATGCAAATGTTGATAATAGTAATAAAGCTAAAGTATTTAAAGACTCTATAAGAAGGGCAGTTTATAAAGCATCACCACTCCCATCTGCCCCAGATGAAGTGGTCTTTGATAAAGAGCTTATTTTTATATTCAGTGTGAATTAATCTAAGTAATTTTGTTGCCAAATCAAACTTAATAACATTCAATACAATAAGTTAAAATATTTGGGATGAAAACGCACGACTTTTTATTAGAACTTGGTACGGAGGAATTACCTCCAAAGTTATTATTAAAGCTGTCCAACACTCTCAGAGATAACTTTGACCAGAAACTCAATAAACTAAATCTAAGCTTTAATAATATTAAAGCATTTGCCACACCCAGGCGCTTAGCTATCTCTATCTCTGGGCTTCAAAGTAAGCAGCAAGATCAAGTAATTGATAAGAAAGGACCATCAACCCAATCACCTGAAATGGCAATCAAAGGCTTTGCTAAGTCTTGCGGTGTGAGCGTTGACGAACTTGAGAAAAAAGAGCTTGGAGGAAAAGATTATTTTTTCTACTCAAAAGAAGAATCTGGTAAACATGTTAAGGATCTTTTGCCTGAAATCATCGAAAAGTCGATAATGGACATACCAATAACCCGTCCAATGAAATGGGGTGATTTAGATCACTCTTTCGTTAGACCTGTTCATTGGTTAGTTGTAATGTTAGATCAGGATATTGTTAAAACTAACTTTATGGGTCTTGAAAGTGGAAGAGAATCTAGAGGTTTAAGATTTTCAGATTCTAGCTTGTCATTCTCACATGCTAATGAATACGAGAATATGATGAACGAAAAGGCTCAGATTCTGGTTGACTTTAGTAAGCGAAAAGAACTGATAAGAAAACAAATATTATCAGTTGCCAAAACAAATAATGCTGAAGTGGTTATTGATGAATCTCTTCTCAATGAAGTTTGTGCATTAGTTGAATATCCCAAAGCATTCTCTGGGAGTTTTGACAAAAAATTCTTAGATGTTCCTCAAGAGGCAATTATTTCTGCGATGAAATCCCATCAAAAATATTTTCATTTAGTTGATAGTAAGGGTGAATTATTACCACTTTTTATTTCTGTTGCTAATATTGAGTCGTCGAACATTCAGGCAGTTATTGAGGGCAATGAAAGAGTTATTCACCCTAGGCTAGCTGATTCAGAATTTTTCTGGAATCAGGATAAAGCTATAAAACTTGAAGAAAGGTTATCTGATCTAGATAGCGTCGTTTTTATGAAGTCTATAGGCTCTATGGGCCAGAAGGCTAAGCGCATTGAGAAACTTAGTTCATATATCTCAGATTTGGTAGGATTTGATCAAGAAATGTCAGCCAGAGCAGGCTTACTATCAAAGACTGATCTTTTGAGTGAAATGGTTGGAGAGTTTGCTGATTTACAAGGAATTATGGGTGGTTATTATGCTCTCAATGATGGAGAATCGAAGGAAGTCTCAGTTGCAATAAGGGAGCATTATCAGCCAAGATTTGCGGGTGATGATCTGCCTTCGACTGATGAAGGAATCGCAGTTTCTTTGGCAGATAAGATGGATACTTTAACTGGAATTTATGGAATTGGTCAAGGACCTTCTGGCTCTAAAGACCCATACGCTCTTAGAAGATCAGCGCTCGGTATGCTTAGAATTTTATTAGAGGCAAAAATCGAGCTAAACTTGAATTCACTCATTGATTTTTCTTTAAGTTTACATCTCAAAGAAGTTGATCGAAAGAGTACCGGTGATATTTATAATTTCATGATGGAAAGACTCAAGGCCTATTACAGAGATGCGAATATTGACGGTAATATTTATGAAGCTGTTTTGGCCGTTTCGCCAAACTCTCCTTTGGACTTCCATTACAGGATTGAAGCTTTAAATGAATTTACTAAGAGCGCTAATTCAAAAAGTTTAATTGAAGCAAATAAAAGAATTGCAAACATCTTAAAAGATTCAAATGAGCAGCTGGAAAAATTGAATCCGGATATACTAGTTGAAGACTCTGAAAAGAGTCTATACATGGCAACTGAGTCTTTATCAAACGAATTATCAGGTAGCAAAAATTATAAAGAGATTATGAAATCTTTATTAAACCTAAAAGAGACAATTGACTCATTTTTTGATAATGTTATGGTCAACACTGAAGATGAGAAAGTTAAGAGCTCAAGGCTTGCACTCATAAGAAGAGTGAGGTATCTTTTCCTTTCTGTTGCGGATATTTCCCACCTCTCATCATAGTTAATGAAGGCGTTACTCCAGAGAGTTAGCTCTTCGCAGGTCAATGTTTCTGGAAAGAAAGTCGGGTCAATTGAAAAAGGCTTACTAGTTTTTTTGGGTTTAGAAAAACAAGATACAAGGCCTATGGCAGAGAAGATGATTAATAAAATTATCTCTTACAGAGTGTTTCCTGACCAAAATCAAAAAATGAATTTAAGTCTTCAAGATATCAACGGAGAAATCTTAGTTATCTCCCAGTTTACCCTGGCAGCAGATACAAAAAATGGCTCTAGAGCTGGCTTTTCAACAGCTATGCTCCCTGCTGATGCAGAGAGGCTTTATGACTACTTTGTTGAGATAACAAAGAGTTCAAGCCTTAAGGTTGAGACAGGAATTTTTGGCGCTGACATGAAAGTCTCACTGATTAATGATGGCCCTGTAACCTTTCTACTGGAGGTATAGTTCAATGACAGATTCATTAAAGATTTATGGAATTAAAAACTGTGATACTGTTAAGAAGGCTTTAAAGTTTCTCTCTAGTCAGTCATTGCCCCATGAATTTATAGACTTCAGGGAAAACCTAATATCTGAAGATCTCTATAAAACAATGGAGCAGGGCGTCGGTCTTGAGTTGCTTATTAATAAACGCTCCACTACCTATAGGTCATTAACTGACAATGAAAAACAAAACATTGACTATGAGCTTGTATCTAAATATCCAACCCTGATTAAAAGGCCAGTTTTAATTCAGAATGAAGATGTGATGGTTGGGTTTAGCGAGAAAAAATATGTTGAACTTCTGTTATAAAGTCACTTTTGACTTTCAAGCTCTTTTTTAACTTCATCCATATCAATTGACTTGGCCTTATTAAGCAAATCTTCTAAATCCTTAGCAGTCATCGAGCCAGGTTGAGAGAATATTCCAATCTGCTCCCTAAATATCATTAGGGTTGGGATTGATCTGATTCCAAAGTGAGCACCAAGTGATTGCTCTTCTTCAGTATTTACTTTCGCAAAGGTGACCCCATCAATTTTTTCTGAGGCATCCTTAAATGTTGGAGCAAATTGGAGGCATGGTCCACACCATGGAGCCCAAAAGTCGATGATGACAATATCATTATTGCTTATTGTCTCGTCAAAGTTAGATTGTTTGAGTTCGATAACAGACATAGTTCCCCTCTTAATTAAAAGTCAAATCGCATTATATCTTTTTTACTAAAATACTGGCTTGTTTTTGCTTAGCTGATAGAATAGCTTTATGAAAATACTTGGCATAGATCCTGGCTCTAGAATAACTGGTTTTGGCTTAATCGAGGCCAACAAACTCAAGTTTTCATATGTCAATAGTGGATGCATAAGAACACAAGGCGATTTAAATGAACGAATAATTATCATTTATGAGGGAATCAAGGAAATCATCGAAAAGAATGAGGTTGATATCGTAGTGGTTGAGAGAGTCTTTATGAGGCCTGATAGGCCAAACCCTGATGCAGCAATAAAGCTTGGTCATGCTAGAGGTGCAATTATTTCTGCCGCTGGTGGAAAAGGTGTTCCAATTATTGATTACACAGCTAATCAAATCAAAAAAGCTGTTGTAGGAAGAGGGCATGCCACTAAAGAACAAGTGTCGTTTATGGTGCAGCAACTTTTAAAGCTAAATAAAGCGCCTCAAGCAGATGCTGGTGATGCTTTAGCTGGAGCTATTTGCCATGGTTATCATGCTCTTTAATCCTAACTATAATAGACTTTGACTTGGCCAAATCCTGGCAGCTTTTCAAGAGCATTACTTAATTCTGATTGAATCTGTTTGGTCGACTTGTTTTTAAGGTGATCCATTGATAGGTAAAAATCAACCAAGATCTCACCATCTAAATAATGCAGCTGCGTTTTTTCGACTTCTAAGTTAACATTCTCAAGCTTTAAGGATTGACTAATAATTTTTAGTGCCTGAGTGCGCTCTGGTAAGTCTTTATATGGAGCATCCTCTTTTTCTTCATCATTTTCAGGGTCAATATGGACAGTGACATCGTCAAGCTCCTCAATGCATTCTTTGGCAACACGTTCAACACTTACACTAATAATATGCCCCTCACTAACAGACAAGAACGGATTAACTTGAACATGAACATCGGCAGTTTTTTTATGTCCAACCTTTCTTGTTCTGAGGGTATGAACACTTTTAACCCCCTTTATTTCAGATAAAGCTAAATGAAGTTCTTTAATATCTTCTTGATCAATAGAGGTATCAACTAATTCTTTTGTTGCTTCAAATCCGAGCTGCCATCCTATATAAATAATTAAAACTCCAACAATCATTGCGGCAACACTGTCAAGGAAAAAATATCCATTGGCAGCACCAATTATTCCAATAACTACAACAATAGAAGATAAGGCATCCGTTCGGTGGTGCCAGGCATTTGCTCTTAGCAAATCAGATTTAATATTTTTTGCTACCTTTAGTGTATACCAATAAAGGTACTCTTTAGTTAATATAGATAGGGCAGCGGCTGCAATTAACCAGTTTTCAAATCTAAGTTCATTCGAATTAGAGAAGCGTTCAAAGCCATCAAAGATGATTATAGTTCCAACAATGGCTAGAAAAATACTGATACCAAGTGTTGCTACAGTCTCAAATCTTTCATGACCATAAGGATGATCAGCATCAGGAGCGTCACCAGAGATTTTGGCAGCATACCAAGTCACCCAGTCAGTAAGCAAATCAGAAAAAGAATGAACTCCATCAGCTACTAACGCACTTGATTGTCCAATGAAGCCCAATACAATTTTTATAATCGAGAGAATGAAGTCAATTAGCGCTCCAACAACGGTTACTTTTTGACTCTCCTTGCTGCGTGTTCCTAAATCCATTCAGTAATAATTAATGTAAATTTAATAGTTTTATTTTAGGTTATGTTATTACGATTTTTGGACTTCATAAAAGATATTACTATTTTTTTTAAAAAAAAGCTTGCAATTACAAATGAGAATGAGTATCATTATCATTAAATTGAATAAAAGAATAATTTTTAAAGGTTTGAAATGATTTTTAATAAAACTGACTTCCTCAATCTTCATTTTATTTTTAATCATTTCAACTGCTTCAGAATAGCCCTCCGAACTAGTATGAAGCGAAATATCAAAGGAGATTTTATTAAGTGATATTTTAATTACATGAATGAGTTATTTACTTCCTTTAATAACTCCCTAAATGTAGTTAATTGGCCCTATGTCTTCCTCCTTCCATAGGGCTTTTTTTAAATTGATAATGAAATATTGGTATAGCTACAAAATCTATTTATTAAAGAAAGCCAATCGTTTGAGTTTTATCTCGATGAGAAAGCATGGCATTCCAAAAAAAATTATTGGTCAAATTATTTTGGACCAAGTTAAAAAAGATTGTGATCATGAGATTAATTCCTATTATAAAAGTCCTAGAATTCTTAACAGGAGAACATTTTGAGTGTATTAGTTACTAAAGAGGCGCCTGATTTTATTGCTTCTGCAATTCTTGCAGATGGAAGTATTGTTGAAGATTTCCAACTTTCAAAATTTAAAGGTAAGAAAATAGTTCTCTTTTTCTATCCACTAGACTTTACCTTTGTTTGCCCATCAGAAATATTAGCTCATCATAAAAGAGTTAAGACTTTTGATGAAAGAGATACTGTTATTATTGGAGTTTCAATCGACTCAAAACATACTCATAATGCTTGGCGTAATACTCAAGTCAATGATGGAGGAATTGGTTCAATTGATTTTCCATTAGTCTCAGATATGAATCATTCAATTATGAGCTCATATGGCATTACTCACCCTGAAGGAACTGCACTAAGAGCATCATTCTTAATTGATGAAAATTTTGTAATTCGTCATCAAGTAGTCAATGATCATCCGCTAGGAAGGAATGTTGATGAGATGTTAAGAATGGTTGATGCATTAGATTTTCATACTGAAAATGGTGAAGTGTGCCCAGCTGGATGGAATAAGGGCGAAGATGGAATGCAAGAAAACGCTGAGAGTGTTGCAGAGTATTTATCAAAAAATGCAAATAATCTTTAGATTAGCTTGATTATTCAATCACAATCTTAAAATCTGGAAGAGACTTTAGAAGAAGTTTTCCATAAAACTTTGATATTAACCTATTGTCAAAAATTGTTATTGTTCCTTTATCAGTCTCAGTTCTAATAAGCCTTCCGCATGCTTGGATGAGCCTCAAAGAGGCATCGGGAAGAGAAATTTCCATAAACGCATTTCTATTCATTGATTCAAGATAAGATTGCATAGTCATTTCTATGGGAGAAGTTGGGACGCTAAATCGAAGTTTAGAGATAAAGACATGATTTAGATAATCCCCTTTAAGATCAACTCCTTCAGCAAAGCTATCAAGTCCGAATATAACACTACCTTTTCCATTGTTTCGATTCTCAATGTGCCTCTCTAAAATATTTTTTTTACTATATTCGCCCTGAATTAAAAGTTCACAATCAACTGATTTTTCTATTAAGTCGGCAACCTCTTGCATTTGGTTATTAGATGCAAATAAAACTAATGATGCTGACTTAGGGTCTATTCTTTTTATGAGTTTCTGCGCAACTTCTTGAGTATGTTCAAAAGTGTTTGTAGGGCTTGACTTTATGTTACCTACTATAAACTCAACTGACTTATGATCGAATGGAGAGGGCAGTCTGAGATATTGATTTTCAACTGAGTTTAATCCAATTTGCTGATTAAGCCTGCTAAAACTCCCAAGAGCTGTTAGAGTTGCAGAAGTCAAAACCACACCCGCTGCTTTGGACCAAATCATATTGTGTAATGAAGCAGAAACATCAATTTTTGCAGAATTTAACTGGTAATTAAACTTTTTATTTGCAAGTCTAGACTGATTAATCCAGTTGCTTAGAGGAGGTTTTTCCGGGTCTTGGGTCTGATTGAAAGTCGATAGAAGCGATAAAATTGATGAAAGGTTTTGATTATTCTGTCCAACTATATTGTTAATATTATCTGATATCGACTGGTCAACTTTTGTCACTTTGACAAATTCTTCCCATTGCTCCTTGTATTGACAAAAGTCATTGTAAGCAGAGTTAAATAAGGTAAATAAATTTTTGGTTAAGTTAGTTATTTCTTTGGGTATGCCATTAATTGAAAAAAGGAAAGTATCGTCCTTAAATTCAAGGTCAGAAATTAGGTCAATCAAATCTTTAATTGATTCGTCAACCTTTTCAATATAGCTTTTTGAGGCTTTTGATTTTGTAATTTTAATGATCTGTTCAATTGAGCCTTGACTTTGACGAATTGAGGCTCTCATGAATTCAGAGCTTGCGCCAATTGAAAAATGAGAGAGTGCTTTTTGAGATAGGTGGTGAGCCTCATCAAATATAAAAATGCAGTCTTCAACATCAGGAAGAACATTATTGCCATTGATAATGTCAGCAAGAACCAAATCATGATTAGCGATGATTACGTCAGAATTTGACGCTTTTTTTCTAGCTTTGAAAAAAGAGCAATCATTATAAAATTCACAATTTTTTGAATTGCAAGTGAATCTATTGCATGCAATTTTTTGCCAAAGGCTATTTTCTGGAGGGCTTTCAAGATCATCAATCTCTCCAGTCCAACTTTTAGAGGAATAGTTTTCAGCCATTTCGGAAAGGCTATCAAGATCAGTTTTAGTTGGCTTTTCGTCCCAAAGCAGAGTATTTTCGAAGAGTTCCGTAGAATTTGAATTGTCTTCTGTTAGGTTAATTAAATTTCTAATACAGACATATCGAGACCTTCCCTTTGCTAAAGCAAATTCAAAATCTACAGATGAATATTTTGTGGCTTCCACGATATCTTTGTTAAGAATCTGCTCTTGAAGCGCAACGTTTGCTGAAGCAATAATAAGCTTCTTTTTTAGTACTTTTGCAATTGGCAGGCAGCTGACAAGATAAGCCAAAGTTTTTCCAGTTCCTGTTGGAGCTTCAACACATATAATTCGATTCGAATCAGGGTATTCTCCCATCAAGGTTTTGGAAATTTCGGCGATCATCTTATTTTGAGATGACCGATTACTATAATTATTTAACTGATTTTTTGCACCATCAAAAGAGGAGCGAATCTGCTGTTTAAGTTTAGGAGTCAGCATTAAAAAACTTAGGAGTTCCTCACAAGTGAGAGTTCACATAATAGCTTCAGTGCAGTTTTATATTTCGAGTCTGGAAGGTAATCTATTGACTCTAGAGCCCTATTTGATTCTATCTTTGCAATATCACGACTGTATTGGAAGGCGTCGACATTTAAAAGTATTTCAACAATCTGATCGATATGTGAAGCATCTGCATTTTTAATTGCATCTTTAAGAATTTTATTTTCAACCTTTTCTGTTTTTTCTAATGCATATATCATTGGAAGAGTCACCTTCCCCTCTGATAAATCATCCCCAATCTCCTTTCCAATAATCTTTGAGTCTGATTCATAATCCAAGGTGTCATCAATTATCTGAAAAGCATTGCCAAGGTGCATTCCAAAACTTCCCATTGCATTGATTACTTTTTGATCAGCGCTTGATAAAATTCCAGCAATCTGGCAGGCTGCCTTAAATAGACAGGCAGTTTTCCTTTCAATCACTTTAAAGTATTCAGCCTGAGTGACATTGGCATTTTTTATATTCAGTAATTGGAGCACTTCACCCTCTGAAATTTGATTTGTGGCTTTTGATAAGATCATCATAATTTCCATAGAGTTTGGCTCTACCATGATTTCAAAAGCTCTCGAATATAAAAAATCACCAACCAATACACTAGGAGCATTGCCCCACAACTCATTGGCAGTCTCTTGACCGCGTCTCGTTGCTGATTGATCGACAACATCATCATGCAGAAGAGTTGCTGTGTGGATGAGTTCAATGACAACAGCCATCGAGTAATGGTAATCTCCATCATAATCCGTAGCTTTGGCACAAATAAGAAGTAGAAGTGGCCTTATACGTTTTCCACCTGAATTAATAATGTATTGGCTCATTTGACTAATCAGATCAACATTTGAGTCCAGTCGATCGACTAAAATCTTATTCATTAAGTCAAGTTCGCTCTTCATAAGAGCTTGTATTTCAGTGAAATTTTGCATATGGAATTATTTTAACTGACTTGCCAATAAATAAACTTCTTTAGACCTTGGGCGAGAGGCTTTTGGTTTAATTACAGAGACTTTCTTAAATGATTCTCTTGCAGTTTTTACAAAAGCGTCAAATCCTTCACCTTGAAAAACTTTGACAATGAAGCTACCGTTCAAATCTAAAGTTTTAATAGCCATCTCAATAGCTAAATCAGCAAGATGCATTGATTTTGGCTGGTCAACTGATAGTTGTCCGCTCATATTCGGAGCCATGTCTGACAAAACTACATTTACCTTAGATTGACCTGTCAATTCTAATAAGTCATCGTATACTGACTGCTCCGTAAAGTCGCCTTGAAGAAAAAGCACGTCGTTGATTTCCTCTATTGACAAAATATCACTCGCGATAACCTTTCCTTTGACGCCAACACATTTTGCGGCAACCTGTGACCATCCACCAGGAGCGGCGCCCAAATCCAAAACTATATCACCTGAACGGATAATTTTATTTTTCTCAATAATCTCAAGTAATTTGTATACTGCTCTGGACCGATAGCCTTCTTTTTGTGCTTTTTTAACAAATTCATCACTCAGATGTTCATGCATCCAGCGTCTAGAGCTTCCTTTTTTTGCCACGATTTAAGTTATGTGAAATGAATAGTTCATTTTATAAGAGAAGTTCTTAGAACATTATTGAATTGATTTTTGATTTATGTCAGGGCTCATTAAATTTATCCGGGATAATATGCCATCGATTTTTTAATAAGAACTAGTGATTATGGCAGTCAAACTAAGAAATATAGCAATTATTGCACATGTAGATCATGGCAAGACAACGCTAGTAGATAAATTACTCTCTCAATCACAAACCTTTGATGATCGTTTCCAGGCAACTGATAGGATGATGGATTCGAATGACCTTGAAAAGGAAAGAGGAATCACAATCAGCTCAAAAAATACTGCGATCAATTGGGGCGACTATCGAATTAATATTGTTGATACACCTGGACATGCTGATTTTGGTGGAGAGGTAGAAAGAGTTCTTTCAATGGTTGATAGTGTTCTTCTATTAGTTGATGCTGTAGATGGGCCCATGCCGCAAACTCGCTTTGTTACAAAGAAAGCTTTTGAGCAAGGGCTTAATCCAATTGTCGTTATAAATAAAATTGATAGACCGAGCGCAAGACCTGACTGGGTTATTGATCAGGTTTTTGAGCTTTTTGACCAATTAGGTGCTATCGAAGAGCAATTAGATTTTCCTGTGATTTATGCTTCTGCACTTGGCGGCTATGCTTCTGAGGATGATTCAGTCAGAGATGGTGATATGACCCCAATGTTTAAAGTAATTATCGATAAAGCCCCTGCTCCTAAGGTTGATATTGATGGACCCTTTCAGATGCAAGTTACTTCCCTAGACTACTCATCATTTGTAGGTGCAATTGGAATAGGAAGAATTGAGAGAGGGGTTGCCAAAAAGAATATGCAAACTGTTTTAGTTACTCCTGATGGCTCTAAACGTAATGTAAAAATTGTCCAGCTTTTAGGCTTTAGTGGGCTTGAGAGGCATGAAGTGAATTTATCGACCGCAGGAGATATTGTTGGTGTAGTTGGCATCGAAAATATATCAATCTCTGATACGCTTTGTGATCCATCAAAGATTGAGCCTTTGCCACCATTAAGTGTTGATGAGCCAACTGTCAGTATGGCTTTTAGAGTAAATGATTCTCCTTTTGCAGGACTTGATGGAAAATATATTACCTCTAGAAATATTAGAGAGAGGCTTGATAAAGAGCTAATTTACAACGTTGCTTTAAGAGTTGAAAATACCGATGATTCTTCTGAGTTTTTAGTCTCAGGTCGAGGTGAATTACACCTATCCATATTAATAGAAACTATGAGAAGAGAGGGCTTTGAACTCTCAGTTGGAAGGCCACAAGTGATTCTTAAAGAACTTGATGGTAAGGTGTGTGAGCCTTTTGAAGAACTTACAGTTGACGTTGAGTCAGTTCATCAAGGCTCAGTGATGGAAAAATTGGGAGAAAGGAAGGCCGAGCTCACAAATATGACGCCAGATGGAAAAGGGCGAGTAAAGCTTGACTTTATGATTCCTGCTAGGGGTTTGATTGGTTTTAGAACTGAGTTTTTAACCGCTACAACTGGAACAGGCTTAATGTACTCATCCTTTGACTCTTACAGGCCTCAAAAGGAAGGAAAGATTGGTCAAAGAACTAATGGCTCACTTATTTCAATGAACCAGGGCAAGTCAGTTGCTTATGCTATTTTTAATTTACAAAAAAGTGGAAAGTTTTTTGTGGGTCATGGAGAAGATGTCTATGAGGGTATGGTTGTTGGCATAAATTCAAGAGATAAAGACCTTGTAATTAATGTTTTGAAGGGTAAACAACTAACTAATGTGAGGGCATCAGGAACAGATGAAGCTGTAGCTTTGACTCCAAAAATTAGTCTTGATCTTGAGCAAGCTCTCGAGTTTATTGATGATGATGAGCTGGTAGAGGTAACGCCAAGTCATATTCGAATTAGAAAAAGATTATTAACTGAGAATCAGAGAAAAAGAGCAAGAAACACTTAGATTTTTTGATAATTTTGATTGGGATATTTCATTTAATCTACATTGTTTCTTCATTTTAAAGCCTATATAATCACATTCTTCTTAAAACAATAGCTTAATATGGATTCCTTTTTAGATTTTTTGGTTAGGCAGAAGAAATTTGCACTTGTCTTTTCTCTTGCCTTTATTGCTATTGGTGTTTTATCTGTGGTTGGAATGCAGCGAGACCAATTTCCAACGGTAGACTTTGAGGTGCTTAGCGTAACTACGGCTTATCCTGGCGCTTCACCTGAGGATGTAGAAAAATCCGTTACAAATGTAATCGAGGAAGAGCTGCTGAGCGTTAGCGGTATCAAAGAGATTACATCTTCTTCTCGTGAGGGTATTTCTAGCATTATTGTTACTCTGGAAGCTGATCTTAAAGATGTCACTACTACAAAAAATGATGTTCGCAATGCGGTAAATCGAGTCAAAGCCTTTCCTGAGGAAGTTACTGATCTGCCTCAAGTAATTGATTTCAATGTTACTGAATTCCCAGTAGTAACCATTAATATTGACAGTACATCAGGGAACTTCAATCAGGCTAGGCAAATTACCGATGAACTTGAGGTGGCTATATCAAGAATTAAGGGCGTAGCGTCAGTTGATAACCCAAGCTATCTTGATAGTGAAATCCAAATAAAGGTCAATCCAGATAAGCTAAATAAATACGAGATGTCAATCAACGAAGTGATTTCAGCAATCTCAAGTAGAAATGCTCGCTTTACTGTTGGAGATAACAATCAAGAAAGTCTTGAAAAAAATATCGTGATTCTCTCTGAGTTTGAGAGCATTGAGGACATCAAGAATGTTGTCATTAAATCAAGTTTTGATGGCCCAGCCATTAGACTCGATGATATAGCAGAGGTCTTTAGAGGACAAGAAGAAGAAACCTCAATTACCCGTGTCAATGGAACAAAGGGTTTTGTACTTCAGGTAAAAAAACAGCCACAGGCTGATATTATTAGAACTGTCAAAAGGGTTAGAGAGCGTGTTGCTGAACTGCAGAAAAATATCCCAGATGATATTAATATTTTCTACACAGATGACTCTTCAGAGGCTGTTGCAAACCGGCTTGATATCATTATTAAAAATGGCTATATTGGTTTGGCATTAGTCCTAGTTGTTCTTGGAGTATTCCTGTCATTAAAAACTGCTTTTTGGGTTGCAGTTAGTATTCCAGTGACGCTGTTGGGAACTGTTTTTGGCCTTGGGCTCACAGGTAATACTATTAACCTCATTTCTCTCTCAGGATTTATTCTTGTTCTTGGAATTGTTGTGGACGATAGCATTGTGATTGCTGAAAGTATCCACCACTATAAATCAAAAGAAGGGAATCTCTATAAAAATGTAGTGATGGGTTTAAAGAGAGTTATTATGCCAGTAGTAACTACAATCATTTCTACCATGCTTGTAATGTCATCATTTTTCTTGATGTCTGGGGTATTAGGTAAATTCATCTATGTATTGCCTGTAGTAGTTCTATTCGCCCTAGCAATCTCTTTTCTAGAAATAACCTTTGCTCTTCCAGCTCACTTAGCAACTAAGAAAGTTGAGAAACAAAAGACGTGGTTTGTCCCTTTTGAAAATGTATACAACAGAGGCATGGTGCGTATCTTAAAGTGGCGCTATCTTATTGTTCCTATATTTATTGGTATTCTGGTTTATTCCGCAATGTTTGCTATGAAGAATATCCCATTTAATCTGTTTCCATCTAGAGGCGCTACCGTTATGTTCGCAAACATTGAGGCTCCGAATGGAAGCTCAGCGTCTTACACAGAAAAAATTGTCATTGATGTGGAAAATTTGATTGTTAAAGAAATTGGTGCTGACTTGAAGTCTTACACGAGCAAGATTGATGCATTTTTTACAAATAAAGCTGATATAGAGATTGCTCTTACACCTACGAGTGACAGGGAGCGTGCTGCTGAAGATATGCAAGAAAAGCTCAAAGAGTTGGTACAAAGTGTTGAAGGTGCTGAAGAAATAAGAATATCCCTACTCAGACCTGGTCCACCTCAAGGCGCAGATATTGAAGTTACTCTAGTCTCGGCTAATGATGCTCAGCGCGTATTAGCTGCTGATAGGCTCGAGGAAATTCTAAATTCAATTAATGGCGTTGATAACATTAATAGAAATGATGAGATTGGTAAACCAAGGATTGAAACAGTTCTTGATTTTGATGAAATGGCTCGTCTTGGAGTCGATTATCAATCTGTCTACAGGCATCTCAGAACTGCTTTTTCAGGATCGTATGTAACTGATGCCACAATTGCAGGCAAAGAAGAAGCAGTCAGAATCTATATTGGTGAGAATGATTACACTGAAAACTTTATTCAAAATACTGCAGTGAAAAATCGTCAAGGCAACTTAATACCAATGAGTCAGTTCTCAACCTTGCGAGAAATTGAAGGAGAACCAGATTACAACCACTTGGATGGTGATCGCTCTATTAAAGTTACAGCAAGTATTGCTGATGGGCGTCCTCGAGGGCGACCTACTAAAGTTGAGGATAGTTCTAAAACTGCTGACAGTGACTCAGTGAGTGTCACTCCTAATGAGTCAGATTCAAGTGCAGCTCAGCCAGCAAGAAGAGGTCCGCCACCATCAAAGACTATCATTTTAGCTAAGGCAATAAAAGAACTAAACGCATCTGTTGATTATCCGCAAGTATCTATCGTTACTGCTGGAGGTGCACAAGAATCGATTGAATCACTTCAAGACTTCCTAAGGGCTTTTGTAGTAGCAATTATTGGAATTTTCCTGCTTCTTGCTATACTCTTTAATTCTTATTCACAGCCTATGCTTGTCTTAGCAGCCGTTCCATTTTCACTGATTGGAGTTATTTGGGCTTTCTATTTCCATGGTGAGCCGCTCAGCTTTTTTGCATTGACTGGGTCATTGGCATTAATGGGCGTTATTGTGAATGACTCTTTAGTTATGGTTAGTCACCTAAATTACATAAGGGATAAGAGTGCTCAATTAGAAGATAAGACGGTATGGATTGCTAGAGGTTCAAGAGATCGTTTGAGGGCTGTCGTATTAACTACGCTGACGACAATGGCTGGCGTATTGCCACTAGCTTATGGTATTGGAGGTACTGATGTGTTCTTACAGCCAATGGTGCTTGCACTTGGCTATGGACTTATATTTGGAACATTTCTGACTTTGATTCTTTTGCCTTGTATGTATCTTATGAACTATGACTTTATTAATATGCTTGGTAGGATTGGTGCAAGATTTTCAAGGAAAAAAGCCCCAGCTTAATTACTTGTTTTGAAGTGCTAGTCGAATTAATTGCTCGGTACTAAGTTCTTGGTCTTCAATTTTTGAAACCATCCTATTAGCTTCTTTGGCTTTGAAACCAAGAGATTGAAGCGCTTCAATGGCCTGTTTAGAATTTGGATTTGAGTTCTGCTTTGTTTCACTTGAATTGGCTGTGCTGCCCACTAGATTAAGTTTGCTAAGACGATCTTGCAGCTCTACTATGAGTTTGAGAGCGGTTTTTTTGCCAATTCCAGGAGTTTTTGCAAGTAAGTCGGCATCCTCTGTAGAAATACACTCAACAAGAGAGTGAACACTTAAGTTTGAAAGTATCGCGAGAGCCACCTTAGGGCCTACGCCATTAACTCTGATTAATTCTCTAAAAACGTTCTTTTCATCTTTTGTAATGAAGCCGAATAAAGTGTGAGCGTCCTCTTTAATGCTAAGATGGGTGAATAATAGAACATCATCAGACAAGTTATCTAATTCATAGATGGTTGACATTGGGCAGAGTACTTCGTACCCAATTCCTTGAACTTCAAGCAGAACTTCAGGCGGGCTCTTGCTAATAATTTTGCCTTTAAGATGACCAATCATAGCCAGGTAAACTTAGCAAAGTGCTCTTTTTCAAATGAACGAATCTTACTCTCATGTTGTAATGTTAAACCAATATCATCCAAACCATTTATGAGTCTTCTCTTTCTTTCAGGATCAACCTCAAAATTATAGGATTGATCATTTGTTTCAACCGTCTGTTTATCTAAATCTATAGATATTTCTCCACTATAGTTAAATAAATTATCTACATTTTCACTACTCAGGGTAATTGGGAGTAGGCCATTCTTAAAACAATTGTTGTAGAATATATCAGCAAAACTTGGAGCAATGATTGCCCTAAAGCCATAATCATCAAGCGCCCATGGTGCATGCTCTCTTGAGGAGCCACATCCAAAATTTCTACGCGTGAGAAGAATCTGAGCTTCTGAATATTTTGGGTCATTTAAAACAAATTCAGGATTTATTGGGCGCTTTGAATTATCCATACCTGGTTCACCATGATCTAGATAGCGCCACTCATCAAATAAGTTTGGTCCAAAGCCACTTCTTTTGATTGACTTTAAGAATTGCTTTGGAATGATAGCATCTGTATCTATATTGGCGCGGTCAAGTGGCATTGCAATAGAGCTGAGAGAGGTAAATTTTTTCATGACTCTACCCCTGAAAAACGACCTGCTATTGCTGTTGCAGCAGCAATTGTTGGGCTTACAAGATGAGTAAACGAGCCTTGCCCTTGGCGACCCTCAAAGTTTCGATTAGAGGTGCTCGCACATCTTTCTCCTACTTCAAGCTTATCTGCGTTCATTGCAAGGCACATCGAGCAACCAGGCTCTCTCCACTCAAAACCAGCAGCTTTAAAAATCTGATCAAGACCCTCTTCTTCAGCTTGCTTTTTTACAAGCCCAGAGCCAGGAACAACAAGCGCTAATTTAACATTTTTAGCAATTTTCTTACCTTTTGCAACTAAAGCTGCGGCTCTCAAATCTTCAATTCTTGAATTTGTGCAGGATCCAATAAACACTTTATCAATTTCAACTGAACTCATTAAAGTATTCGGTTCTAGATGAATATACTTGAGTGCATTGCGAATACTTTCAGCCTTGACCTCATCTTTTTCAAGTTTTGGATCAGGTGTAGAGCCATGAATATCAACAACCATTTCTGGTGAAGTCCCCCAAGTGACCTGAGGCTTAATTAGATTTGCATCAATTAAGATAGAATCATCAAAATGAGATTCTGGGTCACTATGAAGAGTATGCCAATATTCAAGTGCTGAGTCCCAAGTATCTCCTTTTGGAGAAAAAGGCCTCCCTTTGACGTATTCAATTGTTTTATTATCAACTGCGACAAGCCCTACTTTCGCTCCAGCCTCGATTGACATATTACAAAGCGTCATTCTTCCCTCAATACTCATCTCTTGGATTGTATCTCCACAAAACTCAATTGCGTATCCTGTTCCACCAGCAGTCCCAATTTTCCCAATAATGTATAGTGCAAGATCTTTTGCACTGACATTACTAGCCAACTCCCCACTAATTTCAATTTTCATATTTTGAGCTTTATTTTGCCAAAGGCATCCTGTTGCAAGCACATGCTCTACTTCGGATGTTCCTATTCCAAATGCTAGCGCTCCAAGGGCACCATGAGTTGTTGTGTGGGAGTCACCGCAAACTATACTCATTCCTGGTAAAGTCGCTCCTTGCTCTGGTCCAATGACATGAACAATGCCTTGTCGCACATCATTCATTTGGATTTCATTGATACCAAATGTCTCGCAGTTCTTATCTAAAGTTTCAACTTGAAGTCTAGAAACTGGATCAGAAATACTGCTAATACCACTTGACCTGTCAGTAGTTGGGACATTGTGATCTGGTACTGCTAGATTAGATTTATTGCGCCAAATTTTTCTATCTGCTAAGGAAAGGCCTTCAAATGCTTGTGGAGATGTGACCTCATGAATTAATTGACGGTCAATATAAATGAGCGTTGAGCCATCTTGCTCTAAAACCTTGTGTGCACTCATTAGTTTGTCGTATAGTGTTTGAGGCATTTTGAATAGTAATACTTGATAAAATGACTATTTTACATTTTTTAAAATAACCCACATTACAGAAATAGTTATCAAATATCTATATTTTGAGTAATGCATTTATTTTAAATTTAAACTTTAGGACTTAAATTTTATGTGCGGTATATGTGGTCAGTTACGCTTTGATGGAAAAGAGGTCACATCAGAGTCACTAGATATTATGATGTTAAAGCTAGCTAAACGAGGTCCTGACTCTAGCGGTCAATGGACTGCTGACCGTATTGGGTTTGGGCACCAACGACTGAGCATTATTGATTTATCTAGCTATGGCTCTCAGCCGATGGTCGATAATAAGCTTGAACTAACTTTAGTTTTTAACGGAACAATATATAACTATAAATCTCTTCGGTCCCAACTATTAAAGAAAGGCTATCATTTTTTCTCAAATTCAGATACTGAAGTTATTATTAAAGCTTACCATTTCTGGGGTGAAAACTGCCTAGAGCATTTAGATGGTATGTTTGCGTTTGCTATTTGGGATCACTCAACTAAAAAGTTATTTGTTGCAAGGGATAGAATGGGAATTAAACCACTCTACTTTAACTCTACTTCTAAAGCGTTTACTTTTGCATCAAATTCACAGGCACTTCTCACACAAGAAATTGATAGGAGTATTAATCCTGTTGCTCTGCAACAGCAATTATCTTTGCATGGAGTTGTTCCAGCACCAAACACAATTATTAATGGCATTCAAAAGCTAAAGCCTGGTAGCTATATGATTCTGAACTCTGAGGGTCAAATTCAAGAAAAAACATACTGGATACCAAATGCTAAAAGACCAAATCGTGAGGTTAGTAATGAAGAGTATATCGAGAGGACTCATGAGCTACTGACTGCTGCAGTTACAAAAAGAATGAACGCTTCTGATGTTCCAATTGGGGTCCTGCTTTCTGGTGGCCTTGATTCATCTTTAATTGTCGCACTCCTTAAGGAAGCTGGTCATGAGAGGATTAGAACCTTCTCGATTGGTTTTGAAGATATTGATGATGAGGCTGGTAGTGAGTTTGAGTTCTCCGATCAAATTGTCTCTAGATTTGAAACGGATCATAAAAAGTACAAAGTGAGCAACCAAGAGGTCCTGCCAAGACTACCTGAGGCTGTATTAAATATGGCTGAACCAATGGTTGGTCAAGATGCAGTTGCATTTTATTTACTCTCAGAGCAGGTCTCAAAGCACACTAAAGTTGTTCTCTCTGGACAAGGTGCCGATGAAGCTTTTGCAGGCTACTTTTGGTATCCAAGAATGGCCCATGAGCATGGGGATGAGATAGATCGTTTTTCAAAACACTATGTTGATAGGTCACATAAAGAGTATTTACAAACTGTAGCATCTAAATACCACGGAGATAATCATACGCATAATTGGCTCAACAAAGAATTTACCAAGCCTGGTGCTGACTCTTTTATTGATAAGGTGTTTAGGACCGATATGACTCGACTGATTGTTGATGATCCAGTAAAGCGAGTTGACAATATGACTATGGCATGGGGCCTTGAGGCTAGAGTGCCATTTATGGATACTGAGCTAGTTGAGTGGGCATTAAGCATTCCACCATCATTAAAAATGAGAGATGAGGGCAAGTACCCACTGAAGAAAATATCAAGAGGACTTCTGCCTGCTTCAGTCATTGATCGAAAAAAAGGTTATTTCCCAATGCCTGCACTCAAATATATTCAAGGAGAATTTTTAGAATTTATGTCTGATATACTTTTGTCAAGTGCTTGCAAAGGCAGAGGTGTCTTTGATGAGCACTATGTTAATAAAGTGATTGATTCGCCGAGAGAATATATGACCGCTCTAAATGGATCAAGATTGTGGCACTTAGCTCTGCTCGAATACTGGTTTCAGATTAACGTAGATAATTAACTTATGGATAAGATTGTAATTTATACGGATGGTGGTTGCCGAGGAAATCCTGGAGTCGGTGGATGGGGCGTTTGGCTTCGATACAAAGATCATGATAAAAAGCTAAAAGGCTCAGAGCATAACACGACAAATAATAAAATGGAGCTGACAGCAGCTATTAGAGCCTTGGAGACTCTTAAATCAATTGATATTTCTGTAGACTTATATACAGATTCGAAATATGTCATTCAAGGAATCAATGAATGGATTGAGGGCTGGAAATCAAAAGAATGGAAAACTGCAAATAAAAAGCCAGTGAAAAATGTCGAGCTCTGGAAGCAACTAGATGTTCTCAATAAAAAATATAGTGTCAATTGGCACTGGGTTAAAGGCCATAGTGCTGACCCAGGAAATGACATGGCAGATCTTTTAGCGAATCAAGCTATGGATGAAATTGGTTAAGTTAAATTCGCTCAGGGTTCTCTAAATATTTTAATTCATCTCGACTAAAATCCGAAAGCAGTCTTGCCTCTCTATTGAATGGACCTCGCAAACTTGAACCAATATGTTTTTTTATGAGCTCATCAAACGTTTGAACCAAATCAATACCCCTTTTGTTGCATAAATACCTGTACCAATAATTACCAATCTTTACATGTCCAATCTCATCTTCAAAAATAATATCTAATATCTCAACCATTCTTGGGAACTTTGAGCTACTAAATTTTTTTCTAATGCTTGGGGTTACATCCAACCCCCTTGCTTCTAAGACTCTTGGAACAAGAGCCATTCTGGCTAAAACATCATAGTCAGTATCTACAGACATTTGCCATAAACCATTGTGCGCATCAAAGTCCCCATAATGATAGCCGAGCTCCTCTAGATACTTTTTAAGTAGCGAAAAATGGTAGGACTCTTCAGTTGCAACCTTAACCCAATCAAGATAGTATTGATGAGGCATTTCTTGAAATCTATAAATCGCATCAAGAGCTAAATTTATAGCATTAAATTCAATATGACAGATTGCATGAATATTTTTAATCATACCAAGGTCTGACTTGTCTCTTTTTGGAGCGCCACTGAAACTAACTAATTTTGGTTTTATTGGACGCCCAGGAGATGGCATTTTTTTTACTTCACACAAAGGTCCCGTATCTATTTTTTGATATTTGATAAGCTGGTTAGTTCGATAGACCTTTTCATCTGCATCATTACAGATTAGAGCAGAATATGAATCTTTAAAGAGAGACATAGGACCCCAATTTAATATTACCTAGTTTCCATTGATCAATTTGTATTCTTATTAACCTCAAAGTTGGAAATCCAACGTTTGCTGTCATTCTGCGGACCTGTCTATTCCTTCCTTCGGTGATAGAGATTTCAGCCCAGGAAGTTGGGATGAGTTTCCTTTTTCGAACTGGAGGAGTTCTATCCCAGAGCCACTCTGGCTTTTGTATTTTTTTAATCAAGGCAGGTTTTGTTAATCCATCTTTTAGTTCAACTCCAGCTTTAAGGTCATTAATTGCCTTTTGAGTTATTTCCCCCTCCACTTGCACAACATAGGTTTTTGATTTATTATTTTTTGGATTCGTGATTTTATTTTGAAGATTTCCATCATCAGTCAATATGACAAGGCCTTCAGAGTCTTTGTCCAATCTTCCAGCTGGATAAATGCTCGGAATATTGATGTAATTCGCTAAAGTATCTCCCTCGCCACTAAACTGACAGATAACACCAAAAGGCTTATTGAAGGCTATGATCTTAGCCATAAATTTGTTTAGCTCTTTCAACGAATGCATCTAATTGTGAATTTGCAATGCTTTTAAATAATGGAGACATTGTCATATCAGCAATTCTAGATTTGAAACTAAACTCAAGGTCTAAATAAACCTTTGCTGCGCTATCTCCAAGAGCTTCAAAGCGCCACTCTCCAGAGAGCTCATCAAATGGCCCATCAAGAAGTTGCATCTTGATCGATTCAAAAGGCATTGAAGTATTATTCGTTGTAAAGCTTTGTTTAAATCCATTTTTATTTATCTGAACCGAGGCAGTAATTTGATTCCCAGTTTCATTTAAAATAGATGAAGAGTCACACCATTTAAGAAAATTCGAGTAGTCATTAATGTTATTGACCAGCTCAAACATCTGCTGGGGTGAGTATGGAACTATTGCACTTTTTGAAATACGATGCATGGCAAAAAATAAAAAAGATAATTCAAATACTATCGCCTTGAATAAAAAAGCAAGGCATGACTATTTTATCGAACAAAGTCTCGAGGCTGGTCTTAGTTTGCTTGGTTGGGAAGTTAAAAGCTTAAGGGAGAATAAAGTTCAGATAAAAGAGAGTTATGTGATTTATAAAAATAATGAGCTCTTTCTATTTGGAGCGCACATATCGCCATTAAGGTCTGCGTCAAGTCATGTTGATTGTGATCCAATTAGGACCAGAAAACTCCTTCTTAATAAGCTGGAAATCAATAGACTTCGGGAAAAAATTACGCAAAAAGGAGCTACTGTTGTTCCTTTAAAATTGTATTGGGCTAGAGGTAAGGTCAAGTTAGAAATTGGAGTTGCTAAGGGTAAAAAATCTCATGACAAGAGACAAGATATTAAGGAAAGGGATTGGAAATTAGACAAAGCTAGAGCTCTTAAGGAAAGTAATCGATAAAATATTTTATTTTTTTTAAATTATTTTTCAAATAGTATTATTTTGATAGTACAATAACCACTAGGTACAGCGTTGGAGGCAGATGGTTTCTTTTGATTCTTTCCTCCTGAAATAGGTGTAAAAGTTACCTCTTCCGCTCTATCTTTTTTTTAACAAACTTTTATTGGAGAGAATTAAAATGAATAAATCAGAATTAATTGATGCAATCGCTTCAGGTGCAAACTTATCTAAAGCAGACGCTGCTAGAGCACTAAACGCTACTACAGGCGCAATCACTTCAGCAATGGCTAGTGGTGATGGCGTTCAGCTAACTGGATTCGGTAGCTTTGTAGTTAGAAGCCGTGCAGCTCGTACTGGCCGTAACCCACAAACTGGAGCAACTATTCAGATTAAAGCTTCTAATGTGGCAGCCTTTAAAGCTGGTAAAGCATTAAAAGATGCATGTAACTAATTAAGTTGTTTTGTTTCTTTGAAAAAGGCGCTTTTGGCGCCTTTTTTTTTGCTCATTTAAAAATGATTCATCAAAAAAAATAATTACTAGCAAAATTTATTTTTCTAAATCCCCATAAAAATTTTGATCACCAGAACCAGTTTCAGAGAGATCACTGATTGCAGTCTCAACATCTTTAATCGCATTTTTAAGTTCACTAATAATTAGGTCTTTGTCATCAGTGAAAGGGAGCTCTTCAATAAGGCGATTTAATTTGCCCCGAGATAACCAAGCTTTGTGACGTGCCCATTCAGGGAATAGAACATGATGAGGATCAACAATCTTAACATCAGAAAATCTTGAGGGATCACTTGAATCCAGTTCTAATGGAACATACCCATTAACCATTGTTACCCTGTCATAAGGCTCTTTAAGCTTAGCTCCTCTATGAACTACCATGTTTCCTTGCAATACAATAATATAGCCTGGTCCAGGGAAGTGCGGACTAATAATCCTATCTTCTGGCATCGATTGATTATTGTCTTTAATCCCTTGAGCCTCTTTCTTTGTGCCAAGAAAATACTGAAATTGACCACCAATCTGTTTGTTCGGATCTGAAACCATCATGACATAATCAAGTCCAATTGTGTCAGTATGCCACTTATCTACAGCTCTGCTAAGATCATCTGGTGCAAAGTTAAAGTGCCCAAGATGAAGTGGTACAGAGTGTGGCGCAACTGGAGTTCCATAAATCTGAGATAAGAAGTTACTCACTTGAGGGCACAAGCATAAGTCTCTTAAGAATCTGGATCGATATACACAGCCCCGGAGTAAATATTGAATTCTCTCTCCACCACTCGATGTAAATTTTCTAAGTGATTGTGCAGATTGCATTAGAACTCTAGCGCCTTCATCAGATAAAAGTCTTGCGGCTCCAGAAACACCAAAATTGGTTGGACATTCAGCTATGACATCCTTCGTGTAGCCTAAGTCATGTAAGGAAAGAGATTTTTTAGGGAGCTCAAGTTCTAGATGAATATTTGGATCATACGTCGGCTCATCTTCAAGATAATGATATCCATCAGGAAGTGTATTTGGGAAATTTATGGGCGTATTTAATGATTTATCTTTCATAATTTTATTGATTTAATATGTGAATCATAATACTTAAAGTAATATTCTTTGAATAGAATATTAATAAAATTAAATTTGATATTAGAAATATTTAAATTTAACTTTTTAAAGGTTGATATACTCTAGTTAAATTAACTTAATTTATTATTATTATGACTAAGTTCTCTCCTTATTGGTGGGAAGACCAGCCTATTTATTCAGAAAGCAAGGGGCTAATAAAGAATACCGATGTTGTAGTTGTTGGTGCTGGTTATACTGGTTTAAGTGCAGCAATCACTTTAGCAAAATCTGGTGTTTCGGTTGTTGTTTTTGATTCAGAAGAGTTAGGTTATGGAGCAAGTACAAGGAATGGTGGGATGCTGGGCTCTGGCCATAAAGTATCACCCCAACAAGCAGAAGAAAAATATGGTCTAGATATCGCTGGACAAATCCATAAAGAAGCAAATGCGTCACTCGCTTTTACTACGAACTTAATTAAAGAAAATAATATTGATTGTGATCTCCAGATTTGTGGTCGACTAAGGACCTCATGGGTACCTAAGGACCAACTGAGTATGTCTGAGAATCTAAAAAAATTAAAAACTATTGATGATTTCAATTCTAGAATGATTGATTCTTCTAAAATGTCTGAGTCAATTAATACTGAGTTATATTTTGGAGGACAGTACTATGAAGATCATGGCTCAGTCCAGCCTAGAAAATTTCATTATGGTCTTCATCAGCTGGCTATAAATGCTGGTGCAAAGGTTTTTGGAAATATGCCAGTAAAGCAAATCAATCCATTGTCAGGTGATGAAGAAGTGGGCTTTGTTGTTTCCGTTGCTAATGAATCTATACGTTGCAAGGATGTTTTGATTGCGACAAATGGATACACTCGGTCATCCCTTTCAAAGTATTTATCTAGACGAATATTGCCTATTCCTAGTTTCATAATAACTACTGATGAAATTGGAGCTGAAAGAGTAAATTCATTAATACCAGGAGGTCATTGCATAGTTGAAACAAGAAAGCGCTATTGTTATTACCGACCAACGCCCTGTGGAAAAAGAATAATTATTGGAACTAGGGCTGCTATGCATTCCATGTCTGCAGAAAAAGCCCTTCCGGTTCTTAAAAAGACGTTAACGGAAATTTTTCCTGAGCTGGATGGAGTTAATATAAGTCATTGTTGGACTGGTTTCACAGGCTTTAGTTTTAGTATGCTTCCTAATTTGGGGCGTCATGATGGAATATATTCTGCAATGGGCTATTGCGGTAATGGGGTAGCTATGGCACCTTACCTGGGACACATGGCTGCATTAAAGATTCTAGAGCCAGATAAAAAAATAACTGTATTCGAAGACACATCATTACAGATTCGCCCATATTACTTCGGTTCTCCTTGGTTTCTTCCAATTGCAAGTGTTTACTTCAAGGTTTATGATAAGTTTGATAACTATCGTAGGAGAAAAAATTTATAAAACATTTTGAGTTTGACTTATGTCGATTTACCTCTCCATAATCCCTTGAAATAACTTACTGCATGGTAAAATAGCCGCTTTTTAAATAAATGGAGATTGTCCATGGAGCAAACGTTATCAATAATTAAGCCAGATGCAGTAGCTAAAAATGTCATTGGTCAAATTTACTCAAGATTTGAAAATGCTGGATTTAGAATTGTGGCATCTAAAATGATACATTTAGATCAAGAAATGGCTGGAGGTTTTTATGCTGTTCATAAAGATAGACCTTTCTTCAATGACCTAATGACATTTATGACGTCAGGCCCTGTAATGGTTCAAGTTCTAGAAGGTGAAAACGCTGTTGCTAAGCATCGTGAGATCATGGGCGCAACAAATCCAAAAGAAGCTGATGAAGGAACTATCAGAGCAGATTTTGCAGAGTCTTTAGATGAAAATGCTGTTCATGGTTCAGATTCATTGGAAAATGCAGCCATTGAGATTGCCTATTTCTTTAGTGATAAGGGTGTCTGCCCTAGAACAAGATAGACAATAGACCATCATCCTCATGTTAGAAAAACAAAACTTACTCGGACTAACTCAAAGTAAGTTTAAGGATTTTTTTTCTGACCTGAGTGAGAAGCCTTTTCGTACAAAACAAATTATGCAATGGATCTATCACCAGGGTGTTCATGACTTTGGTGATATGCATAATTTTTCAAAGGACCTTAGAGATAAACTTGGTTCAATAGCCTCTCTTGATTTGCCCGAAGTTGTTTCAATGAATAATTCAAAGGATGGGGTCGTCAAGTGGGTCATTAAGCTTGGTAAAGACAATCATATTGAGACTGTTTATATCCCTCAAAAAGATAGAGGAACTCTTTGTATCTCCTCACAAGTTGGCTGCTCACTGGCGTGTACTTTTTGTTCAACTGGCTATCAAGGCTTTAACAGGAACCTAAAAGCTCATGAGATTATTGGCCAGGTTTTAGTTGCTAAAAATCATTTAGTTCAAGAAAACAAACGCATCTCTAATGTAGTTTTTATGGGAATGGGCGAGCCCTTGCTGAATGAATCCCCTGTATATGATGCTTGTGAGATTCTTTTAGATGATTGGGCTTTTGGACTATCAAGAAGGCGCGTTACTGTATCATCTTCAGGAATTGTTCCTGCACTATTAAGAATGTCGGACAAAGTTCCAGTTAGCCTAGCTATTTCTTTACATGCTCCTGAAGATGAATTAAGAGATATACTAGTTCCAATAAATAAGAAATACCCAATAAAAGAATTAATGAAAGCGTGCCATTATTATCTGAATGCTGGGACTCAAGAGAGGCATATTCTATTTGAATATGTGATGTTAGAAAATGTAAATGATTCTATAGAAAATGCTAAATCACTGTCAAAGCTGCTGAACTTTTGGTTTGATCGTGAGTCGGCTAAAGTCAATTTGATTCCTTTTAATCCATTTCCAGAAACTCAATATAAAACTTCAAGTAATAAGACTATAGATAAATTTCAAGATATCTTACATCGATCAGGTATTCGAACAACAACAAGAAGAACAAGGGGTGATGACGTGGATGCCGCGTGTGGTCAACTGGCAGGAAAAGTATTAGACAAGAGTAGAAGAAATGTTGGACGGAATTGATTACTATCCGAAAAAGAAAAAAAGATCTTATGGAAAATTAATCGGGCTCTTGTTGTTTTTATTGGCTTTAATTGGTATGTGGTATTATCTTCAAGACTTAGATTTAAGTCAAAGTAAATCAAACACAATTATCATTAGTCAGCCCTCTGAATATGTTGAAGAAGAAAAAAAAGCTGTCGAAGATATTAACGAGTCAATTGCTCCCAAATTAATAGAGAGCAATGAAGAGAGCCTTGATGAGGTTGTAAGCAATTATGAAGCAAATACACAAAATTAAAAGAAGGGTTTCTAGACAAATATTTGTTGGTGATGTTGCTATAGGAGGTGATGCTCCGATTAGTGTTCAAAGTATGACGAATACAGATACTTGTGATGTTGACTCTACTATATCTCAAATACTTTCTCTTGAAAATGCCGGTGCTGATATGGTTAGGGTGTCAATTCCAACTATGGAGGCTGCTGAAGCATTTAAAAAAATTAAAAAATCTGTCAGCTTGCCATTAATTACTGACATTCATTTTGATTATAAAATAGCTTTAAAAGTGGCAGAATATGGCTCTGATTGTCTCAGGATTAATCCTGGGAATATTGGAAAGGAGGACCGGATAAGAGAAGTTGTTGCATCTGCAAAAGATAATGGAATTCCTATCAGAGTAGGAGTTAACGCAGGATCTCTTGAGAAAGATTTGCAGAAGAAATACACTGAACCGAATCCTGAGGCAATGGTGGAATCAGCTTTTAGAAATATCGATATTTTAAATAGATTAAATTTTGATAATTTCAAAGTTTCTTTGAAGGCATCTGAAGTTTTTATGACAGTTTTTGCTTATCGTCAACTTGCTTCTCAGATTGATAATCCACTTCATCTAGGTATTACTGAGGCCGGTTCTTTTCGTTCGGGTACTGTTAAATCTTCAATTGGAATGGGTATGTTATTAAGTGAGGGTATAGGAGATACCATTCGAGTATCACTAGCATCAGATCCGGTGAATGAGGTCAAAGTTGGTTTTGATATTTTGAAATCACTCCACTTAAGAAAAAAAGGCGTGAACTTAATTGCATGTCCATCATGTTCAAGACAAAAATTTGATGTCATTTCTGTAGTTAATGAACTAGAATCTCGTCTTGAAGATATTACTGAATCAATTGATGTGGCTGTGATTGGTTGCGTAGTCAATGGTCCAGGGGAGGCTAAAGAAGTAAGTGTAGGTCTTACAGGAGGGTCTCCAAACTTATTGTATATCGATGGTAAAACTCACAGTAAAGTGGATAATGAATCTTTAGTTGATACTCTCGAGATGCAGATTAGAAGGCGTATACCTATTTCCAACGTCTAATTCTTTTTACTGCTTTATATTTGTAGATCGCTATAATGGAGTAATAGCCTATAACGGCTGTAATGACAGAGGTAATTAATCCACCAACCCAAAACGCTAAGGTTGCATTACCAAAATTTTCTATTAGGTATGAGAAGGTAAACTCAAATTCTGGGTCCATTTCAATGCCCATAATAGAGGCACCTAATTTATATGTAAAGAAATAAAAAGGAACCATTGTAATTGGGTTATTGATCCAAACCACAAGAATTGAGAGTAGTATATTTGCAGAAAAAACTACCGCAAAGATTGCAACCAGTAAGGTGTGCATTGGAAGAGGAATAAATGCAAAAAAGAGTCCAATAGCAAAAGCCCTAGAAATCGTTTTTTTGTTCCACTTCCAAATTTCAGGATTTGTTAAATGTTTATTAAACCAGCCAAGATTAATATTTTCAGGCTTAGGGCTATATTTTTTAAGGGTCTCTTTCATTAATTTTTCGAGACCTCAATTATTTTTTCTGGAGTTAAGCCATAAAGTTCATAAAGCTCAGATTGTGAACCATGTTCTGTGACATTATCTGGAACACCTAACATATGAAGATTTGTTTTAATATTGTTTTTTTGAAGTAGTTCATTTATGGCACTTCCTGCACCACCGTTTAGAGTGTTGTCTTCGATAGAGATAAGAGTTTTAGAGTCATTTGCTATTTTTAGTATTAAATCTTCATCTAAAGGTTTTACAAACCTCATGTCCACAACAGTTGCGTTTATCTTTTCTGAGGCTGATATTGCAGCATCGAGCATATTTCCAAACGCAAATATGCATATGTCTATACCAGTTCTAACAATGTTGCCTTTTCCAATTTCAAACTCAGTTTTTGTGACATAGTCTTCAATACTAGATTTTCCTCTTGGAAATCTTACGCAAACTGGACCTTCAAAATGATTTGCAAAATTGAGAGCTTTGTACATCTCTAGCGATGAGCTTGGAGCAATGATAGTAATATTAGGTATACATCTTAAGAAGCTCAAGTCAAAAATCCCTGCATGAGTTGCACCATCAGCACCTACAAGGCCAGCCCTATCTATAGCAAAAGTAACATTTAAATTCTGCAGAGCTATATCGTGAATGAATTGATCATAACCTCGTTGCAAAAAAGTTGAATAGATTGCAACTATAGGCTTTAACCCTTTGGTAGCCATTCCACCAGCCAGAGTTACTGCATGTTGTTCAGCTATCGCTACATCGACAAAACGTTCAGGAAATTGATTAGCAAACTCAACCATTCCTGAGCCTTCAGACATTGCTGGCGTTATACCTATAACTTTTTCATCAACAATGGCAGAATTACAAAGCCATTTTCCAAAAACACTACTATAGCTCGGAAAGTTATTGGTTGATGTGGAGGGAGGAGAAATACCATGGAATTTAAGTGGATTTTCTTCAGCCTCTTCTAAGCCGTGACCTTTTTTTGTAATAATATGAAGAATTCTAGGTTGTTTAAGGTTTTTTAAATTCTCTAAAGTTTTAATCAATA
>CABWZU010000001.1:0-64518 GCA_902510115.1 uncultured Gammaproteobacteria bacterium | reverse complement strand
TCTTCAATTGATATTGAGGAGCTTATTTCACAATATGCTGGGGACATAGTAGCTCACCAAATAGGTCAAGCTTTTAGGCAAATAAGAAAGGCCTCTTTTGGCAATGATGGTTCAATAATTAATACTATAAAAGACGAAATAACAACAGCATTAATTGCTCCAAGTCGCTCTAAAATTTTCAAGGGAAGGGCCTAAAAATGAAAAGCTTATTTCGTTTTGTAGGAATTTTGAGAACGCTAATCCGATATAGGTTAGACCATTTAATACTGTCTACTTCTTTTCTTAAAAGCCTAAGACCTTTAGTCTACCTTACACCGTGGCATTATTTTCCTAGCAAGAAACTCACTAGAGGCGAAAGGATTCGACTTGCACTTGAAGAGCTCGGACCAATCTTTATTAAATTTGGCCAGACTTTGTCAACACGAAGAGACCTTCTCCCAGATGATATTGGAATGGAGCTGGCTAAGCTCCAAGATAAATGTCCTCCATTCCCTGCTGCAGAGTCAAAACTAATCATTGAAAAAGCGCTTGGTGATAAAACCTCAATTCTTTTTTCATCGTTTGATGACTCCCCCCTTGCCTCTGCTTCCATTGCTCAGGTTCATACTGCAGTTACTCAGAATGGGGAAGAAATAATTATAAAAGTTGTTCGTCCAGGCATTGAAAAACAAATTAAAAGAGATATAAGCCTTCTTTATGCCTTAGCAAGTCTTGCTGAAAAACACAGCGATGGAAAAAGACTAAGGCCAAAAGAAGCTGTCGAGGAGTTTGAGGGAATTATTTATAACGAACTTAACATGATGGTTGAAGCTGCCAATGCTTCGCTTCTTGGTAAAAACTTTAATAATTCGGATCTTCTGTATGTGCCAAAAGTTCATTGGGATCTTTGTAGATCAAATATTTTGGTAACTGAGAGAATCTATGGCACACCGGTCAATGATATTGAGGCCTTGAAAAAGAAAAATGTTGACTTTAAGTCTTTGGCAGAGGATGGAGTAATTATATTTTTTACCCAGGTTTTTGATCATAATTTTTTTCATGCTGATATGCATCCAGGAAATATTTTTGTTGGCGAAAATAACCAATATACGGGTGTAGATTTTGGAATTATGGGCACGCTAACTGAAGCTGATCAATATTATTTAGCCCAAAACTTTATGGCATTTTTTAATCAAGATTATAAACGAGTGTCTCAAGTTCACCTTGAGTCTGGGTGGATACCCGAAGGAACAAATGTAATGGAATTTGAAAATGCGATAAGAAGTGTCTGCGAACCAATTTTTGAAAAGCCATTAAGTGAAATTTCTTTTGGTCAGGTCCTACTCAGCCTCTTAAAAGAGGCAAAACGTTTTGATATGGAAGTTCAGCCTCAGCTTCTTTTGCTCTATAAAACACTACTCAATATAGAAGGCTTAGGGCGATCGCTATATCCAGACCTTGACCTCTGGGCAACAGCAAAACCTTATCTAGAGAAACTAGCTAAAGAAAAATATAGCTTTAAGAGCTCGCTTAATAAATTCTCTGATCAGTTACCTCAGATTGTCTCGGAATTACCAGAAATTCCAATGTTAGTAATCAACGCCCTTAAGCAAATTGAAAGTGGTGCTTTAAAGACTAAAAACTCAAAAAAACAAACAGAGGCAATTGTTATACAATTAAAAGAAAATGCCTCTAAACAAAGGTCGAGCTTTATTGCCATTTCGTTTCTTTTAGTTTCAGCTTTTTTAGCCACTCAATCTGTTTGGGCTTGGGCTATCCCTAGCTCTATTCTCAGCATTATTTTTTGGCTTAGGTCAAGATAGATAAACTTGGCTATATAAAAAGAATTTCGGGTAAAATGACCTCCCTTGTCTGTTTGGTCGCAAAATAGGCAAATTTAGTTACACCGCTTGAAGTGGTGTTTTTTCATTTATTGGAGAACTCAAAATGAGTATTACTGTAAACGCAACAGAGCGTGAAGACCAGGGGAAAGGTGCGAGCCGCCGCCTGAGAAAAGAAGAAAAGGTGCCAAGTATTATTTATGGTGGAAAGCAAGGCCCGCTAATGGTAACACTTAGCATTCACGAAATTACCCATCTACTGGAGGATGAAAATACATTCACTTCAGTATTGGACTTAGTGGTAGGAAAATCAACAGAGTCAGTTGTTTTAAAAGATATTCAGCGCCATCCTGCAAAAAATACCATTACACATGTGGACTTTTTGCGAGTTGATGCTAAACAAACTCTTGTTACTACAACACCACTTCACTTCATAGGAATGGAAGAAAACGAGGCACTAAGGCTGGGCAATATGCTCAATCAGTTTGTTGTGTCGGTTGAAATTTCATGTCTACCTAAAGACTTACCTCACGGTATTGACGTAGATGTAACTAGCCTTGAGGTTGGTGATCATCTTTCATTAACTGACCTTGTCTTACCAGAAGGCGTTATTATTAATGCATTACAACATGAAGATGTTGAGGCACACGATCAGACTGTATGTTCAGTTTCCGAGCCTAAGGTAATTGAGGAAGAGGAAGAAATCATTGAGGATGGTGAATCTGAGGAGGGCAGTGAGGACTCAGCAGAAGACTCTGCGGATTCTGCAGATGCTGACTCAAAAGATGGTGACGATAACCAATAAAGTATCGTCAGTCTTGTTGACTCAACAAGCGTAAAATGAAGCGCTGTAATGATTAAACTAATTGTTGGACTGGGAAATCCCGGAAAAAATTATCAGGAACATCGTCACAATGCAGGCTTCTGGTTTGTTGAGTCACTAGCTTCTTTAAATGACTCCAAGTTTACTAGTCAATCCAAATTTTTTGGCGAAACCTCAGACTTCAGCCTAAACTCAAACAAAGTTTTTCTGCTAAAGCCTCAAACCTTTATGAATAATTCTGGTGGCTCGATAAAAAGCTTTTTAAATTACTATGATATTTCACCTGAAGAGACCTTGGTTGTTCATGACGAGCTCGATTTGCCTGTTGGAGTTGTTAAATTAAAATTGGGTGGTGGTCATGGCGGCCATAATGGCCTGAGAGATATCATTAAAGCGCTCGGATCAAAAAATTTCTACCGCCTTCGAATCGGAATCGAACATCCTGGCTCTAAGAATGAAGTTGTTGACTATGTTTTAAATGCCCCTAGCAAATCAGAACTAAGCGCCATTCAAGAGAGCATGTCAAGGGCAAGTAATATTGTTGAATTATTAGTTACAGGAAGTTTTGAAGATGCCATGAAGGCTCTTCATACATAGCATTGGAGAAAAATAATGGGTTTTAAGTGTGGAATTGTTGGGCTGCCGAATGTTGGTAAGTCCACACTCTTTAATGCGCTCACTAAGGCTGGAATCGATTCAGAAAATTATCCTTTTTGTACCATAGAGCCAAATATTGGAATTGTTCCAGTAAATGACTCTCGACTTCAAAACCTTGCTGAAATTGCAAAACCTGAAAAAATACTTCCAACCACTATGGAGTTTGTTGATATTGCAGGACTGGTAGAAGGCGCCTCTAAGGGCGAAGGCCTTGGGAATCAATTTCTCTCAAACATCAGGGAAACAGACGCCATTCTTCATTTAGTTCGTTGTTTTGAAAATGATGATATTATTCATGTGTCAGGAAAAGTTAGCCCTTTGGATGACATTGAAACAATTAATACTGAACTGGCACTTGCAGACCTTTTTAGTGCAGAAAAAGCCTATCAAAAAGCAATAAAAAACTCAAAGGCAGGCCAGAAAGAAGGCTTACCTCTAAAAAACTTACTCGAAAAAATTCTTCCAGTCTTAGAAGAAGGTTTGGCTGTCAGATCTTTAGAGTTTAACGAAGATGAAGCCAAACTAATCAAAAGCCTTCAACTGTTAACTTCTAAGCCTGTTTTGTATGTTGCAAATGTTAATGAAGATGGATTTAATAATAATCCACATCTCACAACATTGATAGACTATGCTAGCTCTGAAAATAGCCAAGTGGTCTCTGTTTGTGCTGATATCGAGGCTGAGATTGCCGAACTGGATGATGAGGACAAACAGGGCTTTTTAGATGAAATGGGTCAATCAGAATCTGGTCTTGATCGATTAATTAAAGCGGGATATAGGCTGCTTAGACTTCATACGTATTTTACTGCAGGGCCAAAAGAAGTCAGAGCATGGACAATTAATATTGGAGACTCGGCCCCTGTTGCCGCGGGTAAAATACATGGTGACTTTGAGAAAGGCTTTATTCGCGCTGAAACAATTTCATACACCGACTATATTGAGTACTCTGGAGAAAAGGGAGCTAAGGATGCCGGGAAGCTTCGCTCCGAAGGAAAAGATTATGTTGTTAAAGATGGAGATGTAGTTCATTTTTTATTTAATGTTTAAGTGCCAAATCTGATGGAAAAAACAAAACTGCTTTTAATCCTTGATGGGTGGGGTTATTCGAGTGATAAATCTAACAATGCAATTGCCCTTGCAGATACTCCAAATTGGGATCATTTTATAGAGAATTATCCGAATACCCTTATTGGCACTTCTGGAAGCAGCGTTGGTCTTCCAGATGGGCAAATGGGTAATTCTGAAGTTGGTCACCTCACTATTGGCTCGGGAAGAATTATTGAACAAGACTATACAAGAATAGACAGTTCAATCAAGTCTGGTGATTTTTTTACCAATGATGTGCTTTGTAAAGCGCTAACCTCAGCAAGTAAAAAAGGAAGAGCTGTTCATCTTCTTGGACTGCTATCCGATGGCGGCGTTCACTCACATCAGGATCATATCTTTGCGGCTCTTAAACTTGCCAAAGAACAAAATTGTAATACGGTCTATATCCATGTTTTTACAGATGGACGGGACACACCGCCTAATAGCGCCTCAACTTATGTCAATGATCTAGAGAAACAAATTTCCAAAATAGGCGTGGGTAAAATTGCATCAATAACTGGGCGCTTTTATGCAATGGATAGAGATAATCGCTGGGAAAGGGTTTCAAAAGCCTATAAACTGATATCTCAAGGAGTTGGCGAAAGACATTCAAGCAGCGCCCAAGAAGCTATTCAAGAGGCATATGGCTTAGGCGAAAATGATGAGTTTCTATCGCCGACATCAATAGGCAGCCCTGTTAGACTAGAGGATGGCGACCTAATGATTTTTATGAACTATCGAGCAGATAGAGCAAGAGAAATAACTCAAGCCCTTGCAATGACCAGCTTTGATGAGTTTAATCGAGAGTATTTTGCTGAGTGTAATTTTGTTTGTCTTACAGAATATAAAAAAGACTTTGGTCTTAGCTGTGCTTTCCCCCCAATATCTGTCAAAAATACTCTAGGTGATTGCATCTCAGATCTTGGATTTAAGCAGCTTAGAATAGCTGAAACTGAAAAGTACGCCCATGTTACTTTTTTCTTCAATGGTGGCGTTGAAGAAAGTCTTCCTGGAGAAGATAGAAGGCTTATTCAGTCGCCCAAAGTAAAAACTTACGACCTGCAACCGGAGATGAGTGCATTCGAACTCACCGAAAATCTTATTTCTGAGATTAATGCTCAAAAATATAGTCTTATTATCTGCAACTTTGCAAATACCGACATGGTTGGACACACTGGAAAACTCGAAGCGGCGATTAAGGCTGTAGAAGCTGTTGATAGCTGTCTTGGAAAAATCCACCAAGCAGCTAAAAAAACAAAAACAGAGGTTTTAATTACTGCTGATCACGGAAATGCAGAACAGATGACAGACTCTATAACTCAGAAAAGTCATACTGCTCATACAACTAACCCAGTTCCATTAATTTATATTGGTGACAAGAAAAGCTCGCTATTAGGTCCACATATCGGTACACTGGCAGACCTAGCTCCAACTCTTTTGTCGCTCATGAATATTGAACAGCCAAGCGAGATGTCAGGAAAAAACCTTCTAACTAATTAGTGGATAGAGACATGAAAAAAGACAACTTTATCGCCCCCTCAATACTCTCTGCAAACTTTGCTAAGCTTGGTGAAGAGGTTGACAATGTTTTGAATGCAGGAGCAGACATAGTTCACTTTGACGTGATGGATAATCACTATGTCCCAAACCTAACCATAGGGCCATTAGTTTGTGAGGCCCTAAGAAATCATGGAGTTACAGCGCCTATTGATGTCCACCTCATGGTAAAACCAGTGGATCGAATTATTCCTGATTTTGCGAGCGCTGGAGCTTCTTACATAACCTTTCATCCAGAGGCCTCAGAACATATTGATCGAACAATTAGTCTGATTAAAGAAAGTGGCTGTAAGGCAGGTTTAGTTTTTAATCCTGCAACACCTCTTAACCACTTAGACCATGTTATTGACCAGCTTGATATGGTTTTATTAATGTCGGTTAATCCAGGCTTTGGTGGCCAATCATTTATTCCTGAAACTCTGGAAAAATTAAGAGTTGTTAGAGACTTAATTGATTCAAGAAACCTTCGAACCAGGCTTGAAATTGATGGTGGAGTAAAGATTGAGAATATTAAAGAGATAGCCTCAGCTGGGGCTGATACCTTTGTAGCTGGATCTGCTATTTTCAATACAGATGACTATAAAAAAACAATAGATAAAATGCGTTCTGAGCTTGCACAGGCAACTTGAAGAAAGAGCAATCAAAGACCTGAATTTTTAAACTAAAGGCCAAGGCAATTTCAAAACAACTCTGCAACTAGTTATGAGAAAATATTGATTTTATTTTCTAAGTAAATATTATGGGAAAGTCATCTTTCTTGGGTCCTGAAACAATATCACTTCATTCGGGATATGAGCCAGACCCTTCATTTGGAAGTAGGGCTGTCCCTGTTTATCAAACCACCTCGTATGTTTTTGAGACTGTTGATGATGCTGCTGCACTTTTCAATATAGAAAAGGGTGGGCACATTTATAGCAGAATGACGAATCCTACCGTTGCCGTTTTAGAGCAGCGTATTGCTGCACTAGAGGGAGGTGTTGGGGCAATTTGTACAGCCTCAGGTATGAGCGCACTTTTTGTTACTTTTGTTAGTCTTTGTTCTGCTGGTGATCATATTGTCAGCGCCTCACAAATCTATGGCTCTACTGCGACACTCCTTAGACACACTCTCAAAAGATTTAATATTGACTGCACTTTTGTCTCCATTAATGATGAAAAAGCTCTTAAAGCGGCCATACAGGAAAACACAAAACTTATCTTTTGTGAGTCAATTGGCAACCCTGGACTAGAAGTATCAAACCTGCCCAAAATTTCAAATATTGCTCATCAAAATAACCTGCCGCTTGTTATTGATGCTACATTTGCAACACCAGCGCTTTGTAAGCCATTTGATCATGGGGCTGATGTTGTAGTGCACTCTGTTACAAAATGGATGGGAGGACATGGAGTTGCAGTGGGAGGCGTCATTGTTGATGGTGGGGCTTTTGACTGGGGCGCTGCTAACAAACATCCTGAACTTACTACACCTTATGAGCCATTCCATGGAATAAACTTCTGGGAAGAATTTGGGCCGTCAGCCCTTTCAATGAAAATTAGAGCGGAGTCTATGCGTGACTTTGGCCCCGCCATGAGTCCTCACAGCGCTTTTTTACTGCTTCAAGGCATTGAAACTCTTAATCTTCGAATGAGTCAACATGTTAAAAATGCAATCAAACTCGCAAAATGGCTGCTGGAACAGTCTGCAGTAATGTGGGTTAACCATCCAGATCTGCCTGAAAACCCTACCTGCGAGATTGCAAAAGAGCTCTTTCCAAATGGTGCTGGATCAATGTTATGCTTTGGTGTCAAAGGAGGAAGAGAAGGAGGGGCGGCATTTATCAACTCTCTTAAGTTATCATCAAATTTAGCAAATGTAGGTGACTCAAGAACACTCGTCCTTCACCCTGCAAGTACGACGCACTCTCGACTAGATGATGAGGCGATGAAAGCCTCTGGAACAAGTCCTGATCTAATCAGAGTGTCAGTTGGAATTGAATCTGTTAATGACATCATCAATGACTTTAAAGTTGGCCTAAAGGCAGTAGAAAAGGCAACTGCGTAATGAATATTGTTGTTGATGGAGTAAATATTTTTGTAGCCACTGGGGGCTGTGTTTTTGATCCAAAAAAACCGACTGTGGTTTTTGTCCATGGAAGTGGCCTCGATCATAGATCTTGGGCGCTCCAGGCAAGATGGTTTGCATTTCATGGCTTCTCTGTTTTGGCACCTGATTTGCCTGGACATAGCTTGTCAGAAGGCGAGCCTCTTAAGTCGATTGAAAGTATGGGCAAATGGCTAGTTAAAGCGATTAAACACTCGGGTGCGGAAAATGTCCATTTGGTTGGCCATTCACAAGGCTTTCTTGTAGCTCTTGAAGCAGCTATTCTTTTAGAAGACAAATTAAAATCTTTAACTGCTGTTGCTAGCGCCTCAGCAATCCCTGTGAATGAATCACTTGTTGATACTGCCCAGAAAAATACAAAAGAAGCTGCTGATATGCTCTTGAGGTGGGGCTTTGGATCTCGATCTCATTCAGGCAGTAGTGCAGTCCCTGGGATGCAACCAATAGGCATTGGGCGTCAAATTATGTCATCAAATCCTTTGGCTGAGGATCTCTTGGCTTGCAATAAATATAAGAACGGAATAAACTGTGCAAAAAATATTAAAGCGCCTTCAAATGTTATTGTGGCAACAGAAGACAAAAACACTCCATACAAATTTGGATTAGAGCTTGCAGAGCTTTTAGGGGCAGAAACTACAACTGTTTCAGGCGCAGGACATATGCTACCAATTGAGGCTCCAAAGAGCACTTTGGACGCCATTAAATCATTTATTTTACAAACAAACCCATGAATAAAATTATAAAAGTTGGCGTCATTGGCGCCGGTACGATGGGTGCTGGTATTGCTGGCCAAGTTGCTAACGCAGGAATAGAGGTTTGGCTACTAGATCTGCCAACTGAAGGTGAAAATGTAAACAGTCTAGCCCAAAGAGGATTAGAGAGACTCAGAGATCCTGACATGCCCGGCATTATGAGTAAAGAGGCTGAAGAGCTTATACATCTGGGAAATACAAGAGATAACTTTAATGAGCTCACTGAATGTGACTGGATTGCTGAAGCTGTTGTGGAAAGACTTGACATTAAACAGGCACTCTACAAAAAACTTCATGATAGCTGTAAAGAATCTGCGATCATTACTTCGAATACCTCTACTATTCCAATTAGTCTATTGACTGAGGGCATGCCTCAAGACTTTTGTGAGCGCTTTGCTATTACTCATTTCTTTAACCCAGTTCGCTTCATGAGACTCCTAGAGCTAGTCAGAGGTGAGCAAACCAGACAAGATGTGATGGACACGCTTGATGTTTTCTGCGAGAGTATGCTTGGTAAGGGTGTTGTGCCTTGTTCAGATACGCCTGGCTTTCTTGCAAATAGAGTAGGTGTTTTTGCAATTCAGTGCGCCCTTCACAAGGCATTTGAATACAACCTCTCTCCAACAGAGGCTGATGCTTTTTTTGGGAGACCACTTGGCCTTCCCAAAACTGGAGTTTTTGGTCTTTACGACCTAATTGGCATTGACCTTATGGCTGATGTGGCAAAAAGCCTCGAAAACATCTTGCCAGAAAATGATGAATTTCATAAGTATGCAGCACCAATAGAATTTGTATCAAACATGATTGCCAATGGTCAAACTGGAAATAAAAATGACCAGGGTTTTTATAAGCAGGTTGGTGACGAAAAAATGGTAATAGACCTGTCTAATGGAAACTATGTTGAACATAAACGCCTAAAAACTTCGCTCCTAGAAGATGCTGAAAAAATTGGAGTAACCGCCATCATTAGCGATCAAAGCAAATATGGCCTCTTTATCTGGGATGTGCTTTCTGAAACCTTGTCCTATGCGTCATCATTAGTGCCTGAAGTTACTGAAGATGTAACCCAAATTGATGACGCAATGAAGCTCGGCTATAACTGGGTGAAAGGACCTTTTGAATTAATTGATGAAATTGGAATTGATTACTTTGTTAAAAGACTTAAAAATAGCGCCAGAGATGTGCCTGACTTCCTTGAAAATAGCTTAAATAATAAGTTTTATACCAGCTCGAATTCAATCTTGAGCACACTAACTAGTTCTGGCGAACTGAAGCCTATTATCAGACCAAAAGGTGTTCTTCGATTCTCAGAAGCGAGGCAAACTTTGACTCCAATCAACTCAAATGAGTCCGCTAGCTGGTTTGAATATGAGGGTGCTGCTATTGTGGAGTTCCACTCAAAAGCAAACGCTCTCGACACTCAAAGCCTGGATATGATATCTGATGCAGTCACTGCCTCTGAAAACAAAGGGCTGAGAGGCGTTATCATACACAATGACTTTCAACATTTTTCTTGTGGTGTTAGCCTATGGAGTGTTAGAAACTGTTTTGAAAAAAATGACTTTGATGGCCTTGATGACTTTCTTGCTTATTTTCAAAACACTATGCTTCAAATGAGAGACTCCAACCTTCCTGTTATTGCTGCGCCTGTTGGAATGTCCATCGGCGGTGGTTTTGAGGTTGTTTTACATGCAGACCATGTTGTCAGCCACGCTAACTCTGTGATGGGCCTAGTTGAGTCTTTTGTTGGTGTTGTGCCTGCAGGTGGTGGCTGCAAAGAAATGCTCTATCGTTGGACAGAAAAGCTAAACGATACTCAGAAAGGGGCATGGAAATCATTTATGAATATCGGTCTTGGAAGAAAGGCTAACTCGCCTCAAGAAGCTGATGCCTTATCCATGAGAAGGCCTGGTGATACTTTTCAAATGAATCGTGATCGAATATTGAACGCTGCACTTTCAACAATAGATATAACAAAAAAAGTTGGCAAACGAAAGCCACTTGCCCTTTCAGGAGCTGAACACTATCAAGAAATGTTAGAGTGGCTTGAAGTAAATCATAAAAAAGGCATGCTTACCCCACATGATGTAACTGTTGGAACTGAGATTGGAAGAGTAATGTCGGGTGGTGAGTGCCCAGCTGGAACAGTTTTTTCTGAGCAAGACATTCTCAATGCTGAACGATCTTCATTTATCAGGCTTGCCCAAACCCAAGAAACTCAAGCAAGAATTGTTGCCATGTTAGATAATGGCATTACTCTAAGAAATTAACAGTTCCGCCTATGAACAAAAATCCTGCTAATTTTGTCCCCCTAACTCCCATATCTTTTTTACATAGAACAGCTGATGTTTATGGCGAATATAAGTCAGTTATATATGAGGACAGGGCATACACCTGGAGTCAGACCAGAGAGAGATGTGTTAGAGTTGCCTCGAGCCTTAACAGCTTTGGAATTGAAACAGGAGATACGATTTCAGTATTAGCATTCAATACTCCAGAAATGTTTGAATCCCATTTTTCGATTCCAATGGCCGGCGCTATTTTAAATACGATAAATATTAGACTTGATGCGCCAACAATAGCCTACATTTTTGATGATAGCAATGCAAAAATTCTCTTCGTTGATAGAGAACTTTATGACGTTGCTTCTGAGGCACTTTCTATTGCCTCAGTAAGTCCAAAAATCGTTTTAATTAATGACTCCTTTGCTAGCTCAGCTCCAGATGTTTCTGCTGACATATTAGACTATGAGTCACTTATTGAAAACGGTGACCCGCTTTATAACTGGACTATGCCAAGCGATGAATGGAGCCCGCTATCACTAAGCTATACATCTGGAACAACGGGAAAGCCTAAAGGTGTGGTGTATCATCATCGTGGCTCCTATTTAATGAGCATGGGGACTGTGGTAGGCTGGAATCTTCCTAACCATCCTATCTATCTATACTCAGTCCCTCTATTTCACTGCAACGGCTGGGGGCACGCCTGGACAATGGCTGCGCTCGCTGGAACTGTAGTTTGCCTTAGGTCTTTCGATCCAGAAAAAGTATTTTCCTTGCTTGATGAATACCGTGTGACTCATTTTGGCGGCGCTCCGATTATGCTTAATATGCTTGCCAATGCCCCTAAAGAGATAAAAAAATCATTTGATAGGGAAATCAAAGTCATGACCGCTGGAGCACCTCCTCCTGCGAAAGTTTTAGAAAGCATGATGTCGCTTGGATTTAATGTAATGCATGTATATGGCCTTACAGAGACCTATGGTCATATACTTCAAGCAGCCCCTCAGGCATCGTGGCTTAATAAGAGCCCAGCAGAGCTTGCCAAGTTGAGCTCGAGACAGGGGGTTAGATTCCCTATGACTGAGGATGTTAGCGTGATAGATCAGGATACTGGAGTGCGCGTCGCTCATGATGGAGAAACCATTGGTGAAATTGTGATACGCTGCAATACCTGCATGATGGGCTATTGGAATAATCCCAAAGCCACGAAAGAGGCTTTTGCTGATGACTGGTTTCATAGTGGCGACCTTGCAGTCATTCATGATGATGGCTATATACAGATTAAGGACAGATCAAAGGATATTATCATTTCAGGTGGAGAGAATATCTCATCAGTTGAAGTCGAAAATGTTCTTTATCAACACCCCTCAGTAGGTGAGGCTGCAGTTGTTGCAATGGCAGATGAAACTTGGGGCGAGGTGCCCTGTGCTTTTGTTGAGCTCAAACCTAATCAAGAAGCCTCTGAGGATGAACTTATAGCTTTTTGTAAAGACAATATGGCTAAATTTAAACGGCCTAAAAAAGTTGTTTTTGGTCCACTTCCAAAAACTGCAACTGGGAAAATTCAAAAGCACGAGCTTAGGGCTACTGTAAAGAGCCTGGGAGGAGAATAATGTCAAACTATACTGCGCCTGTCGAAGACATGGGCTTTGTATTGAAAGAAGTTGTTGAGATTGAAAAACTTTGTAATGAAACTGGTTTAGATGTCTCCACTGTTGAAATTCTTGACACAGTCCTGGAGGCTGCGGGAAAGCTTGCAAAAGAGGAGATAGAGCCAATCAATAAGCCTGGTGATTCTGAAGGCTTAAAAATAGACGGCTCTGGAAAAGTAACCACTGCATCTGGCTTTAAAGAAGCCTATCAGCACTTTGTTGAGGGAGGTTGGGGCTCACTCCAATTCTCACCAACCTATGGAGGACAGGGCGTCCCATTTGTGGTTGCTGCAAGTGTTCAAGAGATGTGGCATTCTGCCAATATGTCTTGGGGACTATGCCCCCTTCTTACCCAGGGAGCAGTCGAAGCAATCACTCTGAATGCAACTGAAGAACTTAAACAGCGCTACCTTCCCAAACTAATTTCAGGGGAATGGAGTGGAACAATGAATCTCACTGAAGGCGACGCTGGAACTGATGTTGGCTCACTTAAAACTAAGGCCACCCCTAATGGAGATCACTACTTAATTCGTGGGCAAAAAGTTTATATTACTTGGGGTGAGCACGATATGGCCGAGAATATTATTCACCTGGTATTAGCGCGTCTGCCAGATGCCCCTGAAGGAATTAAGGGCATTTCTTTATTTTTAGTACCTAAGTTGCTCGTTAACAATGACGGCTCTCTTGGACAACTAAACGACTTAAAGGCGCTATCCATCGAGCATAAAATTGGCATTCATGCCTGTCCCACATGTGTCATGAGTTATGGTGAAGAAAGTGGTGCAATTGGCTATTTGGTTGGTGAGGAAAACAAAGGCATCCAGTGCATGTTCACAATGATGAATAATGCAAGACTTACTGTTGGGCTCCAGGGCGTCTCAGTATCTGAGCGGGCCTATCAGCAGGCACTTAGTTTTTGTAATGAACGAGTTCAAGGTGTTGCTCCCGGCTTTAAGGAGCCTGGACCCATTATTAGACACCCAGATGTCCAAAGAATGCTTGCCAACATGAAGTCAATCACGCAAGGCTCTCGAGCACTGACTTATGCTGCTTGTGCAGAGGTTGACTACTCCTTAAGCAACCTCCCGCTCGAAAACCTAGAAATGCACGAAAGAAGGCTTGGGTTTTTAACCCCAATTGTCAAAGGCTGGTGTACAGAAACTGCACAAGAAGTTGCCTCGGTTAGTCTTCAGTGTCACGGCGGAATGGGCTATGTCGAGGAGACGGGTATTGCTCAAATTCTTAGAGATGCAAGAATCTTGCCAATCTATGAGGGAACAAACGGCATTCAAGCAATGGACCTTGTGGGCAGAAAAATCATTACTGATAGTGGGCTTGGCGCCAATGAGCTAATTGCTGAGATGCGTGAATTTGCTATGAACCCAATTCTGGTAGAAATGGTTTCAGACTCTCAATTAAAGCGTTTTACCAGTGCTATTGAAGATTTTGAAAAAACGGTTTCGATCATTCTGAATCATGCTGACAACAAGGAGCTTATTGGAAAACTGGCTTTTGATACACTCATGATGGCAGGCACCATAATAGCATCTTGGCAAATGCTATTAAGCCTTGAAAAAGCATCAAATGCGTTTAATAATAAATCATTGTCTTCTGAGTTTTTTAATGAAAAGTCCGAAACTGTATCGCACTTTATGGACTTTATATTGCCTCGATATTTCTCAAACTTTGCAACAATAACTGCTATCACAAGATAATTAATAAGTTGCGTACTATTGCAATAATATTGCGATTACGTTATATTATCCTGTTTTTATCTTTAAAGAGGCTCCCATGTTTAAACTTAGCTTTCTGTCGTTATTATTAGTTTCATCTTTTGCAAGCGCTGAAGAGGCAAGACGCGCCAATGCACATGTCCACGGACTAAATAATTTATCAATGGTAATTAGTCAAAATCAAGTTGCTATTTCTTACGAAATGCCAATAGTACAGTTACTTGATGACCATGACGAGCATGATGACCATGATGAGCATGATGACCATGATGAGCATGATGAGCATGACGAGCATGATGACCATGACGAGCACGATGACCATGATGAGCACGATGATCACGATGATCACGATGATCACGATGAGCTAACTGTTTCAGATAAAACTTTAGCTACATTTAACAATTACTCGCAATTATTTGAATTACCCAAAGGGGCTGACTGTAATCTAACTTCTTTTGAATCTGGTCTTCATAGCGTCTCAACAGAAGGAGATCACAAAGACGTTGAATTATCTTATGAGTTTGCTTGCAGTAATCCAAGCCAGTTAAAGAGCTTAACTATCAATGCGTTTGATCGATTTAGCGAACTTGAAACTTTAAACTTTGAGGCAGTAATAAACAATAAAGCTCTAACAAAGAGCCTAAAATCAGATGCTAATAAAGTAATATTTTAAATGAGGATCTGATGTTACAAACGCTAGGTCTGGAATACCATTATCAGCACGGTAAAAAAATTGTATTTCCAGAAATAGAGATTGAAAGAGGGCAGAGATTATTAATTAGTGGTTTTTCAGGTTGTGGCAAAACAACCTTACTGAGCCTGATTGCTGGCGCCTTGCAGCTTCAGGTTGGTGACATTAAATTTGATGACCAAGATTACTCATCAATGTCCTCTTTGTTTTTGGATAGGCTCAGAGCCAACCATATTGGCTATATTTTTCAGACATTAAACCTCATTCCTTTTTTAAGTGTTTCTGAAAACATAGGATTAGGGATCAGATTCTCTCAATCTAGAAAATCCAGGGTTGGCAATCTGAATCAGGAAATTAATAGACTGGTAGACTCGTTAGGTCTAGATAAAGAAGTTTTAAATACGCCAGTATACCGCTTAAGTGTTGGCCAACAGCAAAGGGTTGCAGCAGCTAGAGCTCTTCTGGGCAAGCCAGACTTAATTCTTGCGGATGAGCCAACCTCCGCCCTAGATTCTGATACAACTAAAAAGTTTCTAAATGAGGTGATGGAAACCTTTGACGCCTCCAAACAGGCCATTATTATGGTCAGCCATGACGCCTCAATTGCGCCCTACTTTGACTCTGTAATAGACTTTAATAAACACTATGCTTAGTCTTTTGCTTAAATCAATGCGTTCAAGAATTATTCCAACTTCGCTTGTCACAATATCTTTAATGGCCTCGATGGTTCTGTTGCTCAGCATTGAGAGAATTCAACAAGGCGCAGAAGAGGGCTTTAATCAAAGCATTTCTGGTGTTGATGCGATTATTGGTCCAAGATCCAGCTCTCTGGAATTAGTTTTATATACAGTTTTCCATCTGGGCAGGCCGACAAACAACATCACAACAAAAACTATCGATGATGTCAAACAAAGAAGTGATATTAGTTGGCTGGTTCCAATTGCATTAGGAGATAGTCACAGAGGCTATAGAGTTGTAGCTACTGAGCCAAACTACTTTAAACACATTAGGTATGGAAATAATCAGCCCCTAACTTTCTTAAAAGGAGTGCCTTTCGCCGAACTATCTGAGGCAACCTTAGGCTCTGATGTTGCCGAAAAACTCAACTATAGTGTTGGCTCAGAGATCCAAATCACTCATGGCTCAATTGAGTCCCTAGGGAGCAAACATGATGACTTTTCATTTAAAGTGACGGGTGTTCTTAATAAAACAGGCACCCCAATCGATCAGGCTATTTTCCTTGATTTAAAGGGCTATGAGCTTCTTCATTTAGGCTGGAAAAGTGGAAAAAAAGTATTTAGTCTTGAGGATATTGACTTGTCTTCTCTTCCGCCTGATGCCCTAAGCCCAAAAACAGTTACGGCTGCTTTTGTGGGCCTTAAATCAAAACTAACTATATTTAACTTTAGCAAGAATATCAGAGAATATCCAGAGGAAGCGATATCCGCCGTTATACCCGGAATAGCCTTGTCTGAACTTTGGTCTATTGTTGGATTAGTTGACAAAGGGTTTCAGCTTTTAAGCTGGATAATAATTGCAATTAGCCTTATTGCAATGGTCACCTTAATTATTGCAAGTCTAGACAACCGAAAACAAGAAATGACAATATACAGGGCCAATGGAGCCTCCCCCAAATTTTTGGCCGCCATGGTAATTTATGAATCACTTGTAATTGGCCTAGTCGCAATAATTGGTGCAATTATTCTTGTAACTGCAGTTACCTATTTCGCAACTAACCAGCTTAATTTGGCTTTGGGTATTTCCCCCTCGTTTAAATGGATTAGCCTAAATGAAATTAAAGTCTTCAGTATTATTTTATTGTCTGGCGTATTAAGCGGTTTAATTCCAGCCGCGATGGTCTTTAGAAAGAATTTACATCAGGCATTGAGTTAAATGATAAAGAGGCTACTAGTTATCGGTTTTATTTTTCTCTCCCTGAGCTCATCTGCGATTGTAGTCACAGATGAGTACTTGACTACTATAGAAAACAACTGGTTAAGCCTTGAACCAGATGATGCATATGATTTTATTCCTGAAGACCTAACTTATGAGATGTACATGAGTGAAGAGTTTCAAGCTAAATTGGCCGTAGAGGGCACTAGGCTTAACAATTCTGTAGAGGGCAAGGATATTGCCCTTGCTGGGTTTATGGTTCCAATTGAGTATCAGGGCACTAATATCAGTAAGTTTTTACTAGTTCCTGAGGCGGGACAGTGTATCCATGTGCCTCCTCCACCTTTAAATCAAACTTTACTTGTAGATGTCACTGGCAGTCCTACAAAGTTTCGTGATTTGTACATGCCAATAATCGTTTATGGGAGAATATCTGTAGGATCGCAAAGTTTTGATCTTGCAGATAGCGGATATACAATTACTGATGCTGTTATTGAAACGCTTCATTTTAGTGACGAAGAATATGCCAACGAAGATTATAACTATAACCTAGAGGATCCTCATGACTAGCAGGACACAATTAATATCTAAGTGTGTAGAGGCGGGACGAAGCGCAACACCCCAAAGAATGTCAATTATTGATGAACTGTGCTCCTGCAAAACAAATCTTTCAGCTTATGATCTTAGGGACTCCCTTAAAGACAAAGGTCATTCGTTTAATATTAGCACAATATATAGGGTTTTAGACTTTTGGATTGAAGTAGGTGTTGTTCATAAGATGGACTCAAGCAATACCTATCTGGTTTGTAATGATAATCATACTAACCATTTCCATGTGCTGCTTCACTGCACGAGCTGCAAATCAGTACAAGAGTCTTGTCAGCTTTCAGCACAACTCTCATTACCTAACAGTAACCAGTTTGCAGTTAATGATTCTCAGGCCGTTGAGATTAATGGCGTCTGCAATAAATGCCAATAAAAAAATAGCTATCTATTAATTCTTACCATAAGTTCGTTTTTGCGAAACATGGAAATTACATAAGGAGCATTAAACTGGGCGACCATAAAGCCTCCACTTGTTTTAATGTTGTTTTGCTGGAGAAGTGTTGCAAATTTTTTTTGAAAACTCTTGCTTCTAGACTCTGTCGCCCAACCCCCAAAAGGAAATACTGCAACCTCGCCTAAGGATTCTTTTTGAATTGAAACATTTTCTGTGTTGGGCTTAGGAAGATTTTTCAATGAGTGCTCACTAGGCATCACAAAGGAAATATTATAGCTCTCTCGATTATCAGAGGGGCAGTCAGCAATTACTGGAGCGGTCATTGCGATTTTCATTTCCTTATCATTGCCACCAAAAATGTAATTAGCAATTCTTCTGAACCCAGACGATGTAGAGCCTTTGTAATCTGAGCGAACCGATGTCGTGGCAATTATCATTTCAATGTAACGACGGATTTCAAATCCGTCATATTCCGAGACTACTTCGTATTTAGGGGTTTCAAGAGCCATGGTAAAGTTAATTTATTGTTGTTTTTTTCCAAAAAATGGCACTAGTATTGGCGTTCTTTTTTTGTATTCAATATAGTCCTTGTTTTCGCCCCATTTTTTTTCAGCCTTCTCTTCTAAAAAAGGAAGTCCGCTTATTCTTGTCAAGAGGAGAAACACAAACACAGGAGAGACTAAGGTCACAAACTGCCAGCCGGATAGAAATGGTAGCGAGATAATTGCAATCCCTGTCCATAGAATAATTTCTCCAAAATAGTTTGGGTGACGAGAGATAGACCAAAGACCCTGAGTGATAAAACTGCCTTTATTTTCAGACTGCTCACTGAAGTGCTTTTTTTGTCTGTCAGCAATCACCTCAAAACCAAAACCTAATAACCACAACAGCACCCCAAAAACAAAAAATGCTCCAATTGGCTCAAGTGGGTTCAGCGCGATTAAAGTAATTGCATTTACAGTCGTTAAGAAGACCCAAAGCGCTGACAAGGTCCACGTCATTAAAAACTTTGGCAGTGATTTTTTTATATCTCTAAACCTTCTGTCTTCGCCAGCTTTCACTATTCTTTTATAAAGAAATATTCCCAATCTTAAGGTCCAAACAGATACAAAGGTAGCAACGAAAACTGAACGAATTGATGCTTCGGCGCCCAAACTCAAGAGCGCAAACATTGAAGTTAAAACAAGAAGAAGCGTAGCAACCATTCCTGTAAAGTCAAAATATTTTTCTGAGCTTGTAATTAACGAGGGTACTGCAATGATCCAATGCGTCGCAAAACTGACAATAGCGCACAAAAGAATTACTGGAAGCCCAGAAAAAATTGCCCCATCAACTGAAGCTGCTATAGCAACAAGGTAGGCCATTAAAATGCAAAAAACGATAGCACCAAAGTCTCTAATCATTGTGGCTTCTCAAAAAGGTAGTGGGAGACACCCCATTCAGTGCCATGGCCAAACCCAAAAAGAACCTCGCAAGACATGAAAAAAATTCGCCATCTTTGGAGCCATGATTTAGCGTCATTTTCTCCATAAGTTTTCTTAAAGAGCTCTAAAACCTCGGCTTTATTTTTGTCCATCTTTTGAAGCCAAGCAAGAGAGGTTTTTTCATAGTGTGTACCGCTCACTCTCCAGTCCTTTTCTATTTTCATTTGGCCTGGAAAGCTCATCAATAACCTATGTGAAGGCATTTGACCTCCACTAAAAAACTCTCTTGCCATCCAGTCTGCATCATCATTATCTTCAAAAGGATAGGCGACCTTTTGGTGAGAAAATATGTGTACAAACAGCTTTCCCTCTTTTTTTAGCCACGCATTAACCCTGCCAAGCAATTTTTCATAGTTGCGCATATGCTCAAACATCTCGATTGAAACAACTCGATCAAATAATCCTTCAGCCTCAAAGTCATTCATATCTGCAGTTATAACCCTGACATTGACTAGCTTAAGCTGTCTGCACTTTTCTTCAATAAACTGTCTCTGGTCATTAGAGTTGCTCACTGCGGTAATTTTACTTTTTGGAAAATGCTCTGCCATGTATAGCGTTAAAGAACCCCATCCACACCCTAGCTCTAATATATCTTGGCCATCTATCAGCCCTGCTCTCTCAGATGTTAGGTCCAGCATGGCAGACTCAGACTGGTCTAGTGAAGATACGCCCTCTGGCCAAAATCCTGAGCTATACTTTAGCTTATTTCCAAGTACGAGCTCAAAGAGTCTCGGAGGAACTTCATAGTGCTGTTCGTTTGCTTTTTCTGGAACAAGTGCAATTGGGCTTTTCTTTAAAACTTCAATCCATGCTGCATGCTCTTTTTCCATATCTTCATCACTAAAGCTTGATGCCTTCGCCAAGCGCTCACTGCACAGGCGCTTTATTCCAAATCTGATAAATGAGTCAGGCAATAGCCCTTTTTCTGCAAGTTTAATTAATAAAGTAATCATCAGTTAATATGTAATTTGAATATTTCTTGAGTCGGGCTTTGCAAACACAAGCTGAAAGTCTCCAATTAGGTTTTCGAGAAACCCTGCCTCACAGTAGACCAGGTAAAAATTCCAAATCCTCGTGAAAGGCTCTGAAAAACCGAGCTCTTTAACCTGAGGCAAAACAGCCAGAAAGTCTCCACGCCAAATCTCTAGGGTTCTTGCATAATGATGAGTAATGTCTTCAGAGTGTATCATCGCCATGTCTGTTTTATCTTTGATCGCTTGTAATATTTGTGGCATTGCAACAAGACACGAGCCTGGGAAAATATATTTCCTGATAAAGTCAACGGAGTTCTTATAAGCATCAAAGTCGGGGTCATTGTAGGTTATTCCCTGTAGCAGCATGAGCCCATTTTTTTTCAACAACGAGGATGCTTTTTCAAAAAAACCAGGAACATACTCAGCACCAACAGCCTCGATCATCTCTATAGACACAACCTTATCAAAAGAACCCTCAAGCTCACGATAGTCTTTGCTTAAAAGCGTTATTTTGTTATCAAGGCTTTCTTTAGATATAAGCTCTGAAGCATATTGAAACTGTTTGTCAGAGATCGTTGTTGTTGTAACCTTGCAGCCATAATTTTTAGCAGCGTGAATTGCAAAGCTTCCCCACCCTGTGCCAATTTCAAGAACATGGTCTGTGTTTTTAAGCTTAAGTTTTCTACAAATCCTATCTAGTTTTTCAACAGACGCTTCTTTCATACTTGAATTCTTTTTTGGAAACACTCCACTTGAGTATGTCATTGTTGGATCTAGCCAAAGCTTGTAAAAGTCGTTGCTCAAATCATAGTGGGCCAAGATATTGCTTTTACTTCCCGTTAAAGTATTTTGTCTTTTTTTATGTATTAGTTTTGTAATTGGATTGGCCAGTCTTGCAAAGCCAGACTCTAGGCCAAGCAAAGTTTTTTTATTTTTTATAATAAGCTGTATTAGCTTGACAAGGTTATTAGAGCCCCAGTATCCTGCGGTGAAGGCTTCTGCAGCGCCGTTTGTTCCCCCGCTTCCCAAAAAAACGTAAAACTCTTGCGAAAAAACTTCCAGCTCTGCTTTAAACTCAGACTGTGGATTGCCAAAAGCGTGTTTGCTGTTGCCATCAACAATGGTTAGCTCTCCATTCTTAATGCTTTTGAGCTTTCTAAATAAAATGTTTTTAAAAAAAGATGTTGTACGGGTGCTTTTTTGCATTTCTTGAATGCTATTCGCAAGAGAATCAACGGATAACTTGTCTTTAAATTGTTTTTCTTTTGTCATAATTTATCTGGGTGTGTAAAAAATGGGGCCCTTCTGATTAAAAGCATGAGGGCCTGCCAATGGATTCTGTAGACGACCATCAGAGTTGCAAATGGAAACCTAATAATGGCCTTAATAAGCCCTTTCTTGCTGAAAGCGTGCCTTTTTAGGCTCAGGGCAACATTGAATACCTTTTCTCCATCTTTATAGTTTTTCATTATTACATTTAACGCCTCTTCAGGGTTAGAAAAAAACCACTCGTATTCGTGATCCATTCCCCAAAAAGGACTGACATGAAATTGTTTTTTTGGGGCGGCAGTAAAGCTTAGCTTATTGCTCGAATCCAGGCGCTCATTTATAACGTATGAGTGCCTTTCTTTCCATGGAGTATTAGTGACTTCGGCCATTATGGCCTCAACTTTTTTATCGTTTTCATCAAAACAGTAATAAAAGCTAACGGGATTGAAACAGTACCCAAAGTACCTTAAATGAGTAAGCAGCCTAATTGGGCCTTTGAATTCTCTACCTGTTTTTTCATGCATAGTTTTTCTAACAGCCTCTTCTAGACCTATTGTGGGATCCCCATGATAGTCCTGTCTCCTGTAGGAAACGATTGCAGGCTTGTTGATGTTCCAAAGCATAGAGGGTTTCATGACAGAAGCCAGATTAGAGATATCAACATAAGCCATAAAAATAGGATACTTAAAAAACCGATTGAATGGAGTATGCCTGTGATGACTGATAGTTCCCCAGTATAAATGATGCATTTTAGAAAGGCTCATAGCGAGACTCCAAAAGCCTTACAAACATCGAGCGCACTATTTACTCCGTCTTCATGAAAACCGTTACCCCAGTAGGCGCCACAATAGTATGTATTGTTTTGACCGCTGATTTGACTTTTTTTCTTCTGCGCATCAATCCCACTCACTGTAAAGAGAGGGTGTGAGTACTCAACTTTTTTAATTATTTTTGAAGGGCTGATTTCGTTCAAACTATTAAGGGTGACTAAAAAGTCTGGTTTCGCGTCCAATGATTGAAGGATATTCATATTATAGGTCAGTGTGACAGGTCTATTTAAATCGCCACTTAACAAATAATTCCAGCTTGACCAGGTTTTTTTAATTTTTGGCATTAGTGATACATCAGTATGAACTATAGCTGTATTTTTTTGATAGGGCAAAGCTTCAAGAACTGACTTTTCATCATCACTTGGGTCCTCAAGTAGTTCCAGTGCTTGGTCACTATGGGTGGCAAAGATAACTTTATCAAACAATATTGGATCAGGCTCTTTGTCACAATAAATCTTTACCTCAGATGGACTGCGCTCAACTTTTATGACAGGCCTAGAAAGAAAAATTTTTTCCTGGAAGCCTTCAATTATCTTTTCAACATAGGACTTTGAGCCACCCTTTATTACAAACCATTGTGGACGCTTGAATATTTGGAGAAGCCCATGATTTTTAAAAAATCGAATATAAAACACTGCTGGCATTTCTGTTGTTTTGTTAGCTGCAGTTGACCAAATTGCTGCCCCCATTGGAATAATATAATTCTCAACAAAGGGCTTACTAAACTTGTGTTTTTCTAAGAAACTAAGAATGGTTGTTGTCTCGTCAACCCCGGAAAGCTCTATTTTAGCAAGACGATTAAAGCGAAGGATATCCTTGAGCATAATCAAAAAAGCTGGCTTAAACAAATTCAGTCTCTGGGCAAAAACTGTATTTAGAGAGCCTCCTGAATACTCAAGGTTTTGTGATGGCGCCTTAACGCTGAACCCCATGGTGGTTTTTTGAACCTTTACTTTTAATTCTTTTAAGAGCTTTATGAAATTAGGATAGGTTTTTTCGTTATAGACAATGAATCCTGAATCAACCCTCCATGTTTTGTTGTTCTGGCTTATCTCGTGTGTATGGGTATGTCCACCAATATAGTCGTTTGCTTCAAAAACACTAATGTCATGATCTTTTTGTAAAAGATAAGCAGCGGTTAACCCCGCTATACCGCTTCCAATAATAGCAACCTTCATAAACAACAATTAAGTATGTAATTTTGAGCCTCCCCTTTAATAGCTCTATGCACTATCATAACCAAAAACTGGCGCGGAAAACTGAAAAAAGGCTTAATTATAACGAGTCTTTTTTTGCCTTGCACCTAATACGTCAGAAGCCTTGCAGAGAAAAACAGTCGACCAAATAGTCTTTGCGTATTTAGAAAAAATATGGGATAATAGTCGCCTTTCAACAATTTGGTTGGAAAAGGAACGGCTTTGTAATAACAACGCCAGTAATTTAATGTATCACACAGCGCCCCAATATTAGTCAGGGTGCCCTTTAAAAGGGGTTGGCTAATAGGCAATGTGGAAGTCTTAACCCAGGAGAAATGTATGGCGAAAGCGTCAATGAAAAAAATGTTAGAGGCCGGTGTTCACTTCGGCCATAGGTCTCGTTTTTGGCATCCAAAAATGGAGCCTTATATTTACGGAACACGAAACGGTGTTCACATAATCAATTTAGAAAAAACCCTGCCCCAGTTTAATGATGTCCTAAATTTTGCTAGCAAAACTGCATCTCAAGGAGGGTCAATTCTTTTTGTCGGAACAAAAAGAGCCGCAAGCAACATAATTAAAGAAGAGGCCATTCGTTGCGGCATGCCTTATGTTAATCATCGCTGGTTAGGCGGAATGATGACAAACTACAAAACCATCAAGGCGTCTATCAAGCGACTTAAAGATTTAGAATTTCTTGCAGAGGAAAACTTTGCACAATTTACTAAGAAAGAGGCGCTCGTGATGACCCGCGAGATGGAGAAGTTAGAAAGAAGCCTTGGCGGCATTAAAGATCTTGGCACCATACCTGACGTTGTCTTTGTGGTTGACATTGGTCATGAAAAAAATGCTGTTAGAGAGGCTCAAACTCTTCGCCTTCCAATTATAGGTGTTGTAGATTCTAATCATAATCCTGAGGGCATCGATTATGTCATAGCTGGAAATGATGACTCAATCAGGGCAATAGGTTACTATGCAAGAAAAATTGCAGATGCGGTTTTAGAAGCCAAAGCATCTATTGTTGAAACAAAGCCTGCAGCCAAGAAGGCTGAGTCTGCGGCTAAAAAGCCTGCAGCAAAGAAAGAGGCTTCTGAAGACAATGCTGAAGCAGAAGCGCCTGCTGAAGAGAAGAAACCTGCGGCTAAAAAGCCTGCAGCAAAGAAAGAGGCTTCTGAAGACAATGCTGAAGCAGAAGCGCCTGCTGAAGAGAAGAAACCTGCGGCTAAAAAGCCTGCAGCAAAGAAAGAGGCTTCTGAAGACAATGCTGAAGCAGAAGCGCCTGCTGAAGAGAAGAAACCTGCGGCTAAAAAGGCTGCAGCTAAAAAAGCTGAGGCTGCAGCTAAAAAGCCTGCAGCAAAGAAAGAGGCTACTAAAAAACCTGCAGCTAAAAAGCCTGCAGCTAAAAAAGCCACTACTAAGAAAACTGAAACCGATAAGTAATCAAGTTCGGCTTATATAGGAGACATTAATATGGCAATCACAGCCGCTTTAGTTAAAGAATTAAGAGAAAGAACTGGTGCAGGAATGATGGACTGCAAGAAGGCTCTAGTTGAAACTAATGCTGACCTTGAGGCAGCAATTGACTTGATGAGAGCTTCAGGTGCAGCAAAAGCTGCAAAGAAAGCTGGACGGGTTGCTTCTGAAGGGCTGGTGAATGTGACAATCAGTGATGACAATAAACTTGCTGCGATTCTTGAGGTCAACTCTGAAACTGACTTTGTCACAAAAGGCTCTGCTTTTATTGATTTTGTAGAAGCTCTCGGTGCGCTTGCCCTCAATAACAAGCCTGAGTCAGTTGAGAGTTTTTTAAGCCAAAAGCTGGACTCTGGAGAAACTGTTGACGAGGCCAGAGAGGGGATCATTGCAAAGATTGGTGAAAACATTTCAGTAAGGAGAGTGCAGATAGTTAGGACTGATGCTGGGATTTTAGGTGCCTATAAGCATGGTGATCGAATTGCCGTTTTGACTGTTCTTTCATCAAATGATGCTGAATTAGCAAAAGATGTCGCAATGCACATTGCTGCCTCTAGGCCAGAGTGCGTTAGTGAAGACCAGCTTTCTAGTGATCTACTTGAGAGAGAGAAAGCAATCTTTATTGAGCAAGCAAAAGAAAGTGGCAAGCCTGATAATATCATTGAAAAAATGATTGTCGGAAGAATGAAAAAATTTGTCAATGAGGTAACCCTTTATGGGCAGGCCTTTGTTAAGGACCCTGATATGACTGTTGGCGACCTTGTGAAGTCGAAAAATGCAGAAGTTGTGTCTTTTATTCGATATGAAGTTGGTGAAGGAATAGAGAAAAAAGAAGACAACTTCGTCGAAGAGGTGATGGCTCAAGCTCAAGCTTAGCTCTCATAGCTCTTTTCAAATCAAAGGACGCTTAATGCGTCCTTTTTTTTGAACACTTTCTTTAGATGCTCGTTTTGTCCTTAATGATTAACTTCATAATTGCTGGCATCAGAAAAAAATCAGCCAATAACGCCACCAGTATTGCGCTTGCAGTTAAAACACCAAAATCAAACATATTGTTCATCTGAGAAAATGTAAGCACGAGAAAGCCAAGGGCCAAAACGATAGATGTCAGAGTTATTGCTCTTCCAGTTCCCAAGAGCGTTAAAAGAACCGCCTTGTCAACATCGTTATACTGCAACTCGTATCTTCTAAAGTTGTGCATAAAGTGGACCGTATCATCAACAGCCAAGCCCAATGCAATTGCTCCAATTAACAGCGTAAACATATCTAAAGGCATTTTGAAAATCACCATTATTGTAGAGAGAATAATGATCGGCAATAGATTGGGAATCATGCTAATGAGCCCAATCTTAACATTACCAATTAATAAAACCATCAATATGGCAATAAGTGAAAACGCCAAAACATAGCTCACTGCGCTACTGTAAATTGCCTCTTCAAAGGTCACAGTCATCAACGTGCCTATCCCTGTAAAAGTTACCTTTGCCAGAGAGTCGAACTTTTGGTCAAGGTAGAGCTGTGCATTATCAATAAATATATTGGCCTCAAGAGAGTCTATGAATGGGGTTTTTAAAGTAAGCCTGGCTTTAGAATAGTTAGAGTCCACGAGGCTCGCAAGGTCATTATTACCACTACTTTCAAAAAGTAAAAATTCTTGGGCAATAAGGTCACGGTCGTCTGGTATAGCGAAGTACTCATCACGGTTTTCATTCAAAGCCCTGTTGGTTTCTTTAATAACATCGATATAGCTGATAACCTTTCCAACAAACATATTACCCGTAGAAATTGAGTTAATGTTTTGAGAGACATCGTCAATAACCTTCAAGACCTCTGGGTTATAAAGACCATTGGTTTTCTCGGTATCAATAATCACCTCTAGGGTCAGTGAGCCCTTTAAGTTTTCATCCACTGCCTCTGTGGCTACGCGTGCAAAATTATCTTCTGGCAGCCATTGAAGTGGAAAGTGGGAAAACCTGAGTTGTGAAGCAATAATGGCGGCACAGATTATTACAACAGCACTAACTGAAATAATTAGTTTTGGCTTGCTAGTTGCAAAAACGCTGATTCCTATGAGCACTTTATCCATAAAGGTTTGACCGTCCTTACCTACCCTTTGCTTAATTGGCCTAAACTTAGTTACCGATATCAACGACGGCAAAAAAACCAATGTAAAAACCAGCCCAACCATTACACCACTACTGGCAAAAATACCAAGGTCTGCAACTGGTGCTACTCCAGAAAATGAAAAAGACCAAAGACCTACTGCAGTAGTAATCGAAGTCATAATAATAGCCAAACCAGAATGTCCCATTGCATATCTCAAGGATTTTTTTGTATCATTAGTTGTTGCAAAGTCTTTATAAAAAACTGCCAGCAAATGAATCGAAGCACTTGTCACAACTGCTAAAAGAAACGTTGGCATAATTTGGGTAGCCATAGTGAATGGCGCAGAAAAAATTGACATCAGAGATACAGTCATTATAAGGGTTAATGAAACACAAGCTAATGGCAGAATTACTCCGGAGACTCTCCTGAACAAAGCGAACAAAACAACCATAATTACAATCATCATTAGACTAATAAAGACAGCTGAATCGTTCATTAGCGCTTGTTTAAAGATTCCCGCAATCGCTGCAGAGCCAGACAAGTAGATTTCAAAATTACTGTCATTAAATCGCTCCATGATTTTCTGCGTTTCAGCAATAATTTCATCATTTTCAGCGTCTGTTAAATAGAGTCTTTGTTCGCCAAGGGCCTCTTCATCAAACTCTAGGCCGTCATCAAACTCTAGGCCATCATCAAACTCTAGGCCATCATCAAACTCTAGGCCATCATCAAACTCAAAACTTTCAATCTCTTGTGAGGTCCCTGCGCTTGAATAGGTTTCTGTATCGATTGTGACTGTTGTCATGGTGAAGTCTTCACTGTAGAGAGAGTTTTCATACAGACTATTATTTGTCACCGTTTCTTTTAACTTGATAAGGTCATCATTGTTTTTTGGTAGGCTATCAATGAGAGGCTCAACAATAAGCTCGCCCTCAATTCCATAGGTATTTCTTGCATTTATGAGCGAGTCAACAGCCTTAATATTTGGAAGCTCGCTCTCTAAAGCATGGTGAAAACTATCGAGTTTTTCTAAAAAGCTAAGATCAAAAATATTTTTGGTTTTCACCGCAATCATGAGTTTTTCATCCCGGCCAAACTGATCTCTAAAAATATCGTACTCAACTCGCATTGGGTCTGTTTTATGTAAAAACCCTTCAGTTGTTGTATCTACCTTAAGAGAGGGTAGTTGGGATCCAATCGCAACGACTAAAACAATGATCGCCATGATAGTTTTCTTAGCATTGTCAAAAACCCAGTCAGAAAACAGCTCTATTTTATTTTCAGTTTTTGTTCGCCAGTTCATATGTGTTGAATGATTTGATAATTAATTGATACTTTGAGCTTAATAAGCATTAAGGTCGGATATTATATTGAACTGAAATAGGCTTTGTTCAAAAAATACAAGGAAAAAATGTATTTTTCACCTTGTAAGAAATGATTGGCCTATAAAGGCTCTATTAGTTTTTCTTTATCTTCTGCTTGTCCGCCATTGTTTTTCATAACGCGCCATGAAACAAAGAGGCCGCTTCCTATAATTACAAACAAGCCAATAACTGCCTGTAGGTTTGGAATATAGCCAAAGATGATATAGCTTAAAGTAATAGCCCCCACAATTTCAAAATAATTAAAGGGGCTTAGCTCAGAAGCACTTGCAAACTCAAAAGCCTTAATGATGAAGAAATGTGATGCTGCAGCAAAAAACCCCATAGCGGCGCCTAACAAAACTCCTTTCATGTCAGGCGCTGTCCAAGTTAATAAGGCTAGAGGCAACATAATGACCATTCCAACAGCAGCAGAATAAAAAAGAGTAAGAACTGGCGGCGCCTTAAAGGAGAGTTTTTTTGTAAAGATAATATAGAGCGCGTAACAGACGCCTGAAACAACAGCAAGTAATAGGCTTGGCTTAAACTCATCTCCTGTAGGCTGTAATACAACCACAACACCAATAAATCCTACCACTACCCCGGCCCCAATTAGTAAATCAAACCTCTCTCCCAACAAGCTTGGTGAGAGAATAGCTACAACCAAAGGAGAAATAAAAAGCAGTGTGAGTGCGTTAGGAATAGGGTTAGATTTAATGGCCGCAAAAAAGAAAAGCGTGGCCAGGGTTAACATCAATCCTCTCATAAACTGGAGGCTTAGACTTTCTGGCACTCTTTTCCAATCAACTTGTTGCCATAATATGATAGGCACCAACCAACAGGCATGGAAGAAAAACCGAGTCCATGTAACTTGCATCACAGAATAATCCTCACTCAAGAGCTTTGCAAAGACATCTAAAAATGGAACAGTGCTCATACCCAAAAGCATCAAGCCTATCCCCTTAAGGACAGTTTTATTAAGAAAGTTCATAGAATAGCAAGTGAGAAACTATGCTGATTGTACAACAACAAAGAGTTTTAATACAGTTAAATTGAGTGGTGCCGTCGGACGGAGTCGAACCGTCACAGCTTGCGCTACAGCCCCCTCAAGGCTGCGTGTCTACCAATTTCACCACGACGGCTTAATTTAGTTACTTGGAATTTCGCTTGTATCTGAATCAAAGCCATCATCACTCATAATGCTTTGGGTCATAATGCTTTGTTCAGGGTCTATGGCGGCCCCCTCATTCGATGCAAAGTAAGCCAGACTGATGCTGGTTACAAAAAACGCAATAGCCAGAACTGCAGTTAGTTTATATAGAAACGAGTGGGCTCCTCTCGCACCAAAAACTGAGCCTGCTGCGCCTGAGCCAAATGCAGCCCCTGCATCAGCGCCTTTGCCATGCTGGATAAGAATCAGCCCAACAAGCCCTAGAGCCAATAACACATGAATTACTAAAATAATTTGAAACGTCATATTAACCTGCCTTACATATTTGTAAAAAATCGTCTGCTTTAAGGGCGGCACCACCAATGAGTCCACCATCAATGTCTGCACATGAAATTAGATCAGCAGCATTGCCAGCATTCATGCTTCCACCATAAAGTATGGATGTTTTTTGAGCAACTCTCTCACTGCTATCAGCCAAAAGTTTGCGAATAAATAAATGAACTGACTGGGCTTGCTCAGGAGAGGCTGTTAAACCTGTTCCAATAGCCCAAACTGGCTCATACGCAATAATAATACCATCAAAAGCATCTATTCCAAGAAGACTGATTGCTGCATTAAGCTGCTCTGCAACAACGGCTTCAGTTCTTCCAGACTCTCTCTCTTCGAGGGACTCGCCAACACAAAGAAGTGGGGTTAGTCCAGCATCAATCGCTGCTTTTGTTTTTTCTGCAACAACTGTGCTTGTTTCACCGTAAAGGCTTCTTCTCTCTGAGTGACCAACAATGACGTGTTGAGCGCCGAAGTCTTTGATCATATCTGCACTGACTTCGCCTGTGAACGCACCTTTTAAATTCACGTTAAGGTTTTGCGCACCAAGCATTAGATCAGAATTGATGATTAAAGACTCTACTTGAGAAAGATACGGGAAAGGAGCACAAACTATAACTTCAGAGGAAACATCACTCATTCCTGAAAGAATGCCTTCAATGAGAGAATTTACTGATTCTTTACTCGCATTCATCTTCCAGTTTCCTGCAACTATCGTTTTTCGCATCCCTTTTGGCCTTCATAAAAAGAGGGCAATGTTACTCTAAAACACTTACAAAATCAATCAAGAAAGGGGGCTTTTAACGCCTATTTAAGGCTTGGCATCTCTCTCATAAACATGCCTTTTTGAATGTCTGCTTCATCTGCTTCAAAATTTTGTGCTGCTAAATGCCCTAAATAAACCGCATCCGCTATAAGACCGGGGGCCTCAGCATCACCGATAATTTGAACATTGTATTGTGTTTTTCCTTCTAGATTATTTTGAACTAGGCTGTCATAAAGCGTGGTATCAGATATGCGCTCTGTCACCATAACAATTGTCTCACAAGGCAGTTCAGTAATTGAGCCTGTATAAGTACACTCTAGGTGCGCAGTACTATTCTCTATTTTGCTAATAGACTGGTTACACATAATTTTGACTCCAGAGCTAATTAAGCCCGCTTGAACCCTTTTTTGTTCCAGGGTGGAATCGGTCCATGGAGAGACAACGCTGGCAGGCGTTACAAACACAACCTCAATATTCTTAGCAATAAGGTGGTCTGCAACCGCTCCGGCTAAGTATCCCTGCTCATCATCATAGATGACGAGTGGGCCCTTTATGTCTTTATAGTTTTGAACGGCCTCCTCTGGAGAATAGACTGTAATGGTCTCAAGACCTGAGACAGGCTTTCTTCTGCTTCTTCCAATTCCATCTTTTCGCCAACTTGAGCCAGTAGCCAAAAATATGTTGTTGATGCCAAGCTCATCAATGTGTTCTGCTTTCAACCTGCTCTCTTTATAAACCTCTATATTACTTTTCTGAAGAATCTCATGAACCCTATTATCAACCACTCTTTTCCATGCAGAAAGGCCTCTAAGGCTAGACTCAAACAAAACTCTCCCACCCAGCTCGTTTTCAGACTCTGCCAAAATAACTTGATATCCACGCCTGGCTAACTGAACTGTGCACTCTAATCCTGACGGCCCTGAACCAACAACAAGAGCTCTCTGGTCTGTAATTTTAGGTTTAATGTATTCTGGATCCCAGCCTCTTCTCCACTCTTCTCCCATAGTGGGGTTTTGCGTGCAGCGAATCGGAACCGTAAAGTTATCACTCGAAACGCAGATATTACAACCAATACACTCTTTGATCTGGTCTGTCTTTTGTTCTTTAATTTTATTGGGCAAATAAGGATCTGCTATAGAGGGCCTAGCCGCACCAATTAAATCTAAAGCTCCGCCCTCAACTAGCTTAACCATGAGGTCTGGAGAGGTCAACCTCCCAACACCAACTACAGGCTTAGTGGTAATACTTTTTACAAACTCAACATAGGGTATTTGGTAAGCCTCTTCTGGCTGAAATCGTGAGGTTTGAGAATCGTTGGACCAATCAGATACATTTACATCCCAAAGATCGGGGTACTCTGCTAGCATCTCAACCACCTCTCGCCCCTCTTCCTGAAACTGCATCCCGTCTTTTCCTTTAAGCTCATCAACAGCAAACCTAAAAGCAATGCCGCAACTATCTCCAATCGCGTCTCTTGTTTCTTCAAGCAATTCTCTTGTAAGTCTCAACCTATTTTCCAAACTTCCCCCATACTCATCAGAACGATTATTCATATCGGGCAATATGAATTGCTGGGCCACAGACATGCCGTGCCCCGCGTAAACGTAAATAATGTCAAAACCTGCAGCTTTTGCGTTTAGGGCAGCCTGTCGATGCCAAGCTCTAAAGTCCGAAATATCTTTTTTGTTCATCCTTCTGGCTTGTTTTGGATATAAAAAATTAACCGCCTGAGCATTGGGTGACATGGCCGGAATTCTTGAAAAAAGGTTGGTTGAGTTATGGCCGCTGTGGGTGAGCTCGATAGCAGCTAAAGCGCCGTGCTCATGCACAGCCTCCGTCATCAACTGAAGCGCTGGGATGTCTTTTTTATCCCAAATCCTCTGTTCTGCATAGGGAGCAAGGTCTGAACTTGGGTGAATTTCAGCCTCCTCAGTGCTAACAACGCCCCACCCTCCCTTGGCTTTAACGCCTCTCATGGCGGCATGGGCTTTTGGCCTTACGTGCCCCATACCACAACAATGTGGCACCTGATAAAAGCGATTTTTTGTGACAACGGGGCCTATTTGAACTGGCTCAAAAAGGCGAGCATATGGATTCTTATTCATAGTTCAGTTATACAATAATCGTAGCAAATAAATTAGACTATTCTACTCAATGCTTTAATCAAAATTAACATCATTACAGGTATCATTAGAATTTTAATTTCGAGCTTTTTAGAAGCCAATGTCACAGACCTGGGCCAAATGTTTAGACTCTCTTAAAAACTCTCTTCCACTGGGCGAGTATAGTGTATGGGTTAAGCCGCTTCAAGCCTCTGAGAGAAACGAAACTCTTTATCTTAATGCCCCTAGCGCCTCTGCTCTAAAGTATATCAATAATCACAAAAGCCTAGAATCAGCAATTCTACTTGCAGTGTCAGAGCACGATCGAAAAATTAAAGTTCGTTTTGGGATATCCGAGACTCAAAAAAAAACAAACGCCCAAACCAAACACCACACCACACCACTTTTTCCTGAATACACTTTTGACAACTTGGTTTTAGGAACAGCGAATCAAGTCGCTGCTCTTGCCAGCAGGCAAATTGCAGAAAAAATTGGCGCCTCTCCTTACAACCCTTTCATTATTTATGGTGAGTCGGGCCTAGGAAAAACCCACCTTATGCAAGCAGCTGGACATCTGGCTCTTGAAAAGAATCCTAGCTCAAAAATAATCTATGTACCTCTAATGGATTTTGTTAGAAACATTACAACAAGCTTAAGGCACAATACCATAGAAAACGTGAAGCTTTTTTATCAGTCTGCTGACCTTTTATTGGTTGATGATATCCATCTCATCGCAGGAAAGGACAAGTCTCAGGAGGAGTTTTTTCATGTTTTTAATTTTCTTTTCAGTACCAAAAAACAAATCATCTTTACTTGTGACCAGCCACCTAAAAACATCAAAGATCTTGAAAACAGACTAAAAACAAGGTTTTCTCAAGGGCTAAACTTACAACTCTCGCCGCCTGAGCTAGAAATGAGGGCAGCAATACTACTAAAAAAATCTCAAAATCCACAAATTTCACTAAACCTCACCGAGGATGTTGCTTTATTTATTGCGAGTCATGTTGTCTCAAATGTCAGAGACCTAGAAGGCGCCTTACTAAAACTTAAGGCGTTTGTGGACTTTTCTCAAATCGATCATTCCCTAATTACCAAGGACGTGGTTGAGGGAGCGCTTGGAGATTTAATCAAACCCAAGAAATTATTTATTGAGGTAAACGAAGTCCAAAAAACAGTCAGCAAATATTATGGCATTACTGTCTCAGACCTCGTTTCTAACTCACGCAAACAACACCTGGTTAAGGCCAGGCAGATGGCCATCTATTTGTGTCATGAGCTTACCTCGCTATCCCTTGCAAAAATCGGTCAAAATTTTGGCAATCGTGACCACTCTACTGTGCTCTACTCTTGTGAAAAACTCAAAACACTAATCGAGACAAATGAAGAAATAAAAAACGATATAGAAAACATTAAAATTAAAATTACTAACTTATAAACAAAATAATTATTAGTTGTGTTGTTAGTATGAAAGAAAACATTTTATAATTAGGATAATAACCAACAACTTAAGAATTAATCATCAAAGATATCAACAACATAGTCACAACCTAGTTTGTTGATTTTAATGAATAAAAGTTAGAAACTAACGAGAATAAACTAGGCTAATAATAACAATAATTAATTTAATAAGAAAGGCAACCTATGAATATGGAATTAAGTGTTGAAGAATTGATCGAACCATTACAAACCGTTATTGGTGTTGTAGAAAAAAAACAAACACTTCCTATACTTTCTCATGTGTTAATCCAACTGAGTGAAAACACACTCACACTGACAACAACAGATATGGAGCTGGAAATAAGCGCCTCCTCTAAAATCAAAAGTAGTTCGGAAGTTACCTTTACTATTTACGCTAAAGACCTCATTGATATTGTCAGAAAACTTCCAGATAAGACTCAAATAAAATTCAAAATTGAAGAAAACAAGGTTTATTTAAACGCAAACAAGAACACGTTTGAACTAAATACATTTAACCACTTAGACTTCCCAGCTCTACCAAAGACGCAAAACACCAGTATTATAAAAATCAAACAGGAGACCCTAAAAGAGTTAATTGAAAACACCAGTTTTTCTATGGGGAACCAGGATATTAGGGCCTATCTAAACGGGCTTTATTTTGAATTAAACACAGACTCTTTAACGGTTGTTGCAACCGATGGTCACCGATTATCAATAGGTGAAGTCAGTCAAACGAATAATTTAGATGAAAAAAAGACAGTAATATTACCAAGGAAGGCGGTATTAGAACTCACGAAGCTCTTGAATAAAAGCTCTCAGGATGTTGCAGAGATCCACTTGTCTGATAACTATTTTTCACTTATTGACAGTAATACAAAAATTATCAGTCGCCTTATTGATGGCAACTTTCCTAATTACAAACAGGTGATGCCAACGGATTTTAGTAATACAATCGTTATTGATAGAGAAGATTTTTTATCTAGCCTTCAACAGGCCTCGATATTTGTTGATGAGAGAACAAAGGGCGTGAAACTTGTCTTTAGGGATGACAAGCTAAGTATTTTTTCTCATTCAGAGAGAGGCAGAGCTGAAACTCAAATTGAAGTTACCAAACAAGAAAAAGAGCTTGAAATAGCGTTTAATATTCACTACCTAATTTCAGTTTTAGAAAAGCTTTCTTCAAAAAACATTAATATGGTAATACCGGGGGGTGAGAACAAATCCTGTCTTCTGAGCGCTATAGACGATGAGAGCTACCAATATATCATTATGCCAATGAGAATCTAGATATTCGGCCAAATGGCAACTCTCGAAAAGATTCACATACTAAAGTTTAGAAACCTTTCAGATCAATACTTTAGTCCTGATAGCGCAATTAACCTAATTCTTGGGAAAAATGGCCAAGGGAAAACAAACCTTATTGAATCTTTGTATTACTTAGGTCATGGAAGGTCTTTTAAGACCAAAAACCTTAAGGATATCATTCCCTTTGATGATGATCAGATACAAATCAGTGCGATTGTGAGTGGTCAGAAAATAAGCCTTAATAAAACACGAGAAAAAAGCCAAGTTTTAGTTGATGGAAAAAAAATTCCGAGCAATAGTTTTTTAAGTCAGCTTCTTCCTATTCAAATCATTTCTCCAGACCGAGGGTTTGTTGTTGGCGGAGCTCCAAAACTGAAAAGGTCATACCTTGACTGGGGAGTATATCACGACAATAAAAAGACACTCACAACATACGCCTCGTACAAAAAAACACTAAAAAATATCAACACAATCTTGACCAGCGGCGTGCAAACACATCTCGATGAGTGGTTAACCCAACTAGCCAACCTTTCAGTAGAAATTACAAAAAATCGTATCGCCTACACAGAACACCTCTGTTCAATATTAAAAGAAAACAAATCTATGCGCCTTGCGAGCCTAGTCGAGTCTTTTTTTGATTTTAAGTTTGAGCTCCAAGCGGGCTGGCCAAAGGAGGTTGATCCGCTTAATGAGCAACACATACTTTCTTATCTAATTGATAGCAAGAAAGCGCTTATTAAAACAAAACATTTAAATTACGGACCACATCGCGCCAGTATTGATTTTTCTTTAAACAGTCAGAGTGAAAACTATCTATCTAGAGGGGAGCAAAAGAAAACATCTATCGTATTTTGGATGCTTCAAGTTATAGCACTCGTTGAAAATCAAAAAAAACCAGTTGTTCTTGTTGACGACATATCCTCTGAATTAGACGAGTTAAAAATTAAATCAATCATAGACTTTTTAACTGACATTAAAGTTCAAATCTTTATGACTGACATAGGCAATAAAAAACTCCCATTAAGTGAACAAAAGTCTTCTACTTTTAATATCAAAAATGGCGTTATTACGGCGTTTTAAAGCTATCATCTCATTATTTTAAAAACCTTAAAATATATAGATGATTTTATGCCAAAGTTCCTGGCCGTGGTATAATAAATTTTATTTAAAAAGGGCAGTTATGGCCGAAGAATACCAGGCCTCAAATATTAAAGTTTTAAAGGGTTTGGACGCAGTTCGAAAGCGCCCAGGAATGTACATTGGCGATACTGACGATGGTACAGGTTTGCACCATATGGTTTTTGAGGTTGTTGATAACTCAATTGATGAGGCGTTAGCCGGGCACTGCTCAAAAATAGAGGTGATCATTCACGATGACAACTCTATATCTGTTACAGACGATGGCAGGGGCATCCCAGTCGACATTCACCCCGAGGAAAAAATTTCCGCTGCAGAGGTCATTATGACTGTTCTTCATGCTGGAGGAAAGTTTGATGATAATTCCTATAAAGTCTCCGGAGGGCTTCACGGTGTTGGAGTTTCTGTGGTCAATGCGTTGTCAGAGTCACTGCATTTGATTATTCATAGGGACGGCGATGTCTATGAGCAAGATTATGTTCTTGGCGTGCCATCCGCGCCAATCAGAGCAACAGGTAAAACAGACAAGTCTGGAACAACTATTCATTTCAAACCCAGTGCTGAAATTTTTACAGAGACGGTTTACAAGTTTGAGACACTCTCAAACCGACTTCGTGAACTTTCTTTTTTAAACTCAGGCGTTCATATTGAAATTATTGATGAAAGAAGCGATAAAAAAGACGTCTTTGTTTATGAGGGGGGTATTACAGCTTTTGTGGAGCACCTTAATAAATCAAAAAATCCAATTCATAGCGACATCATCTCGATTGCGACAGAAAAAGACGACATAGCTGTTGATGTTGCTCTCCAGTGGAGTGATTCTTACCAAGAGAGTGTTTATTGTTTTACTAACAACATACCACAAAGAGATGGTGGTGCGCACTTAGCCGGCCTGAGAGCAGCGCTTACAAGAACATTAAACAGTTTTATTGATGCCTCAGGTTTGGCGAAAAAAGAAAAGGCGGCCATAACTGGTGAGGATACTCGTGAAGGCCTAACAGCAATTTTATCTATCAAGGTTCCAGACCCCAAGTTTTCCTCCCAAACCAAAGACAAACTTGTATCTTCAGAGGTTAGGGCGCCTGTAGAGTCGTCAGTAAACGAAAAACTTGGAGAATACCTGCTAGAAAACCCGGCTGAGGCTAAAATAATAATCAGCAAGATATTTGAGGCATCAAGAGCAAGAGATGCCGCCAGAAAAGCGCGAGAAATGACAAGACGAAAAGGCGCTCTAGATATTGCGGGATTGCCCGGAAAGTTGAGCGACTGTCAAACCAAAGATCCAGCTGAATCAGAAATATTTCTTGTAGAGGGGGACTCTGCTGGAGGCTCAGCTAAACAAGGAAGAGACAGAAGAACCCAAGCAATTCTTCCCCTGAAAGGCAAGATCCTAAATGTTGAAAAGGCAAGATTTGAAAAAATTCTATCCTCTCAAGAGGTTGGTACATTAATTACTGCCCTAGGTTGTGGTATTGGCAAAGAGGAGTACGATTTAGAAAAACTTAGATACCATAAAATTGTCATCATGACAGATGCTGATGTTGATGGAGCGCATATTAGAACCCTGCTCTTAACCTTCTTTTATAGACACTTCCCAGAGCTCATTGAGAATGGATATTTGTTCATTGCACAGCCCCCACTTTATAAAATAAAAAAAGGGAAACAAGAGCGCTATTTAAAAGATGATGCTGAGTTAGATGAGTATTTACAGCAAGAGGCTATTCACGATGCTAGTTTATTTGTTTCTAGAGATGCCCCCGCTATTCAAGGCGTTGCGCTAGAAAAAATTGTTAATAAGTATTATCAAACCATTGGTGTTGTTGAAAGACTGTCAAAAAAATATGACGAACCGCTTTTAAGGGCTATGCTTGGAATGCCAAAACTAAGTCTAAAGGAGTCGGGTAAAGCACAAGAGTGGTGTCAAACCCTTCAAGACAAAATGAACAATAATATTTCTATGGCCGAAAGCCATAGCCTTAACTATTCAAATCATGCGATTACCTATGCCATGAAAACCTATGGAGTTGAAACCAGCTCATCCTTTCTAAATGAGGATTTCTTTGGGTCTAAAGACTATAAGAATATCGAGAGCTACTCTAATGAAGTGGAAGCCATGTTTTCTGATGAGTCATATATTCAAAAAGGCGCAAAAGAACTAAAGACGCCAAGTTTCACTTCAGCACTAGAGTTTCTTTTAAGTGAAGCAAAAAAAGGACAAGGATTCCAAAGGTATAAAGGGCTGGGTGAAATGAATCCAGACCAACTTTGGGACACCACAATGAACCCTGAGACCAGGGTTATGCTAAGAGTTAAGATAGAGGATGCAATTGCATCAAATGATGTCTTTACAACACTCATGGGCGATGAAGTCGAACCAAGAAGAAACTTCATTGAGGACAATGCGCTCAAGGTTGATAACCTAGACTTTTAGCTTTTGCCAAGACTGCCTGATTGAATTCAGCTAATTAAGGCAATGAATTTTATTGCCAACCAACAAACACGCTTTGTAAGATAATTAATTAATTACTTACAAATGGTAGGGTTATGTCAAAGAAACATCCCGTGATTGCAATCACTGGCTCGTCTGGGGCGGGGACATCTACAGTTAAAAATGCTTTCAACCACATTTTTGAAAGGGTGGGTGCAAAGCCTGTTGTTATCGAAGGAGATAGCTTCCATAAGTATGATCGAGAACAAATGGCCAGTGCTATGGAGAAAAAAAATAAAATAGGCAACAAGCACTTTAGTCATTTTGGTCCTGAGGCTAACCACTTTGATCTTATAGAAAAAACCTTTAAAGATTATGGTGACAAGGGTTACTGCAAAAGACGTTATTATATTCATACAGATGAGGAGGGCACCCCTTTTGGAAGAAGGGCTGGGGAATTTACAGAGTGGGAAGAGGTAGGAAGGGAGAGCGACCTGTTATTTTATGAAGGGCTTCATGGTGGGGTTAAAGATGGACCAATCGATGTTGCAAAATTTGTCGATCTTTTGATTGGAGTTGTTCCAGTTGTAAACCTTGAGTGGATTCAAAAAATTCATAGAGACAAAGAACATAGAGGGTATTCTGCTGAGGCAACTGTTGACACTATTCACAGAAGAATGTGGGATTATATCAATTACCTGACCCCTCAGTTTTCAAGAACACACATTAACTTCCAGCGCGTACCAACCGTCGATACTTCTAATCCTTTTATTGCAAGGGATATACCTACTCAGGACGAGAGCTTTGTTGTGGTTAGGTTCCAAGACCACAAATACTGTGACTTTGTTTATTTGCAAGACATGGTTGCGGGGTCTTTTATGTCTAGACCAAATACTCTGGTTGTACCCGGTGGCAAAATGGGTTTTGTAATGGAGTTAATTTTAAGAGAGCAAATAGAGAAAATGCTCACCCACTGAATTTAACTTTTAGTCTTTAACTACAATATTAATCAGTTTGTTTGGGACAACAATTACCTTAAGTATTTGTTTGTTCGTTGTGAATTTCTCAATCTTTTCATCAACCAGGGCAATTTCTTGGATAGTTTGATTGTTTGAGTCAAGGGGCGCCATGATTTTTGCTCTTAACTTTCCATTCACTTGAGCAATGATTTGTACATTTTCTTGAACCAGTGCGGACACATCAACTTTAGGCCAGCTAGAATCGACTACTGCACTCTCACCACCCAATAACAACCACAAGTGATGACACACATGAGGCATAACAGGGCTCAGACATTTGACCATTATCTCAATCGCTTCTTGTTTGATAGCCACACCTTGTTCTGAGGCATCATCAAACCTAGAAATGGAGTTGTTCAGCTCCATCATGGTTGCAATCGCAGTGTTGAACGAGTGTCTTCTTCCAAAATCATCCCCTACTTTTTGGAGCGCTAAATGGGTTTTTTGACGAACAGAATTCTGTTCTTCGTTAAGAATTGAAGCATCTATTTCAGAAACCTTTGCCCCTTTTTTTAAATCTACAAAGCCAGTAACTAGCCTAAAGAATTTATTAATGAACCTATGGGCGCCTTCTATTCCTGAGTCAGACCACTCCAGGTCTTGAGTAGGCGGAGCTGCAAATAAAATAAACAGACGAGCAGTATCTGCGCCGTACTTTGAAATCATTTCTTGTGGATCAACGGTATTCCCTTTTGACTTGCTCATTTTTGCACCATCTTTTAAAACCATGCCTTGAGTTAAAAGGTTTGTAAATGGTTCGCCACTATTAACAATACCCTCATCGCGCAAGAGCTTTGTAAAAAAACGAGAGTACAAGAGATGCAATATAGCATGTTCTATGCCGCCAATATATTGATCTACAGGCAGCCAGTAATTTGCTCTTTCATCTAAAATCGCTTCTTTTTGATCGACACAGGTATATCTTGCAAAATACCATGAAGACTCAAAAAAAGTGTCAAAGGTGTCTGTCTCTCTTTGTGCTTTGCAGCCGCATTTTGGACACTTTGTATCGACAAAGTTTGACATTTTTTTAAGGGGCGATCCTGCGCCATCTATTGCAACATTTTCTGGAAGTCTTACTGGAAGTTGGTCAAGTTTTTCAGGCACAGCGCCGCATTTAGAGCAGTTTACTATGGGTATAGGGCAACCCCAGTATCGCTGCCGAGAAACACCCCAGTCCCGAAGACGATAGTTAGTCTTTTCTTCTCCAATTGATAGGCTCGATAGTTTCTTACTGATGGCTTTAAACGCTTCGTCAAAACTAAGGCCTGTAAACTCACCTGAGTTAATAAGCACACCTTTTTCAACGTAGGCTTCATTGGAGGTATCTATATAACCGTTCGTGTCTGAAATAACATCTAATATAGGTATGTCATATTTTTTAGCAAACTCATAGTCCCTTTGGTCATGGGCAGGAACACTCATAACTGCCCCGGTGCCGTAGCCCATCAGAACAAAATTAGCAATCCAGATTGACACCTCTTCTCCTGTGAGGGGATGGAGGCACTTAATTCCAGAATCAATACCCTTCTTTTCCATTGTTTCCATAGCGGCTTCAGCCGTTTCCATTTTTTTACACTCATCAAGAAAACCTTGGATTTTTGGGTTATTTTTCCCAGCCTCAATGGCAATAGGGTGCTCTGCAGCAATAGCTAGATAGGTAACTCCGAAAAGCGTATCAGGCCTTGTTGTATAAACTGTTAGAGTGTTTGACTCATCAATCTTAAAGTTAATATCAAGGCCAACTGACTTACCTATCCAGTTTGTTTGCATCATTCTAACTGCATCTGGCCAGCCTTCAAGTTTTTGAATATCCGCTAATAGCTCATCAGCATAATCTGTGATTTTCATGTACCACTGAGAAATTTCTTTCTTTTCAACAGGAGCACCCGATCGCCAACCACAACCCTCAACAACTTGCTCATTAGCTAAAACAGTTTGATCAACTGGATCCCAGTTCACAATTGCTTTTTTCTTATAAACCAAGCCTTTCTCAAAAAGCTTAATAAAAAACCACTGCTCCCATTTGTAATATTCGGGATGACAAGTTGCAAGCTCTCTCGACCAGTCATAACCAAACCCCAACTCAATTAACTGCTCTTTCATGTGGCCGATGTTCTCATATGTCCAGCCGGCAGGCGGCACCTCATTTTTTATGGCTGCATTTTCTGCAGGCAATCCGAAGGCATCCCAGCCAATTGGCTGCATCACATTTTTACCTAGCATTTTTTGGTATCTAGATATTACATCACCAATACTATAGTTTCGAACATGGCCCATATGCAGTCGACCTGAGGGATATGGCAACATAGATAGACAGTAATATTTCTCTTTATTTGGATCTTCAGTTACAACAAATGAATTATTTTCTTCCCAGAAGTCCTGGGCTTCTTTTTCAATCTTTTTGGCGTTATATTCGTATTGCATGGTTGTGCTATGGTTAGTTAATTAAGACTCAGTGAGCCTACAAGAGAGCGAACACTATCGAGCCCATGATTGTCAAGATATGTACTTATTCCATTATTGATTGATTTGCAAACAAGGGGATCGTAAAACAATGCAGTTCCAATGCCCACCGTATCAGCGCCTGCAATTAAAAACTCTATTGCATCTTCAGCAGTAACTATGCCTCCTTGTCCAATTATCGGTATGTTGTGCTTTTTGCTAACCTCATATACCTGATGAACCTTAAGAACTGCAATAGGCTTGATTGCTGGACCTGAAAGCCCCCCTTGATTATTTCCAATAATGGGCTGTCTCTTTTCTATATCTATAGCCATTCCCATAACTGTATTAATGACTGCAAGCCCATCACTTCCAGCATCTATGCATCGAAGCGCATTTGCAGCAATATCGGTTTGGTTTGGAGATAGTTTTGTGATAATGGGTTTTTTTGTGTTCTTTCGACATATTTCTACTACCCTAAATGACATGTCAGGATCATTGCCAAAGGCAACACCACCCTCCTTTACATTCGGGCAAGAAATGTTAATTTCTATGGCATCAATATCGGTGTCATCAAAGTGTTTTGCAATCTCTCCATACTCTTCAACACTTGATCCTGAAATATTGATAATAAAACTCGTTTCATCTTTATCTAGCGAAGGCAAGATATCATTAATAACTGAATCAGTTCCAGGGTTTTGCAGTCCAATTGCATTTAGCATGCCATTAGGTGTTTCTGCAATTCTGTGGGCCTTGTTTCCTAGTCGAGGCGCCAGAGTGGTTCCTTTTAAGCAAACAGCGCCTACATCAGAATTAGAAAAACCCTTGATTCGAGTGTATTCTTCACCAAACCCCACGCAGCCTGAGAGCAAAATGATTGGGGAGTTCAAAGACATCCCACAAAAGCTTGTTTTAAGATTATTTTGCATTGACGACATTATACTTTTATGGCGACTTTTGAGTCAGTAACTTGGTCTAAAATGTTGTTATGAATGGAGTTTTTATCACTGGAAGCAATACAGAGGTTGGCAAAACAACTGTGTCGGTTGAAATAATAAAGCACCTCAGAAAAAAACGACAAATTGTTGTAAGAAAGCCAGTTGAAACAGACTGCGAAGTGGTTAATGGTGCCTATATTCCAGAGGATGCCATTAAACTCAATGAGGCCTGTGCTTCTGGAGAGAGTATAGAGGTAGTTTGCCCTTTTTGTTATGAGCTTGAAGCAAGCCCTGAAGAGGCCAGTCTTCAAGCTGAGCGGCCACTGGAGCTTGTTGACCTTGTGAGGGCATGCCAAGCAAATGTAGGTGAGCATTTTGTTTTTATTGAGGGCGCTGGGGGCATATACTCTCCTATCGCTAACAAAGCACTGAATTCTGACTTGGCTGTAGAGCTTGGGATGCCAATCATTATTGTTGTTAAAGATGAGCTTGGCGCCGTTGGCCAGGCTTTATTAGCTATTAATGCTGCAGAGAGCCATAAGTTAGATATAGTCTGCGTTGTTCTCAATGAAATGGAGCCAAATCATCTTTCAAATGCTGAGTCTTTAAGCGCTTATACCAAAACCCCAGTCATAGAGTATTCAAAAAATAAGCAAAAGCATTTTTTTGTCGAAATTGAAAAGCTAATCTAGAATTTTAAGGCTTGGTTTTTTATCCTCGTTTTCTTGAGGGGGTTTCGTTGTGTCAAACATCATGCCCTCACCATTTTCTTGTGCATAGATAGACAAAACAGCACTACAGGGAACAATAATTTTTTGAGATTTGCCTTGAAAGCGGGCCTTAAAGCTTATTCTTTCGTTGCTGATTGTGCGATCTACGGTTGCAGAAGAGCCAATGTTTAACACCATTTTTCCGTTAGCATCATGTCCCTTTGGAACATTAACGCCATCGCTATTTGTGTTCACAAGCAAGTATGGCGTAAGTTTGTTATCCTCTATCCAGTCACAATAAGCGCGAATAAGATAGGGAATAACGCCAGACATTTAGCTTTTAATTGAAGTCTTTTTCAGCAAAAGTAAGGCTGTCGTGAAAGCCTTCTTTTTCAAATAGCCTGTTTGCATAGTCTTTGATTGGCTTAGCCTTTTCGCTGAGTGAGATCCCCAAAACGTCAAGCCGCCAAAGGATTGGCGCGATACATACATCAACGAGAGTCAGGGTATCGCTTTTGAAGTATGGTTTGTGCGCAAAAAGAGGGAGCAGCTCTAACAGGTTTCCATTTAATGTTTTTCTTGCTGCGTCTGCCTCTTTTTTGTTTCCATTAAGAATTGTGTTAACCAGTTCATACCAGCAGCCATCTGCCCTTGTAAAACGATAGATCAAAAGACGTTTTTCAGCTTTTTCAATTGGATCAACGGGCAAAAGAGGGGGGAACGGGAATCGCTCATCAAGATATTCCATGATGACCGACTGGTCATAAAGAACCATGCCTCTGTCAAAAAGGGTAGGCAGTGTTTCACATGGGTTGAGTTCTAAAACCTCTTCGGGCATTTCTTCAAAGCTTACTTCTACAACCTCTCTTTCGATTGACTTGTGCGCCATAATAAATCTTACCGCATGAGACTCAAGCTCTTGTGATGCAGAGTATAGGGTGGTTGAAGCGGGATTGGGTTTTGATAGCATAGTTTTTACCAGTTAAGTTATTGCCAAGTCAGCGCTTTGCTTGACGGAGGCGTTGAAAGATTGTATCAGAAATTAATCGCGACGTCTCCAAACGCCATACTTGACGTCTTTCCAGTATTCCTTTTTAAGCATATAAGTAAGAATAAATAAGACGCCTAAAAACAAGAGCACCCATTTGCCAAGCTGCAAGCGTATGAGCTTTGCTGGCTCACCTACGTAGTCTAAAAAGTTTGTAATATCACGAACGCTATTGTCGAATTCAGCTTCAGATTGAGATTCTCTAAGTGACCAAAGCACATCAGGCATTGACGCATTAACTAGAACCTTGTTGTTGACCCCAAAGATTCTTGCCTCATCATTATAAAAGCTTCTTAGGTAGGTATAAATCCAGTCCGTTCCTTTTGATCTTGCAACTAGAGAAAGGTCTGGTGGAACCCCTCCAAACCATTTAGATGCAGCCCCTTCTGGCATCGCAGTAACCATGGTATCACCTGGCTTATTCCCAGCAAACATAAGGTTTTCTGTAATTAACTCGTCTGATAAGCCGAGATCAGCACCTATTCTGTTGTAGCGCATAAAGCTGATTGCATGACACCCAGAGCAATAATTCATGAAAAGTTTAGCGCCATTTTGAAGAGAGGCCCTGTCCATGATGTCTGTTTCTGCATGGTCAAGATGAACCTTACCGCCTGCTGCAAAGACACTGAAAGAGAGCGGAACTAAAGAAAGTACAAGAGCTAGAGATTTTAAATTTTTCATGGGTTACTCCGTCACTCTTGTTGGCACTTCTTTTGTTTTTCCAATTGAAGTGTACCAAGGCATTAATATGAAATAGGCAAAGTAAAGCGCCGTTGCAATTCTTCCAAGTAAAGCATAGATTGGCGTTACAGGCTTGAGTCCCAACCAACCAAGCATAACAAAGCTCACAACAAAAATACCAAGAGCCCACTTATAGATTGGGCTTCTGTAGCGTATTGATTTAACTGGGCTCCGGTCTAGCCACGGCAATGCAAAAAAGATAAGAATTGCAGCAAACATAGCCAAGACCCCTGGAAATTGAGATCCAAACATTGGCGGTATAGCTCTTAAAACTGAATAAAACGGAGTTAAGTACCACACAGGAGCAATGTGCTCAGGTGTTTTAAGAGGGTTTGCTTCGACAAAGTTGGCATGCTCTAAGAAGTAACCATTAAGGGCTGGGGCATAGAATATCACAGCACATAGAATCCATATGAAGCCGACAACGACCATGCTATCTTTGATTGTAAAGTAGGGGTGAAAAGGAATTCCATCTTTAGGAATGCCATCTTTATCTTTGTTTTCTTTAATTTCGATTCCATCAGGGTTGTTAGAGCCAACATGGTGAAGTGCAACCAAGTGAAGAAAAACCAGAACCACTAAAAGAAGAGGCAATACAATAACATGAAGAGAGAAAAAGCGATTAAGGGTGGCGTCTCCAACAGCATAGTCGCCCAGGATCCATACCAGCAGGTCAGGACCAATAAGTGGTACAGAGCCAAATAGAGAGATAATTACTTGAGCACCCCAAAAAGACATTTGTCCCCAAGGTAGGACATATCCAAAAAATGCCTCTGCAGCGAGCAAAACGTAGAGAAGCATCCCTAAAATCCACAGAAATTCTCTAGGGCCTTTATAAGAACCGTATAGAAGAGCTCTAAACATGTGGAGATATATAATTACAAAAAATGCAGAAGCACCAGTAGAGTGTAGATAGCGAATTAACCAGCCCCATTCTATGTCCCTCATAATATATTCTACAGAGGCAAATGCACTAGCAGCATCTGGCTTATAGTACATCGTTAAAAATATTCCTGTAATAAGTTGCATGCCGAGCATAAGTACAGCAAGCCCCCCAAAGAAATACCAGAAGTTAAAGTTTCTAGGTGTGTAATATTCTGCTAAATGCTCATTCCAAACCTTTGAAAGAGGAAATCTTTGGTCTATCCAGCTTTGATTATTTTTCATACTCTTTAATTATGTGTTTTTTTGATCAATGCCAATACGAATAAGTGAGTCAGTCAAATACTGATATGGCGGTATTTCCAGATTTGTTGGAGCAGGAACTCCAGCATAAACTCGACCAGCAAGGTCAAACTTAGAGCCATGGCAAGGGCAGTAAAAGCCACCCTTCCAGCTATCGCCTCCTAGGTCAGAAGCACCCGGCTCTGGCCTGTAAGTAGGAGAGCATCCTAGGTGGGTACAAACCCCAACTATTACGGCTATAGCTTCTTTGTTCTCAATTGATCGATAATTAGAGGATACATATTTTGGCTGCTGATTTTTAGAGTTGCCAGTTCCATCAGGGTCTGCAAGATTGCTGATTAAATCTTCAGAGTTAAGAGCGTCAAGAGCAGACTCGTCTCTTTTAAAAACCCAAACAGGCTTTTTTCGCCACAAAACGCGAACAAGCTGGCCTGACTCAAGCTTTGAAATATCTACATCTACTGGAGCACCTGCCGCTTTAGTTTTGGCGGATGGTTTCCAAGTTGACAGGAAGGGCCAGGCTACAAATCCAACACCAACGGCACCAACAACTCCAGTTGCTTTTGTCAAAAAACGTCTCTTTTTTAAATCAATAGTTTGTTCGGACATATGAATTTTTGGCGATGTTAAGTTTTAAAACCGCACTATTATAATGTAAAGAGGCAAAATTTAAAAGCAAAAATGATTCAACCTAACTAGTATTTTTTTCATCAACACTTATGGATATCAATTTAACAGCAGACAGGCCTTCGATTTTTTTTATGGCTGACAAAAGCTGTTTTTTTTGCTTTTTAGCCCGAAAGGCAACAGATGAGTTTTTTGCCACTAGAAAGACGGTATTGTTTTCAATTAAACAAAGAGAGAGACCAGCAAGCTCCTTAGGAAGGCAGGCCTTTAGAAGTTCGTTAAAGTGATTGTGAGACTTGGCCTTTTCAAATAGCAGGCCTAGATTGCCAGCAGGCATAAAATTTGAAGGGTTTTCTTTTGTTTTATCTTGCATATATGAGAAAATACCACAGTTTTGTCAACTAATGTTTTGTTCTTCAATGAGTATTATAAATAATGTTTTATCAAAGATTGTTGGGTCACGCAATGATCGGCTTATAAAAAAATATAGCAGCCAGGTTGCTAAAATCAATTCTTTAGAAGAAGACATGCAGTCTTTGAGCGATGACGAGCTATCCTCAATAACTGAAAGCCTCAAGCAACGGATTCAAAATAAAGAAAACCTTGAAAGTATTCTTCCAGAGGCTTTTGCTGTCGTTAGAGAGGCTAGTCAAAGAACTCTTGGTTTAAGGCATTACGATGTTCAGCTCATTGGCGGAATGGTTCTTCATGAAGGGTGTATTTCTGAAATGGGCACCGGTGAGGGAAAGACCCTTGTTGCAACGCTGCCAGCCTATCTTAATGCTATTTGTGGGCACAAAGTTCACATCGTAACTGTGAATGACTATTTGGCCTCAAGAGATGCTGAATGGATGGGAAGAGTCTTTTCTTTCTTAGGCCTTACTGTAGGAACCTCTATTTCAGGCATGTCAGGAGAAGAAAAACAACAAGCGTATTCGTGCGATATAACCTATGCAACGAACAATGAGCTTGGTTTTGACTATCTTCGAGACAACATGGCGTTTTCAAGTGAACAAAAAATGTTGCAAGAGCTGTCTTTTGCAATTATCGATGAGGTCGACTCAATCTTAATTGATGAGGCCAGAACTCCTTTGGTTATATCAGGCCCATCGGGAGACCATGGCGAGGTTTATAAAGCAATCAATTCTATGATTCCCAAGTTTACTCTTCAGACAGAGAAAGGCCAAGGAAAAGAAACTGAAATTATTGTTCCTGGAGACTATACAGTCGATGAAAAACACAAACAGGTTTTTTTGAGTGACGATGGCCATGTTACTGCAGAAAACATGCTTATAGAAGCAGGTGCTTTAACTGAAGGGTCCAGCCTTTATGATGCGAGTAATATTATATTACTGCAACATCTTATTTCAGGGCTAAGGGCACATGTTTTATTTCAAAAAAACGTCCACTATATTGTAAAGAATGATGAAGTTGTTATTGTAGATGAGTTTACTGGAAGAACAATGGAGGGTAGAAGGTGGTCTGAAGGCCTTCATCAGGCAATTGAGGCTAAAGAAAACGTAAGCATTAAACAGGAAAATCAGACCCTAGCATCAATAACCTATCAGAACTACTTTAGGCTTTATGACAAGTTAGCTGGAATGACTGGAACTGCAGAAACAGAGGCAACAGAGCTCCAAGATATTTATGGGCTTGAGGTTGTAGTTGTTCCTCCAAATGCAAGATCAGCTCGTGAGGATATGTCGGACCTGATATATGGAACCATGGATGAAAAGCTTGATGCAGTCCTCAAGGACATCATTGATTGCCAAGCAAGAAGCCAGCCAGTGCTTGTTGGTACTAGCAGTATTGAGAGCTCGGAAAGTGTCTCTGATATTCTTAAGAAAAACAAAATAAAACACGAAGTTCTTAATGCTAAACAGCACGAGCGTGAAGCTGAAATTATTGCAAATGCAGGTGCACCTGGGGCTGTAACTATCTCTACAAATATGGCTGGTAGAGGAACCGACATTGTCCTTGGTGGAAGACCTCTAGAAGGTGCTAGTGAGTCAGAAAGGCTATCCTGGGCTGACAAACATGATGCTGTTCTGAATGCAGGAGGCCTTCATATCATTGGCACAGAGAGAAATGAGTCTAGAAGGGTGGACAACCAGTTAAGGGGGCGAGCTGGAAGACAAGGAGACGTTGGCTCAACTAGATTTTATCTATCTCTAGAGGACAGTTTGATGAAAATTTTTGCTTCTGAAAAAACAGCAACTATGATGAAAAAGCTGGGAATGAAAGAAGGTGAGGCTTTAGAACATAGCTGGCTCAATAAGACAATCGCTAATGCTCAGAGAAAAGTAGAGGGCATGCATTATGATGCTAGAAAACAATTGCTAGAGTATGACGATGTTGCAAATGATCAGCGTAAAGTTGTCTATGAGTTAAGAGATGAACTAATGAGTAAAAATGATGTCAAAGACCGCTTTGAGGCCGTAAGAACAGAAGTTATTAGTGATCTTTTTGCGCAACATATTTCATCACAAGTCCTTGAGGATGACTGGGATATTGAAGGGCTTAGTAAAGCCTTAGTTGAATCTTATCAGGTAGACATACCCATACAAAAAATGATTGATGAAGGAGTGGATGTTGATGTAATGCTGGAAATGATTCAATCAGGCTTTAAAACTGCTCACGATGCCAAGGAAAATCTCATTGGAGCTGAAACTATGAGAACCTTTGAAAAGGCAGTAATGTTGAGAGCGCTTGACCATCACTGGAAAGAGCATTTAGCTGTTATGGACCAGCTTCGACAGAGTGTAAATCTGCGCGGCTATGGTCAAAAAAACCCGATTCAGGAGTACAAACGTGAGTCATTCGAAATGTTTACTGAGCTTTTGGATACAATCAATGTAGAAATTGTAAAAGCTTTAAGTAGTGTAAATTTAGAGCAAGTGGCCCCTCAACAAAAAGAAATATTAGAGGAAAGAGAGAGCCAGAATGTCCCAAAAGTTCGACTTACCGCGCCTCCCCCTGGCCGTTCAGCTGCAGGCCAACAGCCCAAAAGAAATCTTAAAGTTGGCAGAAATGATCCATGCCCATGTGGATCAGGCAAAAAATATAAACAGTGTCATGGTTAAACCAGAAACTTTATTGCTCCTAGTTCTCTGATGAGGAAAATTAAATTGACCAAGCCAGACGATTGGCATCTTCATTTAAGGCAAGGTCAGGCAATGAGTTCGGTTGTAGGAATGACAGCAAGGCAGATGGGTAGGGCAATTGTCATGCCAAACTTGTCACCGCCAATTAAAACAGCAGGACAGGCTTTAGCTTATCGCGAAAATATTATCAGCGCACTTCCAAGAGACTCAGGCTTTAACCCCTTAATGACTTTATATCTTACTGACAACACAACGAAACAAGATATTATTGATGCAAGCAATGAAGAGCATGTGTACGCAGTGAAGCTCTATCCGGCTGGAGCAACAACAAACTCAGACAGTGGAGTCACCAATTTGGTAAATACCTATTCGGCTCTGGACCAAATGCAAAAAGAAGGCATTCCGCTATTAGTTCATGGAGAGGTAGCCCATGTCAACATAGATATTTTTGATAGAGAGGCAGTATTTATTGAGACTATTCTTAAGCCTCTTGTAGAAAAGTTTCCCGAACTTAAAATTGTTTTAGAGCACATTACAACTAAGGACTCTGTTGACTTTGTTGTACAGGCAGGCTCTAAAATAGGAGCCACAATTACAGCTCACCACCTTCTAGCTAACAGAAACCACATGCTTGTTGGAGGCATTAAGCCCCATTATTATTGCTTGCCTGTTCTTAAAAGAAAGACCCCTCATCAAGATGCTTTAATAGAGGCTGCAATCTCTGGAAATCCTAAGTTTTTTCTGGGAACTGATTCAGCGCCTCACTACCAATATGAAAAAGAGGCAGCTTGTGGGTGCGCCGGCGTGTTTAGTGCACACGCTGCGATTGAGCTTTATGCAGAGGCATTTGAAAAGGCGAATAAGCTCGAAAGGCTAGAGGGCTTTGCATCCCACTTTGGAGCTGATTTTTATGGCTTGAAGCGAAGTACTGAAACAATCATGCTTGAAAAAAATTCTTGGACGGTTCCTAAGAGCTATGACTTTTCTGACTCTAAAGTGATTCCTTTTTTTGCAGGAGAAGAGCTTTCGTGGAGGCTCAAAGTATCGTAAGATTAGGTTGTAAAAAATAACCTGCTTTTTTCGACATCTTTTTGTATTTGATTCCTAAGCTCATCGAAAGAGCTAAACTTTTTTTCATCTCGGCACTTTTGTATAAAAATAACATTAACATAATCGCCATAGATTTCTTGATCAAAGTCAAAGATAAAAACTTCTAAAAGGGTTTTTGTGCCACCGATCGTTGGACGCTTTCCAACATTACAAACTCCTATATGAGTTTGTGAGCCATGCTCAACATGAACACTATATACTCCTAAAACCGGACTAAGCTTTCTTTTTATGCCTATGTTTGCTGTTGGAAAACCTATAGTTCTGCCCATTTTGTCTCCATTAGCAACTTTTCCGCTTATTGAAAAAGGCCTTCCCAAAAAAACTTCAGCAGTTTTAAAGTCGCCCTCAGTAAGCAGCTTCCTAATTTCTGAGCTGCTTACACGGTGTCCATCAATTGACACCGCATTAATTTTTTCTATAGCAAAGTTTTTTTCTATGGACATTTTTTTTAGCATTGAAAAATCACCCTCGCGCCCACTTCCAAAACGAAAATCGTCTCCAATAAAGCAGTGACGCATGCCAATTTTTTTTAGCAGTATTTTATTGACAAAGTCAGTAGCGCTGAGTTCAGAAAACGACTGACTAAACCTAATCAAAAGATGCTTGTCGACTCCGAGCGACTCAAGTAGTAAATGTTTGTCCCTGAAGTTGCTAATTCTTGCTTTTTGCCTGCCAAAAAAAGTTTCTGGAGTTACAGAAAAGGAAATAACCAGAGAAGGGAGCCCTCGTTCTTTGGACTTTTTTACAAGCTTTCTCAGTATTTCTTGATGGCCAGCATGAACCCCATCAAAGTTTCCAATAGTTAGAACACACCCAGATAGGTTTTTAAGATTGTGAAGTCCTCTAATTAATTCCATAATTGTATTTTACTGTTGATAATATTCTGTTACTAATTTTTAAAGAGACTGAATTATTTTTTTTACAGGCGCAGGCACCCCTTTAGTTAGCACCGTTGTTGGAAAGTAGTTTTTAGAGCCTCCAGGCGAGTCTATTATTATTGGCGTGATCCATAAATTATAGTGAGAGAAAGTGTGTTTAAATTTTTCAAGTCGCCTCAGAATAGTTGCGCTTATATTATGTTTTTTAATCGCTTTTGAGACTATTGTGCTCTTGTCTTGACACTCTTCAAAGCTCCAAAGCCCTCCCCAAATCCCAGGGCTGGGCCTTTTCGTAAGAAAAACGTCATTTTTTTCATTGACATAAACCAGAAAAGCCAAGTTTTTTTCAGGTTTTGAAGGCCTCTTTATTTTTTTTTCTGGAAAGGACAACTGTTCATTATGCACAAAAGCTTCACAGTGAAGTGAGATTGGGCACATACTGCAATTTGGTTTTTTTGGCGTACAAACTGTTGCCCCAATATCCATTATTGCCTGAGTATAAACTGCATTTTTTTCTGAAGGAGTATGTAGCTTTGCTAGTCTCCAAAGCTCCTTCACAACAGTTGTTTTTGAGTAGTGCCCTTTTACCCTGTGGTATCTTGCAAGAACCCTTTTAACATTGCCATCAAGTATTGACGCTTCAAGGCCGCTTCCTAGGGACAAAATTGCGCCAGCGGTAGAGGGCCCAATTCCGGGTAAAGCAACAATTTCGGAGTGACTTTTGGGAAATACACCACCATACTGAGACGATATTATTTTTGCAGTTTTATGAAGATTCCGAGCCCGGCTATAATATCCTAGCCCGGCCCAAAGCGCCATAACCTTGTCTTCTTTGGCGCTAGCTAGTGCATTCATATCTGGAAAAGCCTTAATGAAGGCATTAAAGTATCCTATAACCGTGATAACCTGGGTTTGTTGGAGCATAACTTCAGAAAGCCAAATATGGTAAATATTGGGAGGAGAGGACTGCCATGGAAGGTTTTTTCTTCCATTGTCCTCAAACCAAATTAAAAGTTCCCTTGCTAGCTCTGTCACTTTTATAAATCAAGCGGATTTAATGGGTTTATTTTCGCCATAAATGGAAGCTTAAGGTCTTCGTTAGTAACCTGGTATACGCTCCCTATCCAGTTGTTGATAATGGCGCTAGCGCTGTCATGCCAGGTATTGTCGATTGTTTTCATGACAAGCTTTTCTGGAAATTCTTTGATAGTGGCTGAGTTATTTTCAAGTCTTGATCTATACTCATCTAGAATAGCGCAGTTTTGTGGCGACAAATAGTTCGATGGAAAAGGAGGGTAGTCTGAACGATCACCTTCCAAATATAAAGAGACTTCTCTTTTGAATTCTTTAAGAAGACTAATTGAGTCATATTCTGGATGGCCTTGAAAAAAAACAAGTCGAAACTGATCTTGGCTCACAGCCAAATGAACCCCAACTGCGCTTGAAGCCAATACCTTTGCTCCAGCCTTTTCGAATTGGGCTTCTGAGATTCCATTAAAGCGAGAGTGTGGAATATCAAAACGAGTATTTACACCCTTAACCAGGGGGTGCGATCTATCAATCACTTTATGAGGGAAAACGCCCCAGTGTTTTTTACCATTAGGCGTACGTTTTTGAGAGTACATAAACTCTAAAACAGCATGTGTAGCAAGGCAAGAACAAAGGGTTGAGGTAACATTTTCATAAGACCATTCAACTACTTGGTGAAGCTCTTTAAAAAAAGGTGCTCTTTCAAGGTCAGGATGTGACACATTTGCCCCGGATATAATGAGAGCATCAAGGCCCTGAGACTTGATTTCATTAAACGTTTTGTAATACTTTTCAATATGTTTAGTAGCAGCCGCGCCTCTTTGAATGCTCTTAATAGAAAAAGGATGTATGTAAAACTGAGCAACCTGGTTAGAATGACCAATGAGTCGAAAAAACTGCCTCTCTGTTGCCTCGAGTGCAGAGTCAGGCATCATATTTAAAAGCCCAATATGAAGCTCTCTTATGTCTTGATGGGCCGCCCTATCTTTAGAGAGAATTGTTTCCCCTTGTTGCTTAAGGCGCTCAAAAGAAGGCAGTGAGGAGTGTGCTATTAGTGGCATTTTAATTGAGCGCGCTAGAAATTAGACTAAGGACATCGTTGGAAGAGTCGCAATCATAAAGATCATCGCTTTTTATAGTGCATCCATATTTATCTGCAAGGCCAGAATATTTTACAAGCCTATCTTCAATAAGCCTTGGAAAAACCCAGCCAACAAAAGAGTCTGGGTTAATTTGAGCAGCATACTCTAAATTGTTTTCAGCAAGGTATTCCCTTAGAGATTTTTCAAAAAAAACAGGGCTATAATACATTGGCTTAGGGTTTTCTTTAGCCCGCTCAACAAGCACTCGCTCATTCTCTTTGCTGGTTTTAATATAAATTATAAGTGTGTTATCAGACAACAATTTAAATAGCTTTGGGTCGTCAAGTTCGCAAAGGCTTCCACCTGCATCATTTATAAAGTGACTAAACCCTTTTGCTTGTGATTTTTCAATAAACTCTGGCACTTCATACATGGTCTTTTTTTCTGCCTCAAGAAGCAAATGTTGTCGCCTAACAAACTCATTAAATGGCAGTCCTCCCTCTTCCGGGTTCCCAACTTTTCCAAGAAAAGCAGAAATTGGCTCTAGGTTATCAAACGTAACTTGACTATTGACACTAATAGAGTCATTGTCTAAAAGCGCTTTAAGCCAGCTATTGGAGCGCATCTTGTTAGAAATATTTGAAATAATTTCTTCCTTCAGATGAGTAGCTCCAATTCGGTAGTCTCCAGAAAAATGAAACCAGTCTCCCTCTTCTCCAAGGAGTTTTGCAAGATGAGTTTTTCCAACACCCGACATGCCCAAAAGAGTGATGCGCTTGTTTTTACTGGCCAGAAAGCCTTTTGCTGAGATCATTTTATAAGCCCATCTTCTTTAAAGTAATCGATCAATTCTTGCAAAGTTTTCGTTCATTTTTCTATACTATTTAACTGGTAAGCTCAATGTGATAAGAGCTAAATTTTCTCATATTGAGTACGCCGCAATCAAGCAACAAATACTGTCCCTTGATTCCATCCAAAACCCCTGAAATACTTGGTGTCTTATCAAAATTTAAGGAAACAATCTTGGTGGGATATTTTAGCACAGGGTAGTTGATATTCAGCATCTCGTCATCCAACTGTTTCGCTTCTAGGTGATTAATAAGCTCAGGAATCTTTTCTAAAAGCCCATTTTTTATTTCGAGCAAGTCCGTTGGCTCAACTTCATTTTTCAGCATTTTGCGCCAGTTTGTCTTGTCCGCTATAAAGGGCTTTAGTGCTGATTCTATCTGACCAGAATCAATTCGTGAATTTACTTTAAGAATAGGCAGCGCGCTAATTGCTCCTTGGTCAATCCACCTACCAGGCATATTGCTTGCTCGAGTTATTCCGACCTTTGGCCCTGAAGAGTTTGCTAAATAGACAATATGTGGAGAAAAGCAATTCGATAGGCCCCACTCAGGCTCACGACAGGTGCCAAGATGATAATGACATGTTTCAGGCTTCATGATGCACATATCACACCGAGCAAGAGACCTGGCGCAAGGAAAGCAGTATCCCTGTGAGAAGCTTTTACTCGTTCTATTGCCGCAATTGGAGCAGGATATCTCGCCAATAAAGGTAAGCTTTATTGGCTTTCCTATCAGCGAGTTCATTTCAACTACTTCTCTTCCAATGGGCAAAGAATAGATTGCTTTAAGATCGACCAAAGCAGTTTTCATCATCTTGATTGGGCCAGCTAGTTGCATAAAATTGTCTGAATTTCCTGATATTTATAAGCAGCCTTAGTCATTATCTTATTAGGAATAATGGGGGCGGGAGGAGCCTTATTCCATTCAAGCGTTTCCAGATAGTCCCTGATAATTTGCTTATCAAAACTTTTTGGACTTTCTCCCGGCAAATAGTCTGACAACGACCAAAATCTTGAAGAGTCTGGAGTTAATGCTTCGTCCATCAAGGTGAGCTGGTTGTTTGAATCCAGACCAAACTCAAATTTTGTGTCAGCAATAATGATACCTCTATCAGAGGCGTGTTTAGAGGCATAATTATAGATTTCAAGGCTTTTGTTCCTGACTTGTTGAGCTAGGTCTGCTCCAACTAAGGCCTCTGTATCAGCAAATGAAATATTAGCATCATGCTCTCCAGCCGCTGCTTTTGAGGACGGAGTATAGATCGGATTTGCGAGCTTTTCACCCAGCTTAAGCCTGGAGGGAAGGCTGATGCCACAAACGGATCCAAGGCTTAAATACTCCTTCCAGCCAGAGCCAATAATATAGCCCCTAACAACAGCTTCAATTGGGAGAGGCTTTAGTTTTTTAACCACAATTGCTCGCCCTTCAAGCGCTTTTGATTCGGCAGCAGGGAGAACTTTATCCAGCGAAATCCCTGTCAGATGGTTTTGAATGATATGGCCTGTCTTATCAAACCAGTAATTAGCGATTGAGGTCAGAATTTTCCCTTTGTTGAGAATGGGCTGGTCAAATATAACATCAAATGCAGATAGTCGATCCGAAGCAACAATTAACATGTTGTGCTTATCAATATCATAAATATCTCTTACTTTGCCCTGATGAATCAGTGCAAGAGGTAATTCTATGTGCGGACTAGCAGGCATATCGATAAACTAAAGTCTGAATACTTTATTTTAATCCATTGAGGCAGGTTTTTGTCCGGTTGCTAGTGATAGAGAACTATTTTATATTAAGCTCAAAAAGTATTCTTTTCGCTTTTTTTTGAAAGCTAGACATTTTGTTATTAGGAACAGCAGATCTTTTTTCTAGCTTAATTTTTTCAGCATCCTTATGAACACCATTTATCCGAATTTCATAGTGAAGATGCGGCCCTGTCGACATGCCTGTGCTTCCAACATAGCCAATCAGCTCGCCTTTTTTGACTCGATTTCCCGCCTTTAGTCTCTTTGCAAACTTAGATAAATGGGCATAAACTGTAACTAGTTCTGAGCCATGTTTTAAGTAGATTACATTTCCATAGCCTGACAATGTGGCAACATATTTCACTAGGCCTTTTGCTGGAGCATAAACAGGTGTTCCCGTGGGAGCAGCGAAATCAGTTCCTCGGTGTGGCCTATAGGTTTTAAGTTTTGGGTGCCAGCGCCTTTTTGAAAAGCCAGAGCTTATTCTGCTATATTTCACTGGGGCAAATGCAAAAGTATCGTTGATTGTCAGGCCATTTGAAGTGTAATATTTTTTTCTGTCTTGTGAGTCCTTATGGGAGAAAAGTGCGATTGTTTTTCTGTATCCAATATAAATCATAGCCTCAGGAGTGTCGTCCCCGTTCCAAGACAAAACAAATCGATCTCCCTTCCTTAGGTCACGACTAAAGTCAATTTCCCATGAAAAATGGTCAACCATCATTTTTATAACTTCAGCGTCAACCCCCGCCTTTTTAGCATCATAGTTTAAAGATTTTTGAATTTTAATGACAGTATAGGTAATCTCGCTACCGGCCCGTGCGTCTTTCTTCTTCTCGTATGAAAAAGTGCTACCATCATAGTAAATATTTAGTGGATTATCATTGAGAGGGCTAAACACTATCTCTTTAAGCGAGTGATCATCATTTAGAATAATCCTAAATTTGTCTCCAGGATAAATATTGTTTAGCCTTTGAGCCCTCTTATCAGAGCTCATAAGCTTCGTTAACAAGTCTCCCGAGAGTCCGGTGCTAAAAAAGAATTTATAGAAAGCATCTCCTCTTGACACCTTGAAGCTAAAGTCGTGTTTTCCTCCAGCATGAGAGGGTGCGCATAGCAACAGGAGCGCCAAGAACAAGGAAGATAAAAAAGACTTTTGCATCAGTGGTGGTTTTAGTCGCCAGATCCTACAAACGATTGAGCTATTTGTCGAGAAAGCTGGTCATTTTCCACAACACTGTCTAGTGTGTCAAGATTTTGACAAGGGGCCTCGCATAGGGTTTTCTCTACAATTTCAGGGATATCCAGAAACCCTACTTTGTTTTCTAAGAATGCCTTAACCGCAACCTCGTTAGCAGCGTTCAGGGTTCCAGGCGCGCTTTTCCCCTGTTCCAAGGCCTCATATGCGAGTGCTAAGCACTTATATTTTCTCATTTCAGGCTGATGAAACTCGAGAGACCGCTCCTTCGTTAAATCAAGCACTCCAACGCCAGAGCTATTTCTCCCAGGGTGAGAAAGCGCATAGGATATTGCGCTTCTCATATCTGGCAATCCAAGCTGAGAGAGAACGCTGCCATCATCAAAATAGACGAATGAATGAACAATGCTTTGAGGATGAACAATGACTTCAATCTGATTTGCCATGAGCCCAAATAAAAAACTTGCCTCAATAATTTCAAGGCCTTTGTTCATCATGGTTGCTGAATCAACTGAGATCTTTTTGCCCATTTTCCAGTTTGGATGATTGCATGCTTGTTCAGGAGTTACAACCCCTAGTTTTTCAAATGATGTTTGTAAAAAGGGCCCGCCTGATGCGGTGAGCTGTATTTTTGACAGTCCATCTTTACCTCCTTTGATGCATTGAAAAATGGCGCTATGTTCTGAGTCAACAGGAATAATTTCGGCGCCTGATTTTTTTGCTAGGGACATAAGTAGATTTCCGCCAAGAATTAGAGACTCTTTATTTGCTAACATAATTCGTTTGCCAGCCTTGGCAGCAGAAAAAGTTGATGACATGCCTGCTCCACCAACTATCGCGGCCATAACAAAGTCTGTCTTTGGATGGCACGCTATCTTATCCAGGGAGGCTGTTCCAAATAACACTTCGACACCTGAAGGGGCAGCTGACCTGAGCTTTTCTGCTGAAGCCTCATTAGAAAGCACTGCAAAAGAGGGCTGGTGGTCTTTACAGATCTGAAGAAGGCCTTTCCAGTCTGAGTGGGCACTTACAGCAAAAACGTTAAACTGTTCTGGGTGGCGGGAAATGACATCCAGCGTATTTAATCCAATAGATCCAGTTGCCCCAAGAATTGTTATATTTTTCATATTACAAAAATAACTAGCATTAAAAAGATTGGCGCAGATGCCGCAAGACTATCAATTCTGTCAAGCAGTCCACCATGGCCTGGGAGCAAGTTACCACTATCTTTTTGATTATTAACCCTCTTCAGCGCACTCTCAAAAAGATCGCCAAGCACAGATACTAAGGACACTATTAGGGCTAGAAAACAGAACACCAAAAAGTCATTCATTTTTGGCTCTTGTATCGTAACAAATGCGTAAGTAATAGCAACAGCTTGTGCAAGAAAAACTCCGCCATAGACTCCCTCAAAGGTTTTATTTGGACTGACCTGTGGACAGAGTTCTTTTCTGCCAAACTGTTTTCCAGAAAAATAAGCTCCGATATCCGACGCCCATATAAAAAACAATAGAAGCAACACGAGCGACCTCTCTTGTGAGTGAAGAATTCCCAGAGCAGCTGCCATTGGAGCTAAAAGAAATAGCCCATTAAAAAGGCCTAATACTAAGTTTTTGTTGATTAATTTAGAGTTATTTGGGAAGCCCACAACAACAAAAAGCGCGGCAAGCCACCAGATTGAAACCAAATATAAAGCAGGCTTTAGAATTAGAGGGCTGATTGCCAATAGAAAAGCACAGGCCAATAAAACTGTAATATAGAATGCCCTATTAGAAAACCCGTTCAGTTTGATTAGCTTGCAATATTCCCATGAGGCAATACAAGTCATAATTCCGATGACTAATGAAAACAATGAAGGGCTTAAATAAAGCACTCCCAAAATAACTAATGGGGCCAATGTTAATGCGGTTGCTATTCTTTTAGCAAGCATCAATGCTCTCCATTACGTTCTCCAAATCGACGATCTCTTCTATGAAAGTTATCAATAGCCTCATCAAGAGAGTCTTCATTAAAGTCTGGCCATAAGGTTTTACAAAAATAGAATTCACTATAAGCAATATCCCATAACAGAAAGTTGCTGAGCCTGATTTCTCCACTGGTTCGAATCAATAAGTCAACCTCAGGTAGGCCTGATAGAGAGGTATATCTGTTAAACAAAGATGTATCAATATTTTCTGGATCAATGTCTCCATTCGAAACATCAATGGCAATCTTTTTTGCTGTCTCAGCAATATCCCACTGGCCACCATAGTTAGCAGCAATTACAAGAGTTAAGCCTGTATTTTTTTGGAGGCTAGACTCGGCTTCTTTTGCCAAAGCAATAATTTCTGGGGTAAATGCTGACAAATCCCCAACAATCTTGAGCCTAATGTTGTTTTCTTTAAGTTTTTTTGTCTCTGTCCTCAAAACAGACAGAAAGAGTTTGAACAGAAGACCAACTTCTTCGCTGGAGCGGCGCATATTTTCACTGCTGAATGCAAATAAAGTAAGAGTTTTAACACCAAGTTTTGCAGAGTGCTTTACAATTTTCCTTACCGTTTGAACTCCTTTTTGATGTCCGCTTGAGCGAGGAAGATGTCGTGATTTTGCCCATCTTCCATTCCCATCCATAATAATGGCTATATGCTGAGGTGGAGCTATCCCTTTAGAGTTGCTGCTGTCTTTTTTTGAGCTCATAGAGCGCAATTATACCCACTAGAAGAATCATTGCCCACGCTAAAGCATACCAATGTGAGTCCTAATATGAAATACTGATTCTTCATTATTTGTGGCCAAGGCTTTATGCTGTAAAATTAAGGGATGAGCTTAGCTAAAAGAATAATTCCCTGTCTAGATGTTCGAGATGGAAGAGTCGTCAAAGGCGTGAAGTTTGTTGACATTAAAGACGCTGGCGATCCTGTTGAGGTTGCTAAGCGATATGATAGAGAGGGCGCTGATGAAATTACTTTTCTTGATATCACTGCTTCTCATGAGGGGAGGGATACAACGGTTGCCATGGTTGAAAAAATTGCAGAGCAGGTTTTCATACCGCTCACTGTTGGAGGTGGCATACGAAAATCTGAGGACGTTCGCTCAATGCTAAAAGCTGGGGCGGATAAAGTGGCTGTTAACTCTGCAGCTATTTTTGACCCAGGCCTCATCAATGAACTATGCGGTATCTTTGGCTCGCAGTGCATCGTTATTGCAATTGACGCCAAGAGAGTGTCGAGCAACCCTTTGAGTTGGGAGATTTATACTCACGGTGGTCGAAAGCCAACTGGAATAGATGCTGTTGATTGGGCAGTTCAAATGACTAAGGGAGAGTTCGGTGCTGGCGAAGTCCTGCTCACCTCAATGGATAGGGACGGCACAAAAGTTGGTTTTGATCTTGAGCTAACAAAGACTATTTCAGATGCTGTTGACGTCCCAGTTATTGCTTCTGGGGGCGTTGGAAATCTAGAGCACCTTGTCGACGGAGTTGTTAATGGGGGCGCTGATGCCGTTCTGGCTGCAAGCATTTTTCATTTTGCAGAGCATACAGTTGAAGAGGCTAAAAAAGCTATGCAAAAAAACGGCATAGAGGTTAGGCTTTAGAAATTTGAGTTTTCAATTTCTTAAGCGTATCATTACGCACTTTTAATTCCGGGAATCGCATGACCTTTAAAAAAGAATTTTGGACGCTTTTGTCGATATTTTTGTTACCAATCGGCCTTGGAACCTTGTTTTTTTATTTGAATCCAAGTTACTTCAGCCAAAATACGGTTAACTATGGTGAGCTGATTACTCCGGTAATCGTGACGGAGAAGTCCGATATCGAGCTTTTGGAAGACGCCACGCTTGATGGTATTTGGACCTTTGCTTATGTTACTGAGAGCTGTGACACCCTATGTGACAAAGCGGTTGAAGACGTTAAAACGATTCGTACACTGATAAACATGGATATGCGTCGAATTCAAAGAGTGCTAATAGCTAAAGATGGCTCAAGACCATCTCAAGAAGACGAGAGCCTAATTCATGCAAGGATTAAAAACGAAGAGCTGGATGCCAAGCTTGCAAGTTTTCCTAAAAACTCGATTTTTTTAATCGACCCAATTGGAAACTTTATGCTCTATTACAACCCGATAGATATTAATGTTAAATTTGTCTTGAAAGACCTTAAGCGGCTTCTCAAATATTCTAGGATAGGGTAATGAGCAGCTATCCATCATTAACAGATCTTTTTGGTCTTTGTAAGCTTAAGGTTGTATCGCTAATATTATTAACTGCTATAGTCGGTATGCTTCTGGCAGTACCTTACTTTCCTAGTTTGTTTGTTATTGTTTTTGCCTCTATGGGCATATCATTGGCTGCAATGTCGGCAGCAGTTTTTAACCATGTTGTTGATGAAAAAATTGACATTCAAATGTCTAGAACTGATCGTAGACCGCTACCACAAGGAAAAGTTACAAGGAATCAAGCCCTTATATGGGGCGCTTTTTTGGGTGTCCTTGGCATTGCACTTTTGGTAGCGTTTGTTAATCTTTTGACGGCAGTACTAACCCTTATTTCCTTAATGGGTTACGCGGTTTTTTATACGATGTACCTGAAGAGAGCTACACCACAAAATATCGTTATTGGAGGCGCTGCTGGTGCAGCCCCACCAGTTTTAGGGTGGACATCTGTTGCTGGCTCTAATGGTATAGAGTATGCGCTGCTTCTTTTTTTAATTGTCTTTATATGGACGCCTCCACATTTTTGGGCTTTAGCTATCCATCGAAGTGAAGAATATAAAAAAGCAGAAATTCCAATGTTGCCCGTTACCCATGGGCTAGAATTTACTAGAGTGCAGATTCTTTTGTATACGGTCCTCTTGTTTCTTGTAACTCTGCTGCCTTTTCTAACAGGAATGAGCGGCTTAATTTATTTAATTTGTGCCGTATCTCTTGGAGCTCTTTTTTTAGGCTACTCAATTAAGATTTTTCTGGAGCCTGAGAATCCTAAGATTGCATTTAAGACTTTTAAATATTCCATTAATTATCTGATGGTTTTATTCTTGGGACTATTGATAGACCATTACCTGCTAATGAATTTTGGAGTTGTTGCTTAGACATGAAATCTTTGCTTCAGGTTTTTAGAGCCGTAGCTTCAGCAATGATTGGAGTAGGAAAAAAAAAGAATCTTGCCCAAGATTTTGATGCTACAGAAAAAACAGGCCCATGGCCATATATCGTTGTAGGCCTTATAATGACAGTGCTTTTTATTGGTTCTTTAATTTTTGCTGTAAGGCTAGTGCTGTCATAAAGCCTCTATAATCTTGTCAAGAGCCTTAGCCATTGGCCCAGGCTCGTGTGGGTTTGTCAAGAGCGCAACCAGTTTCAGTTCTGTATTTAAGAGCAAATAGCTGCTAGTGTGATCAACATCATAA